>PBPL01000056.1 GCA_002724675.1 Deltaproteobacteria bacterium | reverse complement strand
TTGCGCAATATTCCCCACTGCTGCCTCCCGTAGGAGTCTGGACCGTGTCTCAGTTCCAGTGTGGCTGATCGTCCTCTCAGACCAGCTACCCATCAAAGTCTAGGTGAGCCGTTACCTCACCTACGAACTAATGGGCCGCAGGCCGCTCCCGGAATGGCAGGTCTCCGAAGAGATCCCCACCTTTTACCTCTGCATCCGAAGATGCTGGGGTCTTATGCGGTATTAGCAGGCCTTTCGGCCTGTTATCCCCCGTTCCGGGACACGTTACCTACGTGTTACTCACCCGTGCGCCACTCACTTACCAACCGAAGTTGGTTCGTTCGTTCGACTTGCATGTGTTAAGCCCGCCGCTAGCGTTCGTTCTGAGCCAGGATCAAACTCTCCAGTTCAAAACGAGCGAGTCCGAAGACTCGCATGCTCTATTCACTTTTATATTCAAGGGCTCGCTCAAATTTGAGCGGGTCACTATTCAGTTTTCAAAGACCAACCCCGAAGGGAAAGGTGCCCTCAAGGAGCGCACCGGGCCTGTCCGTAGACGGGCGACCTAGGATGGTACGAGGGCGAGCGGGGAAGGTCAACGACGTTTCGGCCGTGATTCCCTACTTTTCTCCGTATCTCGAAGGCCCCTCAATCCCAATCTGGGGTCGAGGCGAGCGCGGAAGATATTCGCGGAGCCCTGGGTCGTCAAGGCCGACTTTTGCTTTTTTCTGGCGCATGCGCCCAACTCGAAGCACGAATGTCACCCTGAACGTCTGTTACGACGGCAGTAGAGGCTTCTAATGTTACCGACAAAACGGGGCCTGAACGCGCGCTGGGAGATCAAGTTTCGCCTAGATGCACCTGGATTCGACAGACGGACCTAGCCCGTCCGCTGCGCTCATCAGCATCAATGACGAGACCATGGAACCGAACATCACCCGTGGCCGCCTCGAAGCGCGATGGCCGGCCGTTGAGAAATCGACCCAGGCTCTGTTCCACTCGAACCCCGATGATGCTGCGATGGGGACCGGTCATTCCCAGATCCGACATGTAAGCCAAGCCCTTTGGGAAGACCTGCTCATCTGCGGTCTGTACGTGGGTGTGCGTACCAACCAGGACTGTCGCGCGACCATCTAGATGCCACGCCATCGCCATCTTCTCTGATGTCGCCTCAGCATGAAGGTCGACCACAATGAGATCGGCCTCATCCTGAACCGCATCGATCAGCCTATCAACGGCCTGAAACGGACAATCAATCGTCGGCATGAAGATACGGCCCTGTAGATTCAAGACAGCGACCTTGGCGTCATCGACCTCGATGATTGTCATCCCGGAGCCGGGATTCTCCCGTGGGTAATTGTGAGGGCGCAGCACGCGCTCGTTGTCTTCGAGCAGCTCGCCAACTTCCCGCTTGTCCCAAGTGTGGTTGCCTCCCGTCAGGACATGAATCCCATAGCCAAACAACTCGTCGGCGATGGAAGGGGTAAGACCAAAACCACCCGCAGCGTTTTCAGCGTTGGCAATGACAAGGGACACGTCGTGCTTGTCCACGATTTCATCGAGACAGGCGCGCACCGCCCGCCGCCCTGGACGCCCGAAGATGTCGCCAATGCACAGAATCTTCATCTCTTGTCCCAACTAAGAAGCGCCAGGCTCGTCACCTGGCGTACTGAACCACTCGAGTTTCACGAATCACCGTCACCTTGATCTGACCGGGGTACGCCATCTCCGCTTCAATCTTCTGGGCGATCCCACGAGACAATGTGACCACCTCTTCATCAGTCACCGACGCGTTCTCAACGAGCACACGCACCTCTCTGCCAGCTTGTACCGCATAGGAGCGAGAGACTCCCGGGAACGAATTACTGATGCGCTCCAGGTCGCTCAGGCGCTGCGTGTAGGTTGCCATCATCTCCCCTCGAGCCCCCGGCCGCGCCCCCGACATGGCATCTGCCGCCTGGGCCAAGACCGCGTAGATCGTGTCCTGAGGCACCTCTTCGTGATGGGCTGCTATCGCATTCACCACCTCCACACCCTCACCATGGGTACGGGCGAACTCAGCACCAATCAGGGCATGCGAGCCCTCCGCCGTCTGATCCATCACCTTGCCGATGTCGTGCAGAAGGCCCGCTCTCTTGGCCAGCTTCACATCCAGACCCAACTCGTCCGCCATCATCCCCGCAAGGAAAGCAACCTCAATCGCGTGCTGCCACTGGTTCTGCCCATAAGACGTGCGGTACTTCAGCGCTCCCAACAGCTTGAGGATCTCGGGGTGGACGCCCGAGACTCCCACCTCCTTAGCGGCCTCCTCACCAGCCGCCTTGATCACCTTGTGAAACTCCTCCTCTGCCTTACGCACCACCGACTCGACCCGCGTGGGGTGAATGCGGCCATCCTCGAGCAACGTCTCCAAGGTGGCCTTTGCAACCTCCCTCCGGATCGGATTGAAGGCCGAGATGATGATGGTGCCGGGCGTATCATCGATGATGAAGTCAACGCCCGTAGCCGCCTCTAGAGCTCGAATATTGCGGCCCTCACGACCGATGATCCTCCCCTTCAGTTCGTCATTGGGGAGCGTGACAACGGAGACGGTCCGCTCGCAGATGTACTCGCCCGCATAGCGCTGAATGGCCATCGAGATGATGTTCTTCGCTGTCTGCTCTGAACGCTCGCGGACTTCGTCCTCCGCTTGCTGAGCCCGCCTAGCGGCGAGGTCTCTCGACTCCTGCTCGACGCGCTCGATCAGCGCCACACGAGCCTCCTCCTGACTGAGCCCGGAGACTTCCTCCAACGCCTTGACCGCATCCTCCTGAAGCCGTCGACTCTCATCGAGTTGGGCGCTCAGTTCCCCCTCACGGTCCAACACCCCCCGCTCCCGCTCCTCCAGGTCGGTGGTTCTCCTCTCTAGACGCTCCGCCCGACGATCCAGGTCACGGTCGCGCTCTCGGCTACGGGCCTGAGCCTCTTCGTGGCGGCGCCGGGCCTCGCGCCCCTCCTCTTCAAGATCCTTCCGAGCAGCCGCTGCCGCCTCATGAACACGCAGTTCCGCAGCACTTCCCATCTTTTCGACCTCAAGGTCGAACTGACGACGAAGAGCCTGAGACTCCTGTTCAGCCACCATCGCAGTTGCGCTGGCGGCCGCACTACGACGAAAAAGAAAAACACAGAGGAGAGTCAGTCCCGCAGCCACCCCAGCCAGGACTAGTTCCAGTGACCCCACGCGATCGCTCCCTCACCCAATTCCCCCGAATGAACTGGGCGAACTCCGTAGCGGTTGAGCCTAATTCCCTTCAGCTCGGACGGGCTCCGTTCGGCGGCGAGGAGGAGCCCGAAGAGCCGCCAGCTCCCTCTTCCTCATCCCTGTCGATCGTCTGCTCAATGAGCTCCATCACCTCACAGAGGCGGGCATCCAGGGACTCGGCCAGCTTTTCTCCACTGTCTCGCAACAGAAACAACTCGGAAGCGATATTCAGTGCAGCGAGAATTGCGTGATCACGGCGAACGGTATCGGGCCGTCCACCCGCAATCTCGCGGAGCCGTCGATCCACAAAAGCGGACACCGCCTGCAGGTGCTCAGGGGGTCTATCGCTCGTGAGAGCGTAAACACGTCCTAGGATCTCGATCTGAACGACGCCCATCGCCGCTCCGAAGGGTCTTCCTGGCGCTGCAAGGGCAGGCCAAGAGTAGGCGTTTTGTTGACCTGGCAACTCTAGATCCGGCTCCACGGGCAGTCAACGAACCCCAGTGGGTCAGACCGGGGGCGCGACCTCGGGATCTCGAGCGCCATCAACCACCGCATGCTCAATGGATGCATCGCGCGAGCTACTCCCGCGTCCAAACCCCTCACTAGACTCATCGAACAAGGCGCTCAAGAAGAGATCGGGCTCAAAGTCTCGTAGGTCCTCGATCCCTTCACCCACACCGATCAACTTGACGGGTATGTCGAACTCATGAGCGATACCCACGATCATTCCGCCCCTCGCAGTTCCATCCAACTTGGTGAGCGCGATCCCAGTGACACCAACAGCAGCAGCGAACTCGCGAGCCTGGGCGAGAGCATTCTGACCATTGGTTGCGTCGAGCACGAGGAGCACTTCGTGGGGGGCCCCTTCCAACACCTTAGAAGTCACTCGAGCAACCTTCGACAGCTCCGCCATCAGCTCGCCCTTGGTATGGAGGCGGCCAGCCGTGTCGCAGATGACCAAGTCTGCCCCTCGCGCAACCCCTGCTGTCACGGCGTCGTGCGCCACAGCGGCCGGATCGGAGCCCTCCTCGTGACGGACCACCGCTGCCCCAGCCCGATTACCCCAGATCTCCAGTTGATCGATTGCGGCAGCTCGGTAGGTATCACCCGCCCCCAGAATCACCGAATTTCCCCGGGACACATACCTCGAAGCAAGCTTGCCAATCGTGGTCGTCTTGCCCGCCCCATTCACCCCGACGACCACCCAGACTACGGGCCCGCTATCGGCCTCAGGCTCGGTCAGAGTTCCCCGGCGTGACAGAAGCAAGTCCTGAAGGTTCGCTCGGAGCTGCGAGCGCAGCCGCGCTGGATCATCCAGAGCATCGCGATCAACGGTGGACCGCAACTGCTCGAGCAGATGCGTAGCAGTCCGCACACCCACATCCGAGGTGATCAGCACCTCCTCCAATTGCTTCCACAAGTCTTCGTCGATCGTGCGACGCCCGTGAAGCAGCGCATCCAGTCGCTCCACAAGGAGCCCTCGGGTCTTGGCTAGGCCCTCAGTCAGGCGTCGAGCGCCGCCCTGCGGGGCTCCCTCGTCGACCTGAACGAAAGCGGCCGAACCTGCCGCGTTCGGGAGTTGTTCAGCCCCTTCTTCAACCGAACCAGGTACGGCCCGGGAGCGCTTGAAGAGGAACACAAGGAGGGCGGCGCCCACCGCCAGGAGCACAACAACAAGAGGCATTGACAACATGGATTACTGCTCGCTCAAGAAGAGGTTCTCGGGGAGAATCCGGCCCGTCCACAGGCCGGCTAGATTTCGCCCCTCGTACGTCTCAGACCAAGGGGTGGGCTCTCGGATCTCGATGCGAACGGCGTTGAGCTCAACCTTGCCCTGCGTCGCGTACTTGCCCAAGACAAATGCAGTCGTGAGGAGTCGTTCTTCCACCAGCGCAAGTCGACGCTCGGCATCCTTGTCACGAATTCCCGCCAACTCCACAACTACATCGGCCTGAACTGGGCGCTGATCATCCCGATCTTTGGAGCCCCGTACGCGGAGAGCGTCCACTTTGATCTGCACCGGTCGGACCCCCAGATTCTGAAACTCCTTAAACAGACTGTCCTCCATCATCTGAGCATTCGAAAAAGGCACGATGTTCCCTACAACCTTGTTCCGAAGGCGAAGGGCCTTCGCCCGAAACAAGCGGTTTGCATCTTCGGACGACGGAGGCTCTGCAACCGTATCGGAGGGAGGCGTGACCCCAGTCGTCTCACTGGACACGGAGTCCGGGGCGCCCGGGACACCAAGCTCATCCTCGACGGGGAACGAATCAAGCGCACCGGTGCGGATGTAGAAGCGATACGAACCGAGGACGGCAACTCCGATCAGGAGTACCACGACCACCCTGGACAAAGAGAAGCCAGGAGTCGGCTTGGGGGGGGCCTTGAGAACCACCGCCTCCTCGTGCCGCCCAAACCCCTTCAGCCACTTGCGATCCGCATCGGAACCAGTCTTCTCCAGCCAGGATGCAAAAGACACCGGAAGTGTTTGTGGCGAGGTCTCTCCCTGATTCTTGGGAGCAATACTTGCCGCCTGCGGCCGACCCGGATCCGTCAACGTCGAAGAAGGCGGCTCACGCTCAGAGTCTGACCCGGAGGCCTGCGCCGCCATGGGCTCTGACTCGGGCGCGGGCTCGAGCGCAGGCGCGGTCTTAAGCTCTGGCGAGGGCTCGAGCTCTGGCTCTGGCGAGGGCTCTGGCTCTGAGGCCACAGCCGACAACGACCCCGGAAATGCCGCCGGATCCGAATCCTCCGGTCGCGGGGAAGCGCTCGTTTTCTTGGAGACGGCGGGAGAAAGAGGAGTCAAAACATCCGGTGGAGGAGTCGAGTCCTCCGGCCTCAGAGCCGGAACACGCAAGGGCGTCGGCTCGGCCGCGATAGCGTCGAGAAAAGACGTCAGGACATGGTCTTCCTCAGCCTCCCACTCACCAGAATCCAGGCTGTCCTCTGACCAGTGACGCCAGGGATCATCGTCCGAAACTGAAATCGTGCCCAGCTCATCAAAGGTGCTCATAAGTGCCGCGATCTCCCCTGCTGGCTTGAAGTCATCTCCTTCGAGAGACACCGGATCTTCCGGCAACAAGAGACCTCGACGAACCAACTCCCTGAGCGTACCCATTCGGGTTGCTCGGAACTCCCGACCTCGCTTCTTGATTCGGATTACGCCCACGCCCAGATCCGGCAAGCCGCCCATGCCGCTTGATGGCTCACAGGCGCGCGCCTAGAATACGCAGCCTTCCGGCTCGAGCAAGCTGTCAGCCTCACGAAGCTGAACAGCAAGCTCCGCAGCGGCACGGGTCAGGCCTGTCATTGCCCGAAGGAGCCCCATCGCATGGACGCAGATGGGGGAATCGTGAAAACAGGAGTTGGTGTCATGAAGGTCGTAAATGAGGATGTCGTCTTTCTTTCTGGTGTTCGAACCCCTTTTGGGGCATTTGGCGGCACGCTGAAAAAGCACAGTGCCACGGACCTCGCGGTCGTCGCGAGTAAAGGGGCCCTAGACGCTGCCGGTGTGTCAGCGGACGACATCGACCAAGTCATCTTTGGGAACGCCCAGCAAACGAGCGCTGACGCCATCTACCTGGCGCGACATGTTGGCCTGCGTGCAGGTGTACCCGCGAGTTCGCCGGCACTGACCCTAAACCGGCTTTGTGGCTCTGGCTTCCAGAGCATAGTGACCGGAGCCGAGCAGCTCATTCTGGGCCAGGCTGACGTCGTCCTAGCGGGGGGGACAGAGTCCATGTCTCAGGCCCCATTCGTTGCTCGGAACGTCCGCTGGGGCGTGCCGTTCGGCAAGAAGGATGAGCTGGCGGACACCCTCTGGGACTCCCTCTACGACCCTCAAGCCGACCTGAAGATGGCCGAGACCGCTGAGAAACTAGGAGCCAAGTACGGCATCACCCGAGAGCAATGCGATGAGTTCGCCTTGCGTTCCCAGACCGCGTACGCAACAGCCGAGAGCGAAGGGAAGTTCAAGGATGAGATCGTGCCCGTCCCTGTACGTAAGCGTCGCGAAGAGATTGCATTCGACCAGGATGAACACCCCAGGCGGGATGCGCGCTTGGAACAAATGACAGCCCTAAGGCCCGTCTTCCAGAAGGACGGGCTAGTGACTGCGGGCAACGCATCGGGCATTTGTGACGGCGCGGCCGCGGTCGTGCTGAGCACCGCTCGAATTGCCCAAGAGCGTGGTTGGAAGCCCATGGCCCGCCTCGTTGCCTGGGGCATCTCGGGCTGCGACCCGACGATCATGGGAATCGGGCCCGCACCAGCCAGCCGCAAGGCCCTAGAGGCTGCCGGCCTGTCCATGGGGGACATGGACCTAGTCGAAGTCAACGAGGCCTTTGCTCCTCAGTATCTTGCGGTAGAGAAGGAACTCGAATTGGACCGGGACCGAACCAACGTCAATGGTGGGGCCATCGCGGTGGGCCACCCCCTAGCCTGCACAGGAACGAGAATCACCCTGCACCTGATTCATGAACTCCAGCGGCGCGGCGGACGCTATGGTCTTGGCACCGCCTGTATCGGCGGTGGTCAAGGAATCACAGTCATCGTCGAGTCCCAGTGAGGAAAGCCTGATGGAGCCCAACAAGGTAATTCACGACTGGAACACGGAAGCCTCCGCAGTGGATGGCTGGAGAGAAGGGCTTGAGTTCTACGACGAGAGCCTCCGAGATGGGATTCAGTCCCCATCAGCGACCGATCCGGCCATCGAAGAGAAGGAGCGTGTGCTTCTTCTACAGGACAAGTGCGGCATCCAGCACACAGACATCGGCCTCCCGGGCGCTGGCCCGAGAGCCGTCGCTGACGTCAAGCACCTAGCGACCTTTGCACGAGACCAAAAGCTGCGAATCAATCTCACCTGTGCTGCCCGGACCCACCCCAACGACATCAAGCCCATCATCGCCATCTCCCAGGAAGTCGGCGTGCCCATCGAGGTGATGGCCTTCCTGGGCTCCTCACCCATTCGACAGTTTGCCGAGGGTTGGGACCTGGAGCGCATGACAACCCTGACTCGGGATGCGGTGAAGCTGGCGGTCGAAGGCGGCATGCCTTGCACTTTTGTCACCGAGGACACTGTCCGCTCCACCCCCGAGACACTCAAGAAACTCTTCGAGGTGGCGCTTGGAGAAGGGGCGAAGGGGCTCTGCATCTGCGACACCGTGGGCCACGCAACACCCGATGGCGTGCGCAACATTCTCGGTTGGGTTCAACAGACCGTACGAGAACTTGGATATCCCGACACCATCATTGACTGGCACGGCCACAATGACCGCGGCTTGGGGCTCGTCAACGCGATCGCAGCGGCTCGTGCGGGAGCCAAGCGGGTCCACGGCACGATCCTCGGCGTGGGTGAGCGTGTCGGAAACACCCAGATCGATCTCCTGCTCGTCAACATGCGCCTCCTGGGTGTGCAGTGGGACGGAGACCTCTCTGCACTTCGCGAGTACGCCGAGTTAGGTGCTAGGGCAACAGGAACCCCTCTGCCGTTCAACTACCCAGTCTTTGGGCGAGACGCCTTCAGGACGGGAACCGGTGTGCACGCAGCGGCAATCATCAAGGCCATCAACAAGGGTGACGAGGACCTAGCTGATCAGGTCTATTCGGGAGTTCCAGCAGGAATGTTCGGACTCAAGCAAGTCATCGAAGTGGGACCCATGGGCGGGCGTAGCAACATCGAGTTCTGGTTGCGCCAGCGGGGCTTCGAAGTGGACGAGAACCTGGTCACGGCTGTGTTCGAAGCTGCAAAGGACAGCAACCGGATGCTCGAGGACGAAGAAGTCCTCGGCCTGGTCGAA
>PBPL01000055.1 GCA_002724675.1 Deltaproteobacteria bacterium | reverse complement strand
CGCCGCACCCGTCGATGCCGCAGCCTCCTTCGCCACCGCAGCCGCTTTCGTCTCCGAGGCCGCCGGCTGCGCAGCCATCAGCACCACAGCCGGCCGAGTCGGCGCAGCCGTCACAGCCGCCCGAGCTCTCCCCACCTGTGGTTTGGCCCAGCAGCGCATAGGTGCCGAGGAAGTCCAACAGGGTCGGACTCGATCCCAATGCCTCCAGGTCTAGAGCTGTGAGACCCAGCCCATTGAAGGTGGGCATTCCGATGGTCATTCCCTCGAGGAGCGAGCCCCCGACGGTGTCGATGATGACACCCAGGAACCCCCCGAAGTTGGACTCCAAGAGTTCGTTCAGGTCGGGGGCAATCTCGTTGTAGGTGACTCGGGGGTTGAGGTGGTCGGTGTCCAGGTGGAGATCGATGGCGAGCGCGCCCGTTGGGTCGATCTCCAGATCGACGCCTGCGGTGACGTCGATGGCGACCGTTGCCAGCCGAGTAAAGCGGTCCTGCATCATGGGATAGAACTCGATCCCCAGTCCTTCCACGATGATGTTGATGTCGTGGTCGCCGTCGAAGGTCACTTGGGGGGGCACCTCGGGGACCGTCCGGATCATCATGGGGACCTCGCCCAGGAAGAGCAGCTCGTCGAGCCGCTCTTGGCTGTCGAGACCCAGCAGTAGGCCGAGGTAGCTTGTGCTGAGGGCTGAGTCGCCCAAGTCTGCTACTGCGAAGCACATGACCCCGCCCCGCCAGACCGCGTACAGCGCCTGGTTGGTGAAGTCGTCCGAGAGCAGGATGCCCGCGTGGTATTCGTCCAAGGTGTTGGGCACGGTTGCGCTCATGGCGGGCATGTCCGTGACGGTCAGTAGAGAGCCCTCCACCTCCGACTCAGCGATGCACGGGGCCTCTTCTGCGGTGAGGAGGCCCCCCATGACGATCCGCAGTCCTTCCTCTTCGTGCTCAATGGCGGTGGGATGTAGGTCATAGGTGAGCTCGGTGTCGAGTACAGGCGCAGACCCCTGCACCCACAGCGCCCCCAGAGCGTCTTCGATCGCGGTCTCCAGTGAGCTGATCTGAGCGCTGATCTGACTTGCCGCGAGGCTGATCGCGAGGTCGAGCGGAGCCCCCAGCAGAAAGTCGTTGATGTCTCCTACCAGGCAGCCCGAGACGGTCAGGTGCCCTTGCAGCCCCGAACTGATCTGGTTTCCGATGTCTTCTCCATCGATGGCCACGTCGACGTAGGGATCACCGTCGTCGTTGAACAGAGGCGCTCCGCCATCGTCGTGTGTGCGGAGGCTGATCGGGACGTTCAGGGTCATGTTGGCGGGTTCGGAGTGGATCAGGCAGCTGTAGCTGTAGTCGAGAAAACACAAGAAGCTGCCACCGTCTTCGGTAGCCCAGGTGAAGGTCGCGGGCCCGAGGGGCACCGCCAGTTCGTCGTCAGCCGAGTCGTCGTCGTCACCGGAGTCGTCGTCGTCGCCGGAGTCGTCGTCGTCGCCAGAGTCGTCGTCGTCGCCGGTGTCGTCGTCGTCCGTTTCAGTGTCAGGGGCCGTCTCTCCGGGCGGTCCGTTGAGCCACAGGTCCATGTTGATGATGATCTGCAAGTCTTGTTCGGTCGCATCGACGCCAACGCTGTGCACCTCGGTGTGGATCACCAGGTTGTCCAGTGAGATGGAGTGTGGGCAGCCGATAATGTCCACATCCTGCGGGGGGATGGATCCGATCACCAGATCTGGCGGGAGCATGCCGCTGCCCAGATCGAGGACGCTCTCAATTCCCTGCTCGGTCAGGTCGATTCCGATGCCCTCTTCGATGGGCAGCCCCGGCGCTAGGTAGTCCTGAGCGAGGGCGGTCCACGGCGAACTGACAAGACCCAGGAAGAGGAGCGCAGCCATTGAGCGAGGCAGCATCGGCATGAAGGCTCCCGGGTTGATTCGCTCGTGCGGGACCAGCGCACTGTAGGGGATGGTCTGGAGCCCAGCAAGGGAAAGGCGGGGCCCGCATGCGAGCCAGTCGTAGAAAGTGAAGAGGGGCACCGACTGGCGTAGCTGGCACTGGTCCCTATAATTACCCGGCCCTAACTGTGATGGGTGGTCACGTCGCCCCGCGGAACTTTTCTCTGTTGAAGCGCTTGAGGCATTGATGAAGCTCTGCCCAATCTGCCAGTCCCAGTACGACGACTCAGTCGACTTTTGCTTCAAGGACGGTGCTCCTCTCGACTTGGCTGAAGAGGGGTTCGAGGACACCGAGAACACAGCGACTGATGAGGACTTCGAGGGTACGGCTGATGATGACCAGCCGCTCGCCGATGATCAGCCGTCCCCCGATGACCTGGACCCGCCGGACGCAATGAGCATGACGATGCCCACGCTGGAGGACTCCGCTCCTACGGTGCCGGCCTCGCTGACCGTGGGGGGGGCTCCGGGGCAAGACCCGGCCGACCTGCCCGATTCGGCCGACCTGCCCGACCCGACCGACCTGCCCGACCCGACCGACCTCCCCGACCCCGTAGACCTGCCCCAATCGAACGAGGTCCTGGTCGCTACCCCCAGCGGAGCAGAGCCAGAGCCGGCTGATGAGGGGCATTTGGATGGGCCCGAGCCGTCGGTCTCGGCTGATGTGTTCGAAGGAGACGAGTTGGACGAAGAGCCGCTGCCGGCTCCTCAGTTGGGTGAAGACAGCGAGGAGGAGGCATTTCCAGCGGCCGCTGAGAGTACCCACGCGGATGTGTTGGAGTCGTCCGTCTACGAGGATGATGACGAAGAGTTTGCCGGGACTAGCAGCGGGGTTGGCAAGAAGCTTGCCCTTGTGGCCGCGGTACTGGTCGGCGTCATCGGTCTTTGGCAGGCCCAGTCCTTTCTGGGCGGTGACAGCGAGGGCGTCGAGGCTTCCGGGGCTCCCGGGCTTCCATCGGGCACATCCGCATCGCCATCGACTGTCGGTTCAGGTGGAGCTGGCCCCGATGGGGGCGAGGAGGCCAGTACGACCAGCGCGAGTCCGGCAGATGCTGAACCCACGAGTCCACCGGAGGCTGGGGCTGATCAAGATGCGGTCGGTTCGTCGGGTGATGAGTCTTCGGCCCAGGGAGCCGCAGATGAAGAGGGTCGTTCTGGCGATGGTGTCTCAGAGAACTCGGTGGCTGGAGACAAACCACCAGCAGAGCCTGGCTCTTCAGCAAGGAGTTCTAGCGAGGAGGCCAGGGAGACTCAGGACAGGGACCGCGAAAGATCAACCAGGAAGCCAGCAGAGGCTGAGAAGCAGGCCCGAGCAGCACAGCAGCGTCAGAAGAGGAGCGCCCCGCGCGCGACCAAGAAGCCCGCCAAGTCATCGGACGGAGCCCCCCCGCCTCCCTTTGACGCGGGTACGGCCCCTGACCGAGGCGCTGGGGCCTCGTCCAACCCGTGGACAGCCTCCGGGAGCTCGTCTTCGGCGCCGGCCTCTTCTGGGAGCGCTACGGCCGCAGTAGATCCAGCCAATCCCTGGGGTGCGGCCCCAGCGATGCAGGGGACGGTCGCCATTAGCTCCCAGCCTGCCGGTGCGCGCGTGGCCATCGATGGGAAGGCGCGTGGCAAGGCGCCCCTCTCGGTCAAGCTGGCCTATGGCGATCACGAGATTCGTGTCGAGCATCCCGGCTTCGCCACCCATACGCGCGTGCTAAAGGTTGTGGGGACGAAGACCATCTCTCTCGATGTGGTCCTAGAGAACCTGAAGCGGGTCGTGACCGGAACCATGAACGTCGTCACACCCGGTCCGGCCGTCTTGTTCATCGATGGGTCCAAGAAGGGGGTGACCCCACTGGCGGTCTCCATCTCTGCCGGCAAGCACACGTTTCGGCTGGAGGTTGAGGGCAAGGAGCCCTACACCGAGATCCTGGACGTCAAGCTCGACGAAGACGGCGGCTCCATTACGCACTTCTTCAAGCTGCCTCAGTAGCCCCCCTCGGGTTCGAGGGGCAAGAGGCATCCGCTGAGACCTTCCGATGTTGCGGCTGGTTGGGCTTAGAAGCTGCCGGTCAAGAAGATTCCCGCGCCTGAGATCTGGAGGCGCCCATCCCCACCTGGCCCCACCAATGGGCCGGGTGCGGTTGTGATCAGCGGCTCGGTCACGGAGGTGGCCGCCGGGGTGTTCGCGTCGTCGTTTTGGGCGGAGGGGCCCGTGGAGGCCTTCGCCTTGACCTTCAACGACACCGCCCCACAGACCTGATTGAAGGCCACATTGATGGCATAGGGGGTGATGATGCTGGGAGCCCAGAACGCACCAGCCGTGGGAGCCACCCGCCCCACGAGGTAGATGGTGGCCCAGCTGGCACCAACGGTGCCGGCCACCGCGACGACAAAGCCGGGGATGTCCCCCGCCAGCGCCGACGGGAGTCCAGGTACCGGCAAGAAACCCATGGCGATACTCTTCTTGCGGCTCAGGGGCACCCTGGTGCCTCGGGGAGATGCAATCGGCCGAGTCTGCAATGCATCAACTGGCGCAGCCTCAGGCTCGGCGGACGACGCCACAGCTGTCGTCTCGCCCTCGCCAGCCTCGTCAGCCACTTCGGTCTCCTCCGCTCCGTCTACCCCATCAGAGTGTGCGACTGCAGCGGATTCAGTGCTGCTGCCTTGCGCCCCTGCTTCCATCGCCTGAGCCCCTTCTTCATGGGTCCCCTCGGCGTCGTTGTTCCGAACCGTTGCATCCTCTCCTGCTGTAGCCTCGCTTGGTTCGGTGGATGGCATGGAGGGATCGGCATCGGCACTCTTCGCAGCATCAGCAGGCTCGTCGCTGCTCGCTGCGGTCTCGGCCTCTACTGCGCCCTCGGCGGACGACTCTCCAGGGCTGCTCTCGTCGTCAGCGGCTGCGAGAGGCTGGGTTGCTACGGCCACAGGCTCCTCGGCCGGGACATCGTCGTCACTGGCGCTCGCTGTGCTCTGTGTGGCCGCCGCCTGTGCTGCTTCCTCGTCTTCACTCTGCTCACCTTGTTGAGCTTCGTCGCTCTCATCAGGGGATACCGCAGCATCTGCTACGGCTTCCTGGCCATCCTCGCTCTCGGCAGCGGGCTCTTGCGCTTGCTGTTCCGCTTCCTGGCCCTCGTTGCTGTCGGCAGCAGCCCCCTGTTCATCTTCTACAGTGTCTTTGGTCTCGACCTCCGTAGGAGTCGGGGCTTGTTCTGCGACGGGCTCTGAGGCTACGACGGCTCCCAGCACTTTCGGACGCGGGAAGGCTCGGGCGATTTGTTCGCTGAGGTCGATGGTTGGTTGAATGGCCAGTGCGGCGAAGGCGGCTTCGAGAACGCCCTGACCCGAGTTGGCGGGGTCCACACGAGCCGGATCCTGCTCTCGGAGGATCAGGGGCGTCGCGCCAGCTGAGATTGTCGTGCCTGTGCTGGCGACTACCGCGGTCAGACCCAAGCGCGGCCCCGCCGAGTCCAGCCCAGTGACGGTGGGAACCAGCACGTACACGAGGTCCCTTCCCGCGGCATATCGTCGTGCGCAGCGCAGGTCACCTTGGCAGGCCTGCAGAGCGCTAGCCTCTGGGCCCAGGTCCTCGAGCCAGGACTCGGACGACAGCACGGTTGTCGAGGGAATGAGCGCCACGGCTTCAGCCAGCAGCGCATCGAGCTGCGCTCTCAGGTCCTCGTCGGTGCCCAAGGGAGCCGCCACAGGAGCAATGCCAATCCTGACGCTGCCCTGCTGTTGAAGCTCAGAGTCCGGGACAACACCGATTTCGACCAAGGCCTCGTACCGAACGAGAACGGTGCCTTGGGGCACTTCGAGCATCATCCCTTCCGCCGTGGACTCGAGGACAAGCCCCAAGAGCACCCGCCCATCACTCAACTTTACGGAGCGTGTTTGGCCGCTTTGAGCCCGAACTGGTGAAGCCCAGAGTATGGACAGAAGCACAGAGAGCGCGAGGGCCACAGCCGCGCGGGAGTCGATGGAAGAGGAGCGGGGGAGGGATTGGAGCAAGGATGACCCAGGTGGTTCATCGGTACGATACCGAAGGTCCCGAGCAGAGCACCAGCCCCACTGCCCAGACGACCCGCCTATAATCCGGCGCCGGAGTGCCCATGGAACCCAAATGCGAAGCCACAGAAGCTGGTGCGGTCAGCCTCGACATCTCGCGAGCAGTACGCGAAGGACAGTCCCCGGATCAGGCCCGACCTTTGGCCGTCGCTTGGGCCGATGTCGAAGCCTGCGTGGACCGCATCACCGCTGCCCACAAACAACTCCACGACGGCACTGCGGCCGGTTCCGGGTTTCTCTCCCTGGACTGGGAGGGCTGGGCGAGTGTGGAGGCTGAGCAGTTGGCGGAGCGCCTCGGGCAGGAGACGGACACGCTCCTGGTGGTCGGTATGGGGGGCTCTGCCCTCGGCGCACGAACGATCGCGGCGGCGTTGACCCAGGAGACGAGCGCTTCGTCCTCTCGGCGAGTGGAGGTGTTAGACACTGTCGACCCGTCGGTTGTTCGGGAAGTGTGTGGTCGGCTGAACCCGCGACGTACTGCCGTTGTAGCTATCTCCAAGTCAGGGAGCACTGTCGAGGCTTTGGCCCTGGTTCGAGTGCTTACTTCCTGGCTTCGCGATTCGGTGGGGGAACTCTGGTCCTCCCGTGTCGCGGTTGTCACCGAGTCTGGCGAGAGCCTCTTGGGAGGTTTTGCATCCGAGCACGGCATCTCCACCCTCCCTGTACCCGGGCACGTGGGGGGACGCTTCTCGGTCCTGACAGCGGTTGGGCAGCTACCTGCCGCCTACATGGGCGTGAACTGTGCGCAGCTGAGGCAAGGAGCCGATGCCATGAAGGCTCGGGTGCAGGTGGAGGACCTGAACTCCAACCCGTCGTGGCAGTGGGCTGCCGTTCATGACGCGTGGGTTGCGCACGCCCCGCTCTCAACCTTGCTCATCTATGGCGACCAGCTAGGTCCGTTTGGACGCTGGTTTCGTCAGCTTGTGTCCGAGTCTCTGGGCAAGCGGGATGCCGATGGAGTTGCCCACGGCTTGGTGCCGGTGGTGGGGCGTGGCCCGGCGGACCAGCACTCCCAGCTGCAGCTGTGGACCGAGGGGCCCCGCAACAGTGTCTTTACGGTGGCTCGGATAGGTGACTTGGGAGGTAGTATGTCCCAGGATGCCGGCACCGGGCCAGCAATGCACCTCGCTCCCTGGCTCGGCGAATTGGGCCTCGCTGGCTTGCTGGATGCGCAGTGCCGTGGCACGACGGCTGCTCTGATCGAGGGCGGCCTGCCGGTTGTCGAGCTGTCGATCCCCAAGGTTGATGCCCATGCCCTGGGCGAGCTCTTCGTCCTCTACGAAACAGCGGTCGCACTGCTTGGCTTGAGTTGGGGCATTGACCCCTTCGATCAGCCGGGGGTAGAGCTAGCCAAGCGGTTCACTGCAGCCCTGCTCGGTGGGGCGGGGCTGGAGTCTGAGCGCCATAGAGTGCTCGCCTTGCTTGCCAGGCCGGAGCACACCAAGTGAGGGCGCCGTCCAACGTACCTGCAGAGGACTCGGGCGCGACTCGGATCCACGTCCTCTCCGATTCTCTAATCAATCGAATCGCAGCGGGCGAGGTGATCGAGCGACCGGCCTCTGTGGTCAAGGAGTTGGTCGAGAATGCGGTCGATGCCGGCGCGTCGCGAGTGGAGGTGGAGGTCGAGGGGGGAGGTCGTGCGCTGCTGCGGATCAGCGACGATGGCTGCGGCATGGGGCGAGATGATGCTCTCCTCGCCTTGGAGCGGCACGCTACCTCCAAGATTCGTACAGACGATGACCTGGACGCCATTGAAACCCTGGGTTTTCGTGGAGAGGCCCTCTCCTCCATCGCGGAGATCAGTCGTCTGGAGTTGTTGACCGGAGTCGGCTCCGATGAGGTGGGGACGCGGGTGGTGTTGGATGGCGGAGTGCTCAAGGATGTGGCCGACGCTCCCAACCCTGGTGGCACGGAGGTACGGGTTCGGCGACTCTTTTTCAATACTCCGGTTCGCCTCAAGTTCTTGCGGTCCACTCGGACGGAAATGGCCCACGTCGTCGACGTCGTCCATCGCATCGCCATGGCCCATCCACACGTGTCGTTCCGGCTGGATGCTGAGGGCCGTACGCTGGTGGATGTGGCGCCTGCCGAGAGCTTGCGGCGTCGCGCAGAAGGCATTGTGGGGCGCTCGACAGCGGCGAAGTTGCGGGACATGGCCGTCGAGGACGGTTCGCTTCGCGCCGAGGGGCTGGTGTCTGAGCCGTCGCTCCATCGCTCCAACAACAGCGGTCTGTATCTGTACGTGAACGGCCGCCATGTGAAAGACAGGACCTTTGTGGGGGCGGTGCTCGCCGCCTATCGGGGCGTTGTGCCCCGTGGTCGTTATCCAGTTGTCGTTTTCTTTCTCGACCTGCCGCCCGACGAGGTGGACGTGAACGTCCACCCCACCAAGTCCGAGGTTCGTTTTCGCAATGGTCGCAGTATCTGGCGGTTTGTCTCCGATGCGCTGCAGTCGTCACTGCGCGGTGTGGACGGGGCCACCTGGACGACGCCTCACGCCAAGGCGCTAGGGCATGAATCGGAGCCAGGGCAGTCGCGGGGCTCTGACGTGAGGCCGTTTCAGGAGGGAGTTCTTCCTTTGGCTAGCCGGGCCATGGACCGAGCGGTCCCACCAGCGGGCTCGTTGTCGGGGTGGCCGGGGCCTGGAGGTCCAGACCCTGCAGGCTCGCCTTCTGGCCGGGAGGTCGAAGATCCTCTGCACGTGCCGGCCCGCGGCTGCTCGGGCGCCACCCGCCTGACCGACGAGCTTCGCGAGCGGTTTGAGAGGCGAACACAGCAATCGGGGCCTCTGCCTTCCTTTGAGTCGTTGTCAGTTCTGGGTCAGTACGATCGGACGTTCTTGCTCTGCGAGTCGGGCGATGAGCTTGTCGTGATCGATCAGCATGCCGCCCACGAGCGCGTTCTGTTCGAGCGGTTCCGGTCGAGCACACTGCCGTCGGACGCGCCCATTCAGCGGTTGCTCGTACCCGAATTGCTGGAGATTGGTCGCCCGCGCGCCCTAGCTCTGTGTGACCAACAGGACCTGTTGGCCGACTTGGGCACAGAGGTGGCCCTCTTTGGCGAAGACACCGTTGCGCTGCATGCGGTGCCTGCGGGCATTGCAGCATCGCGGATCCGGGGAGCCGTCCTAGACTTGGCTGATGAACTCGTAGCGGGTTCGGTGCCGGCCACGCCCGAGCGCTTGCGCTACGATCTCGCTGCGCTCTTGGCCTGTCACTCGGCGGTGAGGGCGCACGACCCGCTCAGCGTGGAGGAGATTCGAGTGCTCCTGCGCCAGTTGGATACCACGGACTTTGCGTATGCCTGTCCGCACGGTCGGCCGGTTCTGGTGCGCTTTCCCCGTTCCGAGGTTGCTCGGTGGTTCGTACGGGATTGACCCGGGACCGGCCTCCGCTGGTCTGCATCACAGGAGCTACGGCGTCGGGCAAGAGCAGCCTGGCGCTGCAGATCGCTGAGGTGCTGGAGGCCGAGATCCTGTCCGTTGACTCGATGCAGGTCTATCGGGGCTTCGACATCGGGACGGCCAAGCCCAGCCGTGAGGAGCAGGAGTTGATCGTGCACCACGGCATCGATCTCGTGGAGCCGCACGAGTCGTTCTCCGCGGGAGCCTTTGCCGACTACGCGCACGATGTCTTGGCTACGGCCCGAGCGGCTGGTCGGACCGTATTGGCTGTGGGGGGGACGGGCCTGTACTTGAAGGCCTTGCTGTACGGTCTGTCGCCGTCGACTCCCGGCGATCCTGTGCTGCGAGACCAACTCAGACGAGAGGAAGCAGCAGAGCCGGGCTCTTTGCTTCGGCGCCTGCGTAGCGTCGATCCAGAGACCGCTGCTCGCCTGCATCCCAACGACCTGGTTCGCGTCGAGCGGGCTCTCGAGGTCTTCCTGGTCACGGGGACGACTCAGGCTCAGTGGGTGCAACAGCACGGCTTCGGAGACGCGCCCTATCGACCGTTGGTGTTCGGACTTCAGCGGCCGAGGGAGGAACTCCGCGCGCGGATGGAGGAGCGCATCGACACCATGATGGCGGCCGGATGGGTCGATGAAGTGAGAGCGCTGCTCGCGGCCGGCGTCACCGAAGAGATGACCCCCATGAAGGCCCTGGGCTATCGAGAGATCTGTCAGTACCTACGATCGGAGATCGATGACCAGGAATTGAGGCGCCGTATTGCAGTTGTATGCCACCGGTTTGCCAAGCGTCAGGGCACGTGGTTCAATCGCGAGCAGTCCATCGAGTGGTTGGAGCCTGACAGGGGACTGGCTTCACAACTCGCTCTCAGAATCCGAGAGTTTCTGGACGGGGTTCGTGACGCCTGAGTTGGAGCGGGGGTCGTGACCACACCAAACCGTGTTAGATGCCACTTTCGGCACAAAAGTAGAGGTCTTGTTGGATGGCTGGATTCACCCTCGAGTTCGAGCGCCCCATTGTGGAGCTGGAAGAGACGATTCACGGGCTTCGTGAGCTTGCCGCAAAAGGTGGCGTGGACGTGGACGATCAGATCCGGGAGCTAGAGAGCAAGGCGGATGCGCTCCGGCGAGATGTCTTCAGTGATCTCGGCCCCTACCAGCGAACCCAGATCTCGCGCCATCCGGATCGACCCTACACGCTCGACTATGTGGATGGAGTCTTTACGGACTTCCAGGAGTTCCACGGAGACCGCAACTTCATGGACGATCTGGCGATCGTCGGCGGCCTCGCACGACTCGAGGGGCGATCCGTGATGGTGATCGGTCACCAGAAGGGCCGCGACACCAAAGAGAACGTGGTCCGCAACTTCGGCATGCCCCGGCCGGAGGGCTACCGAAAGGCGCTTCGGCTTATGAGTCTGGCGGAGCGTTTTGGCAAGCCGATCATCACCTTGATTGACACTCCCGGTGCCTACCCGGGCATTGGTGCCGAAGAGCGGGGTCAGGCCGAAGCCATCGCCAAGAACATCTTGGTGATGAGTCGTCTGCGGGTACCCATCATTGCGGTGATCATTGGCGAGGGAGGGTCCGGCGGAGCGCTGGCCATCGCAGTCGCCAACCGCGTTCTGATGCTGGAGAACGCTATCTACTCGGTGATCTCGCCGGAGGCATGCGCGTCCATCCTCTGGCGCGACTCCACTCGTGGACCCGATGCGGCCGATGCTCTTCGTTATACGGCGCCCGATTGCCATGAACTGGGGGTTGCCGACGAGTTGATCGCCGAGCCTCTGGGTGGGGCACACCGAGATCGAGATGCTGCGATGCAGAACCTCAAGAAGGCCCTCGTGAAGCACCTGGACGAACTCACCGCCATTCCGGTGGAAGAGCTTCGGCAGGACCGCTACGACCGGTACCGGAGCCTGGGAGTGATCCACGACCCCTCCGCCTGATGGAGGCTCCCCGCCTCCGATCGCGTCGCCGGATTTGCACTCTGGCCAGCGGACAATCCTGCCGGGTGGACCGCTTGGCGGCGATGTCTCTCTTCCGGGAGACAAGTCCATTTCCCATCGGGCGTTACTCTTCTCAGCCCTTGCCAATGGGTCGACCGAAATTCACGGTCTCTCCAGAGGCGCCGATGTGCGGTCCACCGCTTCTGCCCTGGCTTCGCTCGGTGTTTCTCTGCAAACCCGGTCATCGGGTGAGGTGATCGTGCATGGAGTGGGGCTGACGGGCCTCCAGGAGCCTGCTGGGGCGATTGATTGCGGTAACTCGGGAACTACGCTGCGGCTGTTGGCCGGGGTCGTCGCTGGGCAGAGCTTTGAGACGACCCTGACAGGAGACCAGTCGCTGTGTGGACGACCCATGGCCCGAATTGTCGAACCCTTGCGGTTGATGGGCGCTCAGGTGGAGGCTGCGGACGATGGTCGCCGAGCCCCCCTGCGCATTCGCGGCGGTCGTCTGGATGCTATCGAGCACGTCTCCCGTGTCAGTTCGGCTCAGGTCAAGTCCTGTGTGCTGCTCGCTGGACTCCAAGCCACTGGCCGCACAGTGCTCTGGGAGCCGTCTCAGTCGCGCGATCATACGGAGAGGATGCTGAGCGCACTGGGCGTCCATGTGGAGCGAGTTGATGGTGGTGTGGCTGTGGAGGGCGGTCAGCCGCTACAAGTGGCTCCTGAGCCCCTCCAGGTGCCTGGTGACCTCAGCGCAGCAGCGTTCCTCGCTGTGGCGGGTGCGGCACTGCCGGGCTCGGACCTTCGTCTGATGGATGTGGGGGTCAATCCCACCCGAACGGGTTTTCTGGACGTCCTCGAGCAGGCCGGGATCGACGTAGAACGTGGACCTGTCGTTGTCTCCGGCGGTGAGCCTCGCACGAACCTGAGGATTCGGAGCGGTCCCTTGGCGGCCTTCGAGCTCAAGGGGGCCTTGGTCCCTAGGCTGATCGACGAGATCCCGATCTTGGCGATCCTGGCAGCGCGGGCCCAGGGAACGACACGCATTGTGGATGCTGGAGAGTTGCGTGCAAAGGAGAGTGACCGCATCCGGACGACAGTCAACATGCTCCGGACGTTTGGGGTGAATGTATTGGAGCTACCCGACGGCCTGGTGATTGATGGCATGCCCGACAGGCCGTTGTGTGGTGGTGGCTCGGTGGATGCCGCAGGAGACCATCGAATCGCGATGGCCGCTGTTATCGGCGCCCTCATGGCTGATGCTCCCACCCACCTCATCGGGGCGAGAGCGGTCGATGTTTCCTTTCCGGGGTTTTTCCAGACGCTCGAGACCTGCCAAGCTGGTTGAGTTCGTACAGGAGGTCTCTGGTGTCTATTCCGAACAATGCCCTGCCGACGGGTGCCGATGCGCTCGTGGTTGCCATCGATGGCCCTGCTGGGGCGGGCAAGTCGACGATTGCGAAAATGTTGGCCCGGTCGTTGGGCTCCACCTACATCGACACGGG
>PBPL01000054.1 GCA_002724675.1 Deltaproteobacteria bacterium | reverse complement strand
CTTCATCGTCCCATTCTATCTCCGGGGTCTAGATCGATGACCCCCACAGACAGGACAAGGGCCCCCCGCCCTCAAGCTTGGGCTCTCTGCAGCGGGACGACAGCGGGGAACCAGCCTGGCGCCCCATCGCATACCGCCCGCACCGCCCACGAAGTCCGCGAACCCCTTCTGACCTGTGGTCCCCGGGCTTCCCGGAGCTCCGCTAGGCCCGGCGTCGCCCGTTGGTCCGGCGACGCCAGTGAGCCCTACCGGCCCCGTCGGTCAGGCTTCAGCTAGCGATACACCACCAGCCAGGAACTCATTCTGATGTTTCCTGAGTTGGGTGGCGGGGTGTTGCCTCCGAGGAGTCCCCGATAGCTGACCTCTGCGCTACCGCCGGGCTCGACCGCGGCTGTTACATCAAAGATGGTGGGCTCTACTTGTTGGCCCGGGCACCAGCCTCCTCGGCCGTACCACCAGGTGCCGCCCTGGTTGGGGGTCATGCCATTTTCGATCTCGTCGATGCAGCCGGTGTCGTTGCCGATGGCGGGGTGATCCTTCAGCCAGGTCTCGCCCCCGACGGTGAACTCGTGCTGATGGTTGCAGAACTCGGCGCAGTTGCCGTCGGCCATGCCATGCCCGGTGATGAGGGCGCGTACCTCGACTCGGGAGGCATCGGCTGGGATGTCCACGGTGATGGCCTCGCGGTCTGTGTTGTAGGCCTCGTTGAAGTTGCGACCGCCCCAGAGATAGGTCGCATCGCTCGGTGCATACCCCTTGTCTGCATTGCGAAAACGGAAGTCGATGGTGGTCAGGTACGACTGAGAACTGGCATCGAACCGGATGGTTCGAGCGCCGCCTTGAGCGAGGTAGACCAACATCGGAGTCGCGTCTACGACATAGCGACCTTCCCGGTGGTAGGTCGTGATGAAGCGTGCCATCTCCATCCAAGTGTCGTCTTCCTCACCCGCATCCCCCTCCTCCAGCAGATAGATGTAGCTGAGGTAGTCCCAGGCCCCACAGTGGCCTGACTCGCCCTGCTCGGGGTCTGGGCAGTCCATGGTCAGATCGATCTCGAGTGTGTCGAACTCGCCCATCACGCCCGCATCGGGAAAGACCACTTCAGTGTCTGTGTTGCCTTGCAGAACTTCTTGTTCCCAGGCCGTGACGATGGTCACGTCCTGTTGGGCGTCCAGACGATCTTGACGATCCGATCGGAAGTTCGACGCTCGCACCTCGTGGGTGACGTAGGCCAAGTTGGCCCTCCACGGCCACGCATCTGCGTTGGCGAGAGCGGGGTCATAGCGGGTGACATCGGCGAAGTTCCCGTACAGGCGGATCTGTTGTAGTCGGTCGATCAGGAACCCGGTGCCCGCATCGTCGTCTAGGACGCGCTCCACCCAGTTGTCCAGGTCGTCCACGAACTCCGCGACGACCAGTAGTCGAGGCTCCCACCAGGCCCGATCCTCGTCATCGAGGTCGTCTAGGACCTCCTCGATGCGGGCCTGCATATCGTCTTGATGGGCCTGAGCGCTGGCGGATGACGAGGCGGTGATGAAGAGGTAGTAGGCGTTGCGGGGCGAGCCGGCCACTAGAGCGGCAAGGTCCTCTGTGCTCTCCCAGGTGGAGCTGCTGTCGAGCGCAGAGACCCGCATCCGGTTGGTGACGATGGCCACGGTCTCACAGCCGCTCCAATGGTCTCTGAGCTTCCACTCGCTGCCGTCGTGCAGCTCGACCTTGAAGCTCTCGGCCAGGCTGTGACGAAACTCGCCATAGGGCCCCTCCCGATTGAAGGGTCGCTCGGTCCACCCGTGCTGCTCGCAAAAGCTTGGCTCAGCTTCGGGCTCGGGGTCCTCGTTTGGTTCGAGGCTACAGCCGGCCAGGACTGTGATGAGTGCGATCGGGAAGGCGAGGGCGGTGATTAGAAACCTCATTGGAGGACGATAACAGCCTCACGGTTGCGCTTGGTGCCTTTCCAGGTGCGCGCGGCCAGCGCCGCGAGGTGATCCCAGGCTGGTCAGGTGGCGTTGCGGGGGGCTATGCCACGTCCGCCTGGTCCTCAGCCCACTGGGGAGCGTATTCCAGCAGCCATCGAAACTGGAGGTCGCCTAGCCAGTTGGGCATCCAGCGGTAGAGGTGGTCGCGCACGAAGACGCTCCACTTGTCGTCTGCTCGAGCGAACTCCCCCACTTGGCGAGACACCTTATGGACGCGCTCGACCCGCTTGCTCCGACTCTGCTCAAAGGTACGAAGCGCCTGGGCCACGGGTCGATCTTCCAAGGTCGCGGCGCGGAGCGCTCGGGCCAATTCGAAGCCGTCCTCGATGGCTTGGCATGCTCCCTGACCGATATTGGGCTGAACAGGGTGAGCGGCGTCTCCCACGAGCGTTACCCGGCCGTTTCCCCACGGACCTTCGATGGGCGGTCTGTCGTAGATGTCGTCTCGGAAGATGGGTTCACCGTCGAGCGCGGCCAGAATGGAGGGCACCGGCTCGGCGTAGTCGCTGAAGAGTTCACGCAACACCTCGACGGTCGGTCGGTCGTCCTTGCCGCCCTGGGCCGTGTTGCTGAAGGCGTAGAAGGAGTAACGTCCACCGCCCAAATGAAACCAGCCAAATCGTTGCCCGGGCCCCCAGTACTCGGCCCAGGACTTGTTTGGATCGAGCAGTCCCTCCTGCCCGGGCTTAAATAGGCCTCGCCAGCAGCAGTAGCCGCCATATTCGGCGGGTGCAGGCTGATCTCGGCCCTCGAGAATCGTACGCACCTTGGACCAGAGCCCGTCGGCTCCCACCATCAGGTCGCCCTTGAGGTATGTCCCGTCTTCCAGCCACACCCGGACACCGCTTGAGTCCTGCTCGAAGTCTGTAATCCCCCAGCCCGTGCGGACGACCTCGGGGCCTAGATCTCGGTACAGGAGTCGCTGTAGATCCGCTCGCCCGATGCAGACGCCGAGCTCACCCTTTCCGCTCTTTCCGGAGTTGCTCAGGTAGAGCGGTGCGCCGTCCTGGCGATGGAAGCCTCCATGCAGCACTGGCGCGCCTTGGCGGCAGAGCTCTGCGGCGAGTCGGCCATCGTCGATTTGCTTCAGGATGCTGAGGCCGTTCTGTCGAAGGAACACGCCACCCGCTCCGGAGAGCATCTCGTACAGAGGTCGCTTCTCGATGAGAATCGGGGTCCATCCAGCTTGACGAACAAGGTGTGCCAGGGTCAGCCCAGCGACCCCCCCGCCGATGATCAGCGCAGTGGGAGGGCTTCCTTGGGCGAGATGTGACATGGGCGCCTGAGTTGGTCAGTGAAGCTGTGGATGAGGACAGGTGTTGGATGTCGCGGCCTCGCCCCGACAATTGAGACGCCTCTGCACGAATGCAGGTGACCTATCAACAACTAATCGACCAATAGGTAGATTGCAAGCCAAAGATGAAGGGACCGTGCTGGCTCCCGGCCTGTTTTCTCAGTGCTTACGTCGCTGTGCTAGGGCTGGAGTTGGGCCTCGAGTCCCGATCCGGAGCGGTAGAACGCTGCCGGATCCCCAATGGGTGCAGCTACCGTGATCCACTCTCCAGATGAGGACACCGCTGCGCCACTTCCCAGCCGTACCCAGTCGCCCTCGGGTAGGTAGAGCGTGACCTCGCTCTCGCCCTCATGCACGACCGGAGCTACGAGCAGATCGGGTCCCAGCAAGAACTGTTGGTTGAGGTCATAGACCTGCGGGTCGTCCGGGTAGTGGAGCATCAGGTGCCTGATCAGCGGCATGCCCGTTGCTTCGGCTTCGGCCATCAACTCGGCGCGATACGGTGCAAGGGATGCGTAGAGGTGCGACATGTCCGCGAAGTGCTCCAGGGTCTCTTCGTCGGTGTTGTACTGGTGGTTCTCGTCGGCCTCATTGGTGGTGTGCAAGCGGATGATTGTGGTGAAGACGGACAGCTCGAGCCAGCGCTGAAACAGCTCCTTGGTCCGAGTAATCCCGACGGACGAGACCGACAGCCAGCCGCCCGTGTCGGTGTGCTCCAGCGAGTATCCCGAGAGGCCCGCGTTGAGAAGTCCTGGGATCACGGTGCGGAAGCCGTCGTACTCGTCCCAAGTGACGGTCTGATCGCCGAGCCAGAAGAGCCGGGTCTCGCCTGGGCTCCACGCGTTGCCGCTTCGACTAAAGAACAGGAAGTCGTCCTCTACTCCGGCATCCTGTGATGCTTCGCGTACGAGCCGGGCCCACTCGTATGGGAACTGGTTGTGGTAGCTCCTGGCGTCTTCCCCCGAGTGAAGGACAGCGTCGTAAGGGAGCGCCTCGCCGAAGTCTGCCATCCAGCCCCGGACGCCCGTGCCGATCAGGTCGATCATCACGGCCTTGAGCCACTCCCGCACATCGGGGTTTGTCAGGTCGACAATGCCCGCGTCGAAGCCTCCCTGGTCCACCAGGAACACATCGCTGTCTGGCGAGCCCACCAGATAGCCGCCTTCGATGGCCTCCTCGTAGAGGTTGCGATCGAGGAACTCTTTGTCTGCCGGGTCCGTCAGGAAGGGATTCATGTAGGCGAGCACCTTGACCCCGTCCTCTTCTAGCTCTGCGACCAGCTCTTCCCAGTCCGGATAGAGGCCGCGATCGATGTCCCAGTTCCACCAGATGCGCGTTCCGAACAGGGTGTTCCTTAGGCCGCACCAGTCCTCAAGCCACACTCCGGCGAGCGGTACGCCGGCGGCTCGCATCTCCGCCACGTCCCGTCGAACGGCTTTTGAGCCCCCATGAAGCCGAACGATGGGCCCACCCTGCGACCAGTCTGGCAAGGGTGCCATCCGCCCGGTGTACTCCGTGAAGCCGCGCACGAGGTCTCGGGGCTCGGGGCCTTGGACGAGCCCGGCCCGCAGCTCGTTGGACCACAGGTCGACCTGGAGCTTGGTGGGCTCGACCAGGTCGAACTCCAGATACTCCTGATTGTCTAGGTAGACCCCGCGTCCGGCGTCGCTGAGGCCAAAGGGAACCGCCGTATAGGTGGTGAACCAGTCACCGGCGGAGTTGCCTTCGGTCAACTCGAGCAACGAGGTCAGCGGTTCGGAACCCCGACCATGGCCTTGCTCCTGAGCCCAGATCGGGAGCTTGAGACCCTTGTGGTTCAAGTGATTGAACTGGGCCCCGAAGCCGTAGAAGCCTTCATCGGGTTGAGAGGCTCCCAGCCAAGAGATGCGGTTGTAGCTCTCATCACTGAGCGTTGCCCGAACGCCCAGTCGGGTCGCGCTCTCCGCCTCGAAGTGCATTTCCCAATCCAGCTCACAGTCGCTGAAGCTCCCGCGAGCGATGACTGAAGAACCATCGCTCTCTACCCGCTGCACCTCTTGCCCCGTGCAGCGCAGGGACTCGGTGTCACTGAACAGGAACGAGCCTCGCCCGTACTCCACTGTCTCCTGACCGATGGCAGCCTCGAGGAAGTGGCTTCCATCGATGCTCGCCCATAGGACTTGGTCGGCTGTATCCGCATGTGCGACTTCGATGCTTCCGCCATCTTCGGGCAGGTCGCCGGCCAGCTCGCAGCGGAGTACGAAGCTCCCCACGTCGAAGGTCGCCTTGGCACACGGGCCAGGGCTGCAGCCAGCCAGCACAGCGAGGAGAGTCAGGCACAAGAAGAAGAGTGGTCGCATGGGGGTTCCTCTTAAGCGGTGTGGCCGCTGGGGCTCAGTAAAGTCGCGGGTCATTATCTACCAGGCTTTTGGACACGGCATGGGGGAGTGGCGTGCGCCGGTGTGGCGAGGAGATGCTCGCATCTCTAGCGTCGCCTCAGGGCTACGAGGTTTCCAGACTTGGTGCCCACCAGGACTAGCCCGTCGTCGGTCAGGGCGGGGCTCGATGCGCCGATGGGGCTTCCTGTGTCCGCCGACCAGAGCAGCTTGCCATCCAACGAGAGCGCGTAGACTTTGCCGTCGCCGCTGCCCACGTACAGCGCTTTGTCTACGTCTTCGTCCAGCGCGATAGAGGAGATGATGTGGCCGCCGGTCTTGAAGTCCCACAGAGGTTCTCCAGTCGGGCTGATCGCATGGACCGTTCCGTCGTAGCTGCCGAGGTAGACGCGCTCGTCGGCTCCGAGAGTGGGCTTTGCCCACAGCTCGTGGTCCAGGGTGAGCTCCCAGAGGACCTTGCCGTCTACCGCTTGCACGGCGGCCAAGAGGTTTCCACGACTGGCGACGAACAGTCGGCCCCGATCCTCAGAGATCGCTGCGGCAGCTCGGATGGGGCCCATGCCGTTGAGCGACCAACGGATGGTGCGAGAGTGCGGGTCCCAAGCCCTCAGAGAGCCTGAGTAGGAGGTGACAAAGATCAACCCATCCTGGCCTTGTACCGGCCCCCCGTACACGGTGCTCCTGGCACTAAATTCCACGCGCGAGCGGCACTTCCCTGGCCAGGACCGATAGAGCTTGCCGTCGCCGCTTGTGAACAAGATGCTGCCATCGTCGGCCTCGAACGGTTCGCCGGTGATGCTGCCACCGGTGACTAAGACGCCGTCCCCCGGCGAGCAGATTGGCTGGCACTTGGCGTCCATGCCGTGCAGCATCTGGTCATTGCTGCCGAACCAGATCTGGCCGTTGGAGAGGACCAGGGGGCTAGCGTCTACATGGTATTCGGTGCGATAGCGACACAGCTCCTTCCCCAGAGCATCGAGGTGATACAGATGGTAGTCACCGCTACCGACGTAGATCGTTCCATCTTCGGCAACGGTGGCCGTCCCCTGAATGCTGTCCCCGGTAGCCTTGACCCACGCGACCGATCCCGCTGGCCCCTGATCGGTGGGCGTCGGTCGGTCGCAGCGGCCGCCCGCGAAGCCCGAGCGGCACGTTCGAACGCACTCACCCGTCTCGGAGCAGGATGCGGTGTAGGTGGCTGTATCGATGCAGGTTTGTTCGCTGCAAGTTGGGGGGCAGGCTCCCTCGTCGATCCGGCCGTCGCAGTTGTCGTCCCGGTCGTTGCAGATCTCGAGAGCGCAGGGGTCTCCATCGCTACATAGCTCGCGTTGGCTGCACGGACAGTTGGCAGCCAGGCTGTCGCAGGCATGGGAGCGACGCATTCGCTTGCCCTTGAACTGCGGCCAGGGTGAGTCAGCCAGGCCTTTGCTAGCGCTTCGGAGGGCGTAGAAAGTGCCCCCGTGGGTGCCTACGTAGACGGTTCCGTCATCACCGACGGTGGGGCTCGCAAAGATGTCCCCGTCCAACCGGGTCTTCCACAGCAGTGATCCGTCTGGCTGGAGGGCATAGAGGTGATTGTCGTTGCTGCCAATGAACACCGTTCCGTCCTTCCCCACCGTGGGGCTGGACCACACCTCGTCGTTGGTTGAGAAGGCCCAGCGCAAGGAGCCATCGGGGTGAAGGGCATAGACGTTGCCGTCCCAGCTGGCTGTGTAGATGGTGCCGTCGGCACCCACAGCCGCGCTCGAGTCGACGCGATCTTTGGCGGTGAAGCGCCACAACTCGACTCCGTTGGGACTCAGGGCGTACAGATTGTGATCGCCACTGCCGGCGTACAGGGTCCCGTCTTCTCCGACCGCAACACTGGAGTACACGTCGAAGCCGGTGCTGAAGTCCCAGAGCTTTTTTCCCGCACGGTTCCAGGCGTAGACCTTGTCGTCAGCGCTGGTCGTGATGATCGTTCCCTGCGCAGTGACTGCTGGCGCTCCATAAACGGCGCCCCCGGGAAATTCTTGTTTCCACTTTACTGAGCAGTCGTCTCCGTTGATGGCCCGAAGCGCTCGGTCCTCGCTGCCCATGTAGATGCTGCCGTCCAAGTCGACCGCAGGGCTGGAGCTGAACTCGTCTTTGGCAAACGCTCGGCACAAGATCTTGCCGTCGCTGTCCAGCTTGGAGAGCATCCCGTTCCAGCAGCCCACCCACAGGTTGCCGTCCAGGTCGATGGCGGGCGTCGAGTCGATGTTGCACAGCTGGCCGCCACGGTGCTCGTCGAACTCGGGGGTGGGCTGGTCCTCGCAGCAGTTGAACACCCACTCGGTCTCTCCACTCTCGGGATCGAGCTTGTAGAGCCGGCCGCTCTCATTGCCCACATAGACAAAGCCCTCTTCGTCGATTGTGGCGCTTCCTCGGAACTCCTTCTTGTCCTTCAGGGTCCATAGGATGCTGCCATCGGATGTATCCGGCGCGGTCGGTGTCTCCTGGAGGCTGTCCTGTTCGTCGAGGGTGCTCTCGCCGCCTTGTGGGCCTTCGAGGCCAGCGTCGCCCACAGAGTCTGGTGAGCTGGCTTGGAGTGCAGTCTCTTCCGCGGGGCCTTCGCCGGGCGTTCTGGGCGTATTCCAATGGCTATAGAGCGCCTCTACGCCGGCCAGCAAGACGACACACAACAACAGAAAGGCGGGGGATGTAGAGGGCGTACGCTCAGTCATGGGCTGGTGCAAGGGATGGTGATGTCGTCGCAGGTGCCCGACGGCACACAACCCTGTTCGCTTCTCACCAGGGTGTTGGAGCCGGGGCTCAGGTCCGTGAAGGTCTGTGTGCTGCCATCGGGCCAGCGGACATGGACCCAGTCGGGTCGTTCGTGATGACCGAGCCCGAAGTGCAGAGGGTAGTCGTGCGAGCTGAGAAAGGAGGAGCCCGCCGTCACCACCCGGGCGGTCACTCGCTGGCCGACCTTGACCCGCACTGTGGCTCCGACAGCACGTCGGTTGGGGGCCGGTTGCTGGAGGACCAAGCTGATCCAGCCACGCCCGTTCCGGGGAGTGTCATTGCGCAGCAGGAAGCTGTTCTCGACCATATCGTCGGGGACATCGAGGACATCGCCAAACTCGTCTTGAGGAGATCGATCGACGCCGACTCCGAAGTCGAGGTCTCCATCGCCATCCAGATCTCCGTGAGCCAGCCCGTAGCCGTTGTGCGTACCGGTCAAGACCGGGTCGTTGCCGGCTGAGGCGTAGACTAGTCGTCGTCCTGAGGGGCTGTCGCCAGTGCGGGCCACGGCCAGCCTCCCCGGCGACCAGCCGTTGATTCCTGAGTCATAGGCGGCCACCCACAAGACGTCCTGATCTCCGTCTAGATCCATGTCGCTGAGCGATAGTCCGTAGCCGCTCACAGGGGGAGAGGGGTCCTCGCCGTTTCCGATCATCGCGAGGTAGTGGTCGGTGAGGCCATCGGGACTGTAGGTGAGCACATTGTCGGGATTGTCGAAGTTGCTTATGTAGATGTCGACGCACCCGTCGCCGTTGAGATCGCCTGCTCCCATTCCCATGGGCCCGCCGAGGAGGGGCACGAGCGCATCTCCGTTGTCGAAGCCGCCTTCGCTTCGTCCGAGGCACAGGGTCGCTTCGCGGAAGTCGTTTGCTTGGAGGAGGTCCTGGTTGCCATCTTCGTTCAGATCCAGCGCCAACAGCCCCCAGCTCTCGCTGTCTTCCGGTCCGGTACAGGCGGCGTCGCCGATGATGGCTTCGAACGTGCCGTCGCCGTTGCCCCGCCACATGGCACCTCCGGAGCCCTGATGGCCGAGCGCCTCACCGCCTTGGCCGGTCGCGTCGATACCTCCTAGCAGGATGAGGTCCAGGACCCCATCGCCAGTGAAGTCGGAGAATGCCGCTCCCTCCCAGGACCCAGTGACCTGGAGCCCTGCACTCTCCGTGACGTCCACCAGGAGCCCGTTGTCGTTGCGCAGCAGGACGGGGGCCTGGAGCGCGTTGACGCCTGGCCCGGAGTCTTCGGGCAGGACCCGGCGGCCGACAAACAGATCGAGGTCGCCGTCATCGTCGATGTCGACCCAGACCACCGAGTGACTCTTGTCCAGGCTCGCCGCGGTTGTTCCTGTCAGGCCAAGATCCTCCCGGGCATCGCGGAAGGTCCAGTCCCCTTCATTGTGAAAGACGAAGACACCTTCTCTGGCAGCTAGGGTCACGTCACTCAGGCCGTCGTCATCGTAGTCCACCAGGGAGATCCCGTACGCATCCAGCGGCGGTAGAGCCAGCGCCTCGGACTGCGGGCTTAGCGAAAGCGCTTCGGTGCTGTCGGGGTGCTCTTCATTCTCAATGGGCTCGGGGCAGGCCGAGAGGAAGAGGAGAATCCATAGGAATGGGAGCAAGGCCTCTGCGTAAGCGAAGCGAAACAAGGACATGGACGTAGACTCTTCTCTCGTCACGGTGCGATCGCGCTTCGGTCCAGAAGGGTTTCCTCGGTCGTCTTGAACACGGTTGGAGTGTCCATGTCTGCTGAAGCTGTGTTGCTGCTCCAAGCCACAAGAGTAGCGCAACCTTTCGTTGAGAAGAGGGTCTCCCTTCCGTCGTTTATCGCGGAGCCGAAATGATCGAGGCGAGCCCGGCCCGGGTCAGTGGCCTGGGCGGGAGCCGTTGCTGAACTCTCCAACCCGACGTATTTGGTCTAGGCTTCCGTTTCTTCTCCACCGAGGAGGGTTCATGGTCGACGCCTTCACAGTTCACGCGTTCACCCGAGAGGGTGTCGGGGGTAATCCGGCGGGCGTCGTGCTCGATGCTGAGGGCCTGGACGACAGCGCAATGCAGGCCATAGCCACCGAGCTGGGCATGTCGGAGACGGCCTTCGTCCTACCGTCGCAGTCCTGCGACCTTCGGTTGCGCTTCTTTGCGCCCAGTGCCGAAGTTCGACTGTGTGGGCACGCTACGGTTGCCGGCTGGCATCTGCTCCTCGAGAAGGGGCGGGTTGGGGCAGGGGACTACACGATGGAGACCCTCGCTGGTCCTCAGAGCATCTCGTGCAGTGGAGAGGGCTTGGTGACAATGAGCCAGAACCTGCCCGAGTTCGGCGCGACCGTGCCGTTGGCCCAGGTTGCCCAGGTCCTCGGGCTTCAGCGAGCAGACCTCGTACCGTCCGAACAGATGCCGGTGCAAATTGCCTCCACTGGTCTGCACAAGATCTTCGCGCCGGTTCGTTCTCTGGAAGCGATCCGTCGTATTGCGCCAGATCTAACGGCCATCGAGGAACTCAGCCGATCCTTTGGAGCAATTGGGATCTATTGCTTCACTCGCGAGACTCTGCGTGGCGCTACCGCTCATTGTCGAAACTTCGCACCGGTCGTGGGTATTCGCGAGGACTCGGCCACGGGTACCTCTGCCGCCGCGACCGCCTGCCTGCTCGTTCACCATGGCCTCGTGCCGGCCGAAAGTACGACACACCTTTCCTTCGAGCAGGGAGATGCGATAGACCAACCGTCGGAGATCCTGGTCCGGCTGGAGCTGGACGGCTCGGATTTTCGGGGGGTCTTTGTCTCGGGACGGGCGAGAACCACACGCGTGGACCCCATCGAACCCACTGGACTGGAGTTGCTGTGAGCACGCCACCAAGACGCATTGGAATTGTCGGCTACGGGAAGCTCGGCCAACACCTGAGCCGATCCATCCTCCTGAACCCGTCACTCAACGAGCGCTTCCAGCTCGCATTCGTCTGGAACTTGGAGATTGCCGACATTGGCGACGAGGTCCCCGAGGAACTGCGCCTCGAGCACCTCGACGACTTCGCCCGATACGAACCCGACTTGGTTGTGGAGGTCGCCCATCCGACGATCACCTGGAATTACGGCACCCGCTTCCTGGAGGTCGCCGACTACATGGCCGCCTCGGCCACGGCATATGCACAGGGCGATACGGAAGCCAGGATGCGTGCATCGGCAGCCATGCCCAACGGCCACGGTCTCTACATCCCTCGCGGGGCACTGCCCGGTCTCGAAGAGATCCTGCACATGGCCCAGACCGGCAAGCTCGGTGGAGCGACGGTCGCAATGAGCAAGCATCCCAGGAGCCTCAACTATCAGGGGGAGCTGGATCCGCCCCTTGCAGAGACCACCGGGGTGCGTGAGATCTACAGCGGCCCTTTGCGTGAGCTCTGTGCGCTGGCGCCCAACAACGTCAACACCATGGCAGCGCTGGCCATGGCCAGTGAGCTCGGCTTCGATGCTATCGATGCTCGACTTGTTGCCGACCCGACTCTCGAACACCACATCACTGAGGTCACCTTGCTGGGGCCCGACACCGGGGGCCCACGCTACAGCCTCGAGCTGCGCCGGATCAGCCCTGCGGCTGTGGGTGCCGTAAGCTCTACCGCCACGCTAGACACGTTTCTCGCCAGCACGATCGCAGCCCGTGATCGGGGCGATGGGGTGCACTTTTGCTGAGTTCGTGGCGTGATGGAGCGGTGGGCCCTGCCCAGTGCGATCCCATGGAGCTACCCGGCTGACAAGACGGTGCTCGACGTCGTCGCCCCCGCATGTGATAGGGGGGATGCTCGTTGAATGTCACAGGGCTCGTATCTTCCTTCTCGCCGCAGGAGCCCTCTGCCAGCTATTCTGAACTGCTGTGATGCAGTCGTGTCGTCGCCAGCATCGACAACATCCGAGGCGTTGAGGCCTGAGAGGCAGGAAGAGAGAACATTGGAGAAGAAGGGTGCCCGTCGTGATCGCGTCCTCGAGGTGCTCGAAGAGCAAGGGGGTCTTGTGCCCGGTGCGAGCGCAAGAGTCAGCGAGCAGACGGGCGTTCCGGAGGCCGATGTCTACGGGGTCGCTACCTTCTACACCCTGCTGCGGACTCCCGGAGTCGCGAGGGTTTGCCAAGGGCTCAGTTGCAAGATTGAAGGCTCCGATGCTCTAGCTCAACGTCTGCGGGACGAGGGCGTGCCTTTCGAGGAGGTTAGCTGCCTGGCGCAGTGCGACAGGGCGCCAGTGTCCATCGACCCTCACATGGAGTTGGACCATGTGGCGCGAAGAGGCCAGGTAAGCCCGGCGGACCGGGCCCTGCCCATGAATCTCGGGGGCGAGGATGATGCCTCCTACTCTGCCCTCGCACGCGCCAAGGAGCTGGGGCCGAGTCGGCTTCTCGAAGAACTCAAGGCCTCCGGTCTACAGGGCCGTGGTGGGGCGGGCTTTCCGGCACACATCAAGTGGAGTGCTGTGCGCGCAGAGGCCGATCCGACCCACTACGTGGTCGTCAACGCCGACGAGGGTGAGCCCGGCACATTCAAGGACCGTGAGGTAATGCTTCGGCGGCCTCACCTGCTCATCGAAGGCCTCGCTATCGCTGCCTGGTATGCCGGGGCTGAGAAGGCCTATGTCTACCTTCGCGGTGAATTCCCCGGTCCGAAGCGTGCCCTCGAACACGCGCTCGCTGAAGCACGCCCGCATCTGGAGGGCCTCGAGGTCCACTTGGTCATGGGGCATGGGGCCTATATTTGCGGCGAAGAGACTGCTCTCATCGAGGCCATTGAGGGCCGGCGTGGCATGCCGAGACTCAAGCCCCCCTATCCGACCCAGAAGGGGCTTTGGCAGAAGCCGACCTTGATGAACAACGTCGAAACACTGGCGTGTGTGCCCGACATCGTGCTTCGAGGTGGTCAGCGGTTTCACGACGCTGGACGCACCGAGCCGGGCTCCAAGCTCTATTGCGTCAGCGGTCACGTAGAGAACCCTGGGGTCTACGAGTTGCCGCTTGGCGTCTGCCTGGACGAGCTCGTCGCAGCGGCCGGCGGCTACATCGGGAGCCCTCGCGCTTTTAGCCCTGGGGGAGCATCGAGCGGCTTCTTGCCCATGAGCTTCCGAGACACACCCTTGGACTTCAGCGCCCTGCAGGAAGCTGGGAGCATGCTGGGCAGCGCCGGGGTGGTCGTCCTCAATGACAGCGTGGACCTGCTGGAGGCAGCCCGCTGGCAGCAGATCTTCTTTGAGGACGAGAGTTGTGGTCAGTGCGCTCCCTGCCGGATCGGCTGCCGACTGCAGCGCCGTGCCCTGGACCGCTTCTTGGAGACCCGCGATCCGGTGCATCTCGAACACGTGGAGGAGCTACACTGGGAGATGGATGCAGGCTCTATTTGCGGACTGGGAATGGTCGCGAGCCTGCCTCTGCTCAGCGCGATGCAGCACTTTCCCGAGGACCTGGACAAGAAATGAAGGTCACACTCAATGGACAAGTGGTCGACGCTCGGGAGGGCGACACCCTGCTCGATGTCTGCCGACGCGAGGGGCTGGATGTGCCCACTCTGTGTCAGGACGACCGCGTCGATCCCATGGGCAGCTGCCGCATGTGCCTGGTCGAAGTCGAGGGGCAAAGGCGCCTCTTGCCATCTTGTGCGCTTCCGGCTGAGGACGGTCAGGTGGTCCTCACTGAGAGCGAAAAGGTGAAGCGCCATCGCGCGGTTCTCTTGTCGATGTATCTGTCGGACCATGAGCTGGATCAGGACGGTCTGCCCACCGAGCGCGGCACTGGGAACAAGCTGCGTGAGCATGTGCTCACCCACGGTACGGGCCCGAAGCTGCCTCCCATCGAAGCACCTCGCCAATACCGCGTCGATGCAAACCCTTATGTACATTTTGATCCCGAGGCCTGCGTCCTGTGCAACCTGTGTGTGCGCTACTGCGACGAGGTGGAGGCGGTAGCGGCGATCACGCTGGCTGGCCGCGGCGCGGGCACGACCATCGCCACAGCGGACAACCGCGACCTGATGGATACCTCGTGTGAGCTGTGTGGTGGCTGTATTGCTGTCTGTCCCACGGGGGCGATGACCGAGAAGGCGGCGCTCGGCAGTGACTGGCGGGAGGAAGAGGTGGTGCGAACCACCTGCAACTTCTGCGGTGTCGGGTGTCAGTTGGACCTACACGTCAAGGACGATCGCGTGGTTCGTGCCACGAGCCCCGAGCCGGGTACCACCGTCAATGACGGCAACCTCTGCGTGAAGGGACGCTTCGCAACGGAGTTCATTCACCACGAGGACCGCTTGACTCAGCCGCTGGTCCGAGGCGAAGACGGCCAACTTCACCCTGCCAGTTGGGAGGCTGCGCTCGAGGTCGCTGCGCGTGGGCTTCTTGGCGTCAAAGAACGTCATGGTGCCGACAGGTTGGGCTTTATCTCCTCGTCCCGCTGCACCGGGGAAGAGAACTACCTGGTCCAAAAGCTAGCTCGGGCTGCCTTTGGTACGAACAACTGTCACCAGTGTGCTGCTACGTGACACGCCCCCACGGTGGCCGGTCTGGTCACCATGTTCGGTGCGGGCGCGATGACCAACTCCATTCCGGAGATCCGTGACACGGAGTTGATGTTCGTCATTGGCTCGAACACCACGGAGGCACACCCAATCATTGCGATGGAGATGAAGCGGGCGAAGCGACGCGGTGCGAAGCTGATTGTCGCCGATCCTCGTAAGATCTGGCTCTCTGAGATCGCAGACCTTCACCTACAGATCCGTCCGGGGACGGATGTCGCCCTGCTTACTGCGATGGCTCACGTCATCGTCACCGAGGACCTGCACGACAAAGAGTTCATCGCCGCTCACACCGAAGGCTTCGAGGCTGTCTTGGAGAGCACCAGGGAGACCACCCCCGAGTGGGCCGAGGAAATTACCGGAGTCTCCGCGGAGGACATTCGTCTAGCTGCCCGTTGGTATGCCACTACCGAGCTGGCCGGCATCTACTACACGCTGGGGATCACCGAGCACAGCCATGGCACAGACAATGTGTACGGACTGGCCAACCTCGTTCTGATGACCGGTCATCTGGGCAAGTATGCGTGTGGGATGAACCCACTCAGAGGGCAGAACAACGTCCAGGGAGCCAACGACGCCGGAGCTAGCCCAGTCTTCTATCCGGGCTATCAGCGCGTGAGTGATCCCGCTGCGCGTCGGTACTTTGAGGAGGCCTGGGGTGCTCCTCTGTCACCCGACGACGGCATGAACCTGAACGTCATGATGAAGACCCTGGGTGAGGGCATGAAGGGCCTCTACATCATGGGGGAGGACATCGTCCTGAGCGAGCCCAACACCACGGCGATCGAGGAGGGGCTGAATGGGGTGGAGTTCCTGGTCTTGCAGGACATCTTCCTCAACGAGACAGCCCGCTTCGCCGATGTCATCCTTCCGGCGGCCTGCTTTGCGGAGAAGGACGGGGTGTTTACCAACTCGGATCGACGGGTCCAGCGAGTGCGTAAGGCGGTGGCTCCACCCGGTGAGGCTCGCGCCGACTGGGAAATCATCTGCGACCTGGCCAGGGCCTGTGGCTATGAGATGCCTCACTATGAAGGGCCGCATGAAGTCTACGCGGAGCTAGCGGCTCTCTGCGACCAGTTTCGGGGCATTAGTCACGAGCGCATCGAGGCCGAGGGAGGCCTGCAGTGGCCGTGCCCAAGCGAGGATCATCCCGGGACGCCCACCTTGCATGGGGACGGTCCAATCAAGGGGAAGGCGAGCTTTCAAGGCATCGCCTACCGCCCCAGTCTCGAGCTACCCGACGAGGACTATCCCCTAGTGTTGTCGACGGGCCGAACGCTGTACCACTACAACGCTGCCACCCAGACTCGGCGGTCCAGTGGGCCCCTCGCCAAGCAGCCCCACAATTTTGTCGAGATGCACCGCCGCGACGCCCGCAAGCGGGGTATCGCCGACGGAGACCTCGTTCAGGTGTCCAGTCGGCGGGGAACCGTCGTTGCCACGGTGAACGTCAGCCCCCGCATGCGGCGCGGCTGCGTGTGGATGCCGCTGCACTTCCCGGAGTCGAACACGAACCGGCTCACCAATGACGCCGGCGATCCCGTCACGCAGACCGCTGAGTTCAAGGTGTGTGCGGTCCGGGTCGAACCTGTGCGCGGTCCCGTGAGTGTGGGCGAGGCCAGCCGCCAGCAGTAGCGCGAGTTTCGCTAGAGGCCGGCGACGCTGCCGCCGCCATTCTCCAGCACTTCGCGTAGTTGAGCGATGACTGCTGGGGTCGCAGCACCCTTGCCACGCCACAGGACGGTTCCTTCCGCCGAGACCAGGATCGCCGAGACGTCCTGCTCGTCCTTGATGGACAGAGCGGCCAGCAGTGGCTCCTTCTTGATGTAGGCGGTGGCGGTCCGGCCGCAGCCCTTCTCCGTACCCACGGTGTCGGCCATGCCGCCATCGATGACTCTTCGCAGAAAGCGCGCCGCGGAGGGCAGCACAGGAATGGAGAGACGTCGGAGGTTGGGAACCGCTGTGCAGAGTTCTCGATCGACGGCCATCCAGCTCTTGAGATCATCCACTTGATCCCGCTCGAACGAGAGCACGAGGAGGGTGGGGTGGCCAGCCAGCTGGGTGGCTAGGTTCACGTCTTCGCCGCCCAGTAGCCGAACCTCGGTCTTCGGAAGCTGAAGGCTGCTCTGCTGTGCGGCCACATCGGTGGGCGAAACGATCAGCAAGCTGAGGATGCTGGCGACCAGGAGAGTGTTGAGGAGGCTGCGGGCGTTCATGTCCATGGGTCTTGTCCTGGAGAGGCGTGTGTGGGAAAGCTTGCGATGGTGAGTGCTAATATCTACTAATTGGTAGTTAAGCAAGGGGTAGGTGTGATCTGGGGGCCGATTGCTGGTCAGGCGATCGTCCCTGAAGCGCGCAGCGCATCAATCCGTTCCGGGTCGTAGCCCAGACTCTCCAGCAAGCTCTCGGTTGCGGATCCGATGGCTGGGGGGTGATCCCGAAGGCCAAAGTCGTGTGTGCCCACAGAAATCGGCAGGCGCGGGAGCCGCGTCTCGGTGCCGTCCGGAAGCACGGTAGGCAGTAGGCCGCCCTCCTCCTGGTTCAGCTGGGGGTCCTCAAAGAGGTCCTCGGGACGGGCGATGGGGGCGAACGGTATGCCGACCTGGTCGCAGCGGGCGATGATTTCATCACGGGGCAAGGCACGCATGAGGCGCTCCACCTCGGGGAGCAGCCAGTGGCGGTGATCGATGCGGTCGTTGTTGGTCTGGAGGCGCGGGTCGTCGGCCCAGTCTGAGCGCTCGAAGGCACGGCAAAAGCGCTGCCAATGTCGATCGCTGATGATACCTACGAAGACCGACTCGTCATCGGCTGTCTCGAAGGTTCGGTAGATGGACCAGGCGCTGACCCGCGCTGGCATCGGTGGTACGGCTCCGTCGCTCAGCGCCGAATAGGCCATGTGCTGACCCATGAAGAAGGCGGTGGTCTCGAACAGAGAGCTCTTTACTAGGTTGCCGGAGCCGGTTTGCTCACGCTCGTAAAGGGCCAGGATGACTGCCATCGCGCCGAACATTCCGCCGCCAATGTCGATGATGGAGGTCCCCGCTCGAAGCGGTCGTCCGGGCGGGCCCGTCATGTAGGCCAGACCACCCATCATCTGGACCACTTCGTCCATGGCTGTGCGCTGCTCGTAGGGCCCCCTCCCGAAGCCCTTGAGCGACAGGTAGATCAGCTGGTCGTTGTGCTCCCGTACCGACTCGTAGCCGAAGCCGAGTCGGTCCATCGTGCCGGGTCCGAAGTTCTCCACCAGCACATCGGCAGTGGGGACCAGCTTCTCGATAATCGCTCGACCTTCCTCCGTCTTCAGGTCGACGGCCAAGCTCTGCTTGTTGCGGCTGTAGAAAGGAAAGTAGCCGGTGCCAAAGCCTTTGAGCCTTCGTGTGGCGTCACCGTGGGGCGGCTCGATGTGGATCACCTCAGCTCCCAGGTCGCCTAGGATCAGACCTGCAGTGGGCCCCATAACAGCGTGAGTAAATTCGAGAACCCGGATGCCGCTAAGGGGAAGGTCGGGTCGTTGGCTCATGGGGTGGTTCCGATCGGCTCGGTGGGAGGGTAGGTCCCGTGGGCTCGGAGGTAGGCAACCAGACCGCCCGAATGGAGGATGGCCATCATCACCTCTGGCATGCGGTCAGCCTGGTGCTCGGTTCCCTGGGTCGTGTTGCGTACGACTCCTTGGGCAAGGTCGACCGTGAACTCGTCACCGGTCTCGGCGCGTAGGTCGGGTACCTCCAGGGCTGGCAGGCCGACGTTGATGGCATTGCGGTAAAAGATCCGAGCGAAGTAACGGGCGATGACGACAGAGACTCCCGCAGTCTTGAGCGCGAGCGGCGCCTGCTCTCGAGAACTTCCGCAGCCGAAGTTGTCGCCTGCGATGATCATGTCTCCCGGTCGCATGCGAAGCCGGAACTCCGGGTCCAAGTCCTCTAGGACGTGGTCGGCCAATGACTGGAGGTCCAGCGTCTTGGTGTACTTGCCGGGGATGATGCGGTCGGTGTCGATGTCGTCTCCGTAGACGTGGGCGCTGCCGCAAAGAACCGTATCCATATCAGTCCTCCAGAAATGGCGTGGGGTCCGTGATCCGCCCGGTGAGAGCGGCGGCTGCGACCGACGATGGGGCGCCCAGGAACACGTGAGCTCGGGGGTTGCCCATGCGACCTGTGAAGTTGCGGTTGGCGGTGGAAATGACCGTCTCACCATCGCCCGGGACGCCGGCGTGAGTTCCGACACAGGGCCCGCATCCCGACGGGAGAAAGGTGGCACCGGCGCGAGTCAACTCGGCCACGGTGCCGTCGCCCAGCGCACGAAGAAAGATGTCTCGCGAGGCAGGGGCAATGACCAGACGAACTCCGGGAGCGATGTGGGCATCACGCAGTACCCGTGCCGCGGTGTGTAGGTCTTCGAGGCGGCCGTTGACGCAGCTTCCGATAAAGGCGTAGGTGATGGGCGTTCCTGCGTAGCGTTCGAGCCCGTGGACGTCGTCGGGGGAGCCCGGGGCGCTGAGCTGCGGAGCCAGGTCGTCGACGTCGTAGCTCAGGTGGCGCACATAGCGGGCGTCGTCATCGGGCCGCAGAGGGGTGAATTCGTAGGGCAGTGAGAGGCCTTCGGGATGAACCAAGCCCACCTTGGCGCCCATCTCGATCGCCATGTTGGCCAGAGTGAAGCGGCCCCCGAGGTCGAGCTGTTCGACGCCACTGCCACAGAATTCGATGGCCTGGTAGGTGGCTCCAGAGATGCCCAATTCACCGACCAGGAACAGGGTGAGATCTTTGGCTTGGACCCCGGGTCTCAGCGTTCCGTCCACCTCGACCCGGATGGTCTGGGGGACCTTCAGCCAGGTCTTGCCCGTTCGCCAGACGGCGGCCAAGTCGGTTGAGCCGACCCCAGTGGCGAAGGCGCCGAGGGCCCCGTAGCTGCAGGTGTGGCTGTCGGCTCCAATGAAGAGCTCTCCGGGGCGAACGTGGACATTGTCGACCATCAACTGGTGACAGATCCCGGCTCCCACGTCGTACAGGACGGTCCCCTGGTCTCGTGCGAACTGGCGCATCAACTCGTGGAGGTTGCCGATGCGCTCGTTGGGTGCGGGTGCGGCGTGGTCAATCACCAGGCAGGTCCTTGAAGGATCATGGACCTGTTTGCCTCCCATCTCCTCGAAAGCCTTGATGGTGAGGGGAGCGGTGGTGTCGCTGGCCATCGACCCGTCGACGTTCACTACCACGAGCTCGCCTGCGGCCACCGAGCGGCCGGCATGGTGCGACAGGATCTTCTCTGAGAGCGTCTGTCCCATGGGCTCTGTCATCGCTGGTTCTGAGCCCCGGCTCAGGCGAGCGTCGCCAGGCCAGGAGTGGACAAGACCCGGTGCATCTTTCCGGGGAAGGGATGGTCGTAGAACTCCTCCATCTGTCGACTGAGAGTTGCGACCTGGCGGGCATCGATGCCGGTCTCGAAGCCCATCTGGTGCGCCATGGCGACCAGATCTTCTGTGGCAATGTTGCCGCTCGCGCCGCGGATGTACGGGCACCCTCCCATCCCTCCGAAGGCGGTGTCGAAGTGGCGGACGCCCACGTCGAGTGCGGCAAGAGCGTTGGCCATGCCTCGTCCCTCGGTGTCATGAAGGTGGAGAAAGACGGGTCGGCCCTCGGCTCTGGCGATCACCCGGGGTATGAGGGTGCGAATCGCGCGCGGGTCACCCATGCCCGTAGAGTCGGCGAGCGCGATTTCGTCGACACCGAGTTCCAGTTGCGCCTCGACCATCTCCAGCACGGCCTCGGGCTCGATGGGTCCCTCGTACCGGCAGCCGAACGCGCACTGGACCCCGCCGCGAATGGCCAGTCCGGCATCCTGGGCTCGTCCGACGATGGTGGCATGGGCCTCGCGGGCCTCTCTTAGACCGCGTCGTGTGTTCTTTCGGCTGTGGGTGTCACTGGCCGAGTGAGAGATCGCCACATGCTGGAGACCGGCAGAAATGGCTCGGTCAATGCCCCGTTCGTTCAGCACGAGGCCGCTGTAGACAACATCGTCGCGGGAGGGCAGCTCCTTGCAGACTGCCTCTGCATCGGCCATCTGTGGCACGTAGGTCGGGTGGACGAACGAGGTCACCTGCACTCGCCGCACTCCCGCTTCGACCAGGGCTGCAACGACCTGGACCTTTTGTGCTGTGGGCACGACTACGGACTCGCTCTGGAAGCCATCGCGTGGCCCCTGATCCTCGATCACGACCCTCGTCTCAGGGAAGGTGCTCATGGCTTGATCTCGCAAGGAGGAAAGGGAGCCCGCCTACACCACGGAGGGCATGGGCGCGCGACCCGGTACGTAGACACAGTCGGCATCAGGCGGCCGCAGAGCGACGTGGGTCTGCGGAGGGACCGTCGTCAGACAGCAGCTCTCCGTCCTGTTCGCTTGTGGAACCGCGGCGCACCACTACGCAAGCGATCACGACCAGGAAGTTGAGGCCGGCCAGCCACACGAACGGTGCGTTGAATGCCACCGCGTCGAAGAGCTTTCCACCGATGAAGGAGTTGACCAGGATCCCCAGGCCTCCGCAGAAGCCGAAAAATCCGATGACTGCGCCACGGCTGCGGGCTGGTGCTTGTTGCTGAATAAGCGACTGGGTGCTGATGACTCCGGCCACTTCGCCAGCTCCGATCGTCATGGCGACGAAGAGCATGGTCGTGGAGAAGGGGTCGGTCACGAAGAAGGTCAAGCCGTAGCCCACGACGTTGAGTCCGAGACCCACCGCCACTGCCGACACCCGGCTGATCTTGTCGCAGAGGATCCCAATGAACGGGGCGGCCCAGAGGCTGCCCACACCCACCATGGCAATGAGCAGTCCCGCCCGCTCCATGCCCGCCAGACTGAGGCAGAGCCCATCGGCCATGCAGGCTGCGGCCTCAGCCGCTCCTTCGGCCAGCAGGCAGCCTTCGGTTCCTGGCGTGCATGTAGAACCCGTCGCGTCGACGCAGGGTCCGGTGCTGCCATCCACGCACTTGTAGTTGGAGGCGCCGAGAATCACGCTGGGATTCTTCTGGACGTACAGAGCGCACCACAGGGGGATGAAGAGACCGGCGATGGCCAGGTCTGCACGGGCTACGAAAGCTGTCACGTAAGAGAGCGCTGTGACTCGGTCTCGGCGACCAGCAGCCAGCCCCTCCTTGAGTCGGGTAGAGAAGGGGATTCGCTCAATTGTCTGGGCGGTATCGCGGGGAGCTAGGCCGAGTCGAAGCAGGACCGCGCAGACCAGAGCGAGACCACCGACGACCAAGTAGGTCCGCCAGCCCGCCGCGGTGGCTGCTTCGCCGGCATCCATGCCAGAGGCGACGTAGGTGTCGCGTAGGCGCACCGGAAGCTTGACGAGGATGGTGGCGGCCAGTGCAGCGCCGATAGCGTTGCAGACTCCCATCAGACCATTGGCCTTGCCCAGGTCTCGCTTGACGACGTAGTCGCCAGCGAGCGTCGCCAGCATGCCAGTGGCGGCCGCCATCCCCACGGCATAGAGGCCGCGGAGCATGTAGAGATGAGCTGCTTCGGAGACGAAGGGGTGGAGAGCTGCTGCCAGAGCCACGACGGCGATCCCGAGGGCGTACACGAGTCGTCGCCCCACCTTGTCACTGGCGGCACCCCAGATGCCGATGAGGCAGAGGATGACGATCTCGGCGACGACGGCTGCGTTGCCTGTCACGGTTCCCTGCTCTGAGCGTGGGATCTGCAGGAATGCTTCGAGCAGAAAGGGCTGGAGCACACTGATGAGGACAGCCAGTCCGATCGTGATGAGAGCGGCAAAGTAGAACGACAACAGGTGGTGGGGGCGGACGCCCTCCTGCAGCTCAGTGAAGAGGAACTTGCGGGCCTTGGGAGTGTTCATTTCTTGTTCCAATCGGGGCTAGCGGTAGTTCATGTCGACGGGGCCGACCTCAACGGTGGACCCGTCGAATAGAAGGGGATCTGTTTCCCCCACGAGGTCGACGCCTTCGGTGGGCACCCACGTGCCCCCCGCAACGTCGTAGACGACCGCGTACACGTGGTAGCTGCCGTCTTCGGGTAGTCCGTCGTAGAGCTCGATTTCAAAGGCCTCACCGGCGACCAATTCGGGCGCTTCCATGGCGAAGAGGCTGTAGTTGGGTGGGCCCATGGGCGGCAGTGAACTGAACAGCGACACAGAGAGCTCACGTGGGTTGCCGTCGTACTCATCGGTGATCAACAGATCCACCGAGAACACGGGTGGGCCATCGTCCTCGTCGAGTGGCTCTGTGGAAGGAGAGGCATCGCAGCCCACGAGAAGCGCGAGTAGTGGGAGGCAGAAGAGCGCGATTGAGCGAGGAATCATGGGAGCTCCTAGGGTCGACTGAGCGAAGGGTTCAGACCGTGGTGATGGCGTCGGCGAGATGCCAGGGACGTCCGTCGACCACGTTGGTGTTGGCAGAGACCATCTTGTTGGCGGCGGCTTCGGGGTGGATCGTGCCCACAGTCAGACCCGGCTCCGCTGTTGCCTGGACCGTCAGCGGGGTGGAGATGTTTCCGTCGAACAGACGGGACTTCCAGGGGGTCATCAGGGTGAAGTCGCGAGGCAGGCCGAGGACGGCCGAGGTCCCGACTCCTGGCCGGGTGGCGTAGACCAGGCTGAGTCGGTTCTCGGCAGCCCGCTCGGGCAGCCCGGTCTCCACCTCCCAGGCCTCGATGACGTGGATGGGAGCGGCGACGACTTCGGCACCAGCGAGGGCTGCCAAGCGGAAGCTCTCGGGATAGAGGCTGTCGTCCCCGACGACGACGGCCAGCCGTCCCCAGGCGAGCTGCAGGACCTCGATGCCGGTGCCCACTGCGTGTCCATCGCCGAGTCGCGCACACGGGTGGAGTTGAGCCTGGCGAAGCAGCACGCCCGACCGGTCCAGAACCACGCCGGTGTTGTGCCCGCCCAGGGGGAGGCTGGTTACGACGGAGAGGCCCTCCGGGCACGAGGCGATAAGACGCTCCAGAGCTGCCTGTGAGAGAGCCTCTGCCTCTTCGGGTTCCAGCTCCACAACGGCGTTCTCGAAGCAGAAGAGCTCGGGCAGCACGAGCAGAGACAGCCCAGGCTTCAGGGCAGCGATCGCAGCACAGGCCTCTTCGATGGCCAGCTGGCCTGCTGCTGATGGTTGGTAGACCGCGGCCTGCACCTCAGCCAATCCTGGCCGGAGGTCTGGGCGAGCAGGAGGCTCGGCGATGGCTCCGTAGAGTTCAGGGCGGCGGCTGGCGAAGACGTCGGTTCCGTCCGGGCGGGTCTTGTCGTCAGCCTGTGAGGGATTGATGTCGGCAAACACCACCTCGGCATTGTTGCGGTCGGCCCGTGCGAGCACCGTGCCGTCCGGGGCGACAATCTGGCTGTCGCCCGCGCCGTAGAGGTGCGGAACCGGGATGCTGGTGATCTTGGCGACCTCCTCCAGGAGGTACTCGGGGATGAGGGGGCCGACTTTGTTGGCGGCAACGACCCAAGTTCGATTCTCGGGCGCTCGTACCGGCACGTGCAGATCCCCCTCGTCATAGGCGAACGAGTTGAGGCTGTTGCAGAGGATCTGCGCACCGCGCAGGGCCAGACTTCGGGGGGTCTCGTTGATGACACCATCCATGCAGGAGTACATGCCGATGCGGCCGACGGCGGTGTCGACGACCGGGCAGACGTGCTGCGCGCGTCGAAGAAAGTCGTTCTCGTGGCCCATGAGGACCTGCTTGTCGCTCTGGCCGAGCAGCGCCCCGTCGGGGCTGTAGAGCAGGCTGGTGCCAGTGGTCACGCCAGGTCCCCGGCGGACGGTGGCGTTGACGACGAGGTACAGGCTGTGTTGCCGGGCGCGCGCGGCCAGGGAACCCAACCAGGGGCCGTCGAGCGCTACGCTCACGTCCCAGCAATGGTTCCCATCTCGGTACCAGGAGAGGTGGTTGCAGAACTCTGGGAGCACGACCAACTGGGCGGCCCCTTCGGCAGCCTCGTCGATGGCGGACAGACAGCGCTGGAGGTTGATCTCCAGGTCGTCGCCTACGGTGAATTGGGCTGCTGCTACGCGAATTGAGGTCATGCTGCGGCTCCTGTGCAAGTCGTGCTTCGCCACCAGGCTGCGCTGCGGCCTCCAATGGAGCGGCCCACTAGGTCGCTCCCGAGCTCCACAGCCTCCCAGAGGCGATTCAGATCGATTCCGGTCTCAAGTCCGAGCTTTTGGGCCAGTAGGACCAGGTCTTCAGTGGCGAGGTTCCCCGCGGCGCCCTCGGCAAACGGGCAGCCTCCGAGGCCGCCCACCGAACTGTCGAGGGTCCGGACTCCCGCTTGAATGGCTGCATAGGCGTTAGCGATGCCCAGCCCCTGGGTGTCGTGAAAGTGTCCCGCGATCCGCTCCATGGGGAGGACGCTGCCTAGGCGTTCGAACAGGGCACCCACCTCGGCTGGATGGGCGTGGCCGATGGTGTCGGCAATGGCCAGTTCGTCCACGTGAGCAAATCGCTCTGCGATGCCCAGGACTTCGTCTGCTGCCACGGGTCCGTCGTAAGGGCAGACCCAAGCGGGTGCCAGATAGACACGGGCAAACACCCCAGCTCCGCGGGCCTGCTCCACCAAGCGCAGCGCAGTTTCAATGCTCTGCTCGACCTCCATGCGGTTGTTTCGGCGGCACAGAGTCTCGCTGACCACCACCACGATGGCCACCGCATTGACTCCAGCTTCCTGTGAACGATGCCACCCCTTGTCGTTGATGATTAGGGCGTGAGGCTGGAGG
>PBPL01000053.1 GCA_002724675.1 Deltaproteobacteria bacterium | reverse complement strand
TGGGTCGGCCGATGGGTCCTCGAGGATTGGCAGGAAATAGCCATCGGCCAGGTCGTCGAGCGTCGATGTGGCTTCCGGATGTCGGAGGAGGCTCTTGGGTGTCATGATCACCAGGGGCTTCCTGTAGCTGCAGTGAAGCTGGCTTCGTAAGGCATGGAACAACTGGGCCGGTGTCGTGAGGTTCATCACGCGCCAGTTATCGTTTCCAGACAATTGGAGGAAGCGCTCGAGTCGAGCCGAACTGTGTTCTGGTCCCTGTCCCTCGTAGCCGTGGGGAAGGTACATGACCAGCCCCGAGCAACGGTTCCACTTGGCCTCTGAGCTGCAGACGAACTGGTCGATGAGTACCTGAGCGCCGTTGGCGAAGTCCCCAAACTGAGCCTCCCAGATGACCAAGGCTTCGGGACGGACCAGTGTGTAGCCAAACTCGAAGCCCAGGACAGCGGCCTCAGAGAGCGGGCTGTCGTAGACCTCGAACTGCGCCTGTTCTACACCCAGGTGGTTGAGCGATATCCAGCGGGCCTCCGTGGACTGGTCATGCAGGACAGAGTGACGGTGGCTGAAGGTCCCGCGTCCGCTGTCTTGTCCCGAGAGGCGAATGGGGTGGCCTTCGGCGAGCAGGCTGGCGAAGGCTAGCGCTTCTCCCATGGCCCAGTCGATGTCTCTCTCGCCCGCGGCCATCTCCGCTCGTTGCTTGAGAATCCTCTTCACCTTGCGATGCGGTTCAAAGGCCTCTGGGAGCTGTGTCAGGGCGGTACCAAGGGCTCTCAACTGGTCCCCATCGAACCGCGTGGGGTAGTCCATGGCGGCGGGGTCCAGGCTCGCGTGAAGTCCTTTCCAGAGACCGTAGAGTTCGCCACTTCGGGGCCGCTGGTCCCGCGCTCGACTCAGCTCGCCGTCGAGGTGGGCTCGGATCCGCTTGGTGCTCTCTTGGACGTCTTCGTCGTCAATGACGCCGCTTGCACGGGCCTGATCCACGAAGCTCTGTAGGGGGGTCTTGCGACGCCGGATGGCTCGAACCATCGCCGGGTTTGTGAACTCGGGCTCGTCGCCTTCGTTGTGTCCGTACTTCCGATAGGACCAGAGGTCGATGACGATGTCCTGGCCGAACTGCTGCCGGTATTCCGCCGCGAGGCGGGCAACGAAAGCGACCGCTCCCAGGTCATCGGCGTTGACGTGCAATACGGGTAGCAGCAGCACCTTGACGATGTCGGTGCAGTGTTCCGACGAGCGGGAGGACCGGGGCGGCGTGGTGAAGCCGATCTGGTTGTTGATGACGACGTGGATTGTGCCGCCATTGTGGTAGCCGTCGAGCCGCCCCATGTTGATGGTCTCGGGGACGACACCCTGCCCCGCGATGGCGGCGTCTCCGTGGATGATCACGGACAGCGCATCCTTGTGCTCTACATCTCCGTAGTGGTCTTGCTTGCCCCGAACCTGCCCTTCGACCACCGGCCCGACGAACTCCAGGTGACTGGGGTTGAAGGCCAGGGTGAGATGCATGCTGCTGCCGTCGGGGTAGTCCACGTCGCTCGAGAAGCCCAGGTGGTACTTCACGTCGCCCGAGCCCATGTCTTCGGGTCGCTCGAATGCGTCCTCGAATTCCTCGAAGATGTCTCTGTGGGCCTTCCCGAGCACATTGGCGAGGACGTTGAGCCTCCCTCGGTGGGCCATGCCGATGACAGTCTCTTTGACACCCAGTTGGCTGGCCGTGTTGAGCAGAATGTCGAGCATGGGAATGATGGCCTCGGACCCCTCCACCGAGAAGCGCTTTGCGCCGATGTACTTCGTGTGCATGAACTGCTCGAAGTGGTCCGCTCCAGCCAGCTTGTCCAGAATGCGAAGCGCAGTGGGGCGGTCCAGCTCGATGCGGCTGGCGCTCTCTTCGATACGTCGCTCGAGCCATCGCCTGCGGCGCTCCCCCCGGATGTACATGAACTCGGCGCCAACTGGCCCGCAGTAGGTCTTCTCGCACTGGGCGATGATCTCGCGGAGCTTCGCCTTGTTGGCTCCAGCCAGCCGTCCTCCGTGGAAGACGGTGTCGAGATCTGCCTCCGAGAGGCCGTGGTAAGCGAGAGTGAGTTGAGGCAGGTGTCTGCGCTCTCTCAGTCCCAGGGGGTCCAGAGAAGCCACCAGGTGGCCGCTGCGGCGGTAGGCTGAGATGAGCTGGAGCACTGCAGCATTCTTGTGACTGTGTTCCGCTCGGGTCGCGACCGTGGCTGCGGCCTGACCACCGAAGATCGATCGCCGATGGGGGGCAGGCCCCACGATGTTCTCGCGAGAGAGCCCGGCTCGGTCTTCCTGGGGCATGGCCTCGAAGAGTTCACGCCAACTGGCGTCGACGCTGCTGGGTGAGTCGACCCAGCGTGCATAGAGGTCTTCGATGAAGGACCGGTTTGCTCCAGACAGGGCGCTCCAGACGAAGGCATTCGCCCCGTTTCCACTCCCCTGAGTCGGTGTTTCAGCCACGATTTGTACTCCAGTCGCCCATAATCCAGGGTTTCTGGGAACTTGGGAACCTCCGGGTTCTGCTCTGACTAGTTCTTCGCGATGCTCAAGGAGGCTATTCGGGTCCACCGAGGGCAGCGCTTGCGTGCCAGCGCTGCCATTGGGCTGTCAGTCCATTGGCTCGGTGGGCGCTCTGCTGGTTCTTGGCGTTCACTTGATGTTCGTCGCTCTTCGTCCCTCTCGGACACCTGTCCGCTAGCGTGCTGCGGGCCGGACGGCGGGCTGTTAGACTTCCGACCTTCTCGGGCCTGACTGCAGGCTCGACACGGCAAGAAACGGCTTCGCCCCCAAAGGAGAGACGATGATTCCCTCGGTGGATCGGGTCGATGTCCTGTTGTCTCAGGACGAGTTGAATGAGCGGATCAGCGCGCTGGGGGCCGAGATCACGGCTCGCTACCGTGGGCGGGACTTGACACTCGTGGGGATCCTGAAGGGCTCCGCGCTGTTTCTGACCGACCTCATGCGCGCCATTGCCCTGCCGCTCCAGATCGATTTCTTGGAGCTGTCGTCCTACAAGGGCGGCATGGCGTCGACGGGCAGCGTTCGATTGGTCAAGGACCTCACACACTCTATCGAAGGCAAGGATGTCATCATTGTCGAGGACATCGTCGACACGGGTCTTACTCTGCGATATCTGCTGCAGACTCTGGCGACTCGTAAGCCGGCGAGCCTGGCCACAGCGACTCTCTTGGACAAGCCCAGTGGCCGCGTCGAGGGTGCCGACTGCGACCTGGATTTTGTTGGCTTCACCATTCCGGGTCATTTTGTGGTGGGCTATGGCCTGGACTTGGCCGGCTACTTTCGAAATCTGCCCTACGTGGGCATCTATCACCCCGAGGAGGACTCGTGAGCCGCACTGCCATCCACACCGAACTGGCCCCTGCAGCCATCGGTCCCTATTCCCAAGGGATCTCCGCTGGGGGATTTGTGTTTACCGCTGGCCAGATTGGCCTCAGCCCGGCGTCCGGCGAGCTCGTCGAGGGCGGGGTCGTTGCCGAGACAGTTCAGGCAATCGACAACCTGACCGCTGTGCTGGCAGCCGCTGGTTGTGGCTTGGGTGACGTGGTGAAGACCACGATCTTTCTCGCGGATCTGCGCGACTTCACTGCTGTGAATGGTGTGTATGACTCCTGCTTTGATGCCCCTCACCCTGCTCGCTCGGCGATCGAAGTCGCCGGGCTACCTCTAGGAGCTCGAGTCGAGATCGAAGCGGTCGCCGTGCAAGCGGGCTCCTGACCTGACCGCCCCTCTCTTGCCCGTTGGTTTGGGCATGCGCGTTGCTATCCTCTGGGGCTGATGACGTTCTTCTGTACGTGGCGCAGTTCCCTTCTGAGGGGCTTGTGCGTGCTGCTCATTAGCTCGACGCTCTTTGCGAGTGCCTCGCGGGCTGAGGACACCCAGGCGAGTTCGCAAGAAGGCAACAGCTGGATCGCGGACCTCTCCCTCGAGGAGCGGCGGGCCCTGGTCAACATCCCGGACGAACCACTCGGGCGGGCTAGCTGTGGGGATCCGGTTCCTTGTGTGCACGGCGATGCTTACGGAGATGAGACGGAGGATCTCCCCGCTACCTTTAGCTGGATGGACCACGGAGGGGTGAACTGGCTGATGCCGGTTCGGAACCAGAGCCGCTGCGGATCGTGCGCTGCTTTCGGGATCACGGCCATGCTCGAGATGCGCGTGAAGCAGGATCTGGACGAGCCGGGGCTCGACATTGATCTCAGCGATGCCCACTGTCTGACATGCAGCGGTGGGAGCTGTAGCGAGGGCATCACCCTCGCCGACGGGATCGCGACGCTGATGCAGGTGGGGCTCCCCACCGAGTCCTGCGCTCCCTACGAGAATGCGTCGGGTCCACTGGATGAGGTGTTGCTCACTGCTTGTGACGAGGGCTGCGATGGGCGTGATCGTGGGCGTGTCTACCTGGACGAGGTCCAGCGGATCTATCTGGATGATGAGGCCCCTCTCGATCAGCAGGTGGACGCCATGAAGAAGTGGCTGGTTCGTTCGCCTCTGCTGATCCGCCTCTCGGTATTTCATGACCTCTTCGACTATTCGAGCGGTGTGTACGTCCCTGCCGAGCCCGACCCAGAGAACATCCTCGGCTATCACGCCCTGCTCCTGGTTGGTTTTGATGACACACGTGGTGCGTGGCTGGCCCGGAATTCGTGGGGTGAGGACTGGGGTCTGGGGGGGTATCTGTGGCTGGGCTATGGCGCCGCCGAGTCCCACCTACTGGTCTATACGGCTGTCCGCTCCGATCCCTATCGTCTCTACGATGTGGACGGCGATGGCTTCGTCGCTGAACAGGACGGAGGGCGTGACTGTGACGATTTCGACCCTCTGGTCTACCCACGAGGCGAGGGGGCTGGCGTTGGCGACATGGCCTCGGATTGCAATGACGGAACCGAGCCTGAGAGTGCTGAGAGCTCGGGGCCCCCGGGGTGTCCATTCTTTGGGACCCGAGGGGTCATGGTCCTTCCCTTGGCGCTCTTGGCAGCGAGCCTCGGCCGTCGTCGACTTGCGTCCACTCTTTGAACTGGACATTCTGGGCTCATGGTCGATGGCGGAGTAGCTGAGGCGGTCTCGCAGGGGACCTGGAATCTATCCGAGCTGTATGGGGGGTTCGATGACCCTCGTCTTGCGGCCGACCAGCAGCGGGCTCGCGATGGCGCATCTGCTTTTGTGAGCCGTTACCGAGGCCGTATTGGCGCATTGGATGCATCTGAGTTCCTTGCGGCCTTGCGAGAATTCGAGGCCATCACAGCGCTGACCGGTAAGCCTGGTCACTACGCTTCTCTTCGCTTCTCGGTGTCTACGGATGTGCCCGAGGTGCAGGCAGCCTATGCACAGGCGCAGGCTTTTGAGGCTGAGATCAACCAAGAACTGGCTTTCTTCACCGTAGAGCTCAGTTCCATTCCTCTACAGCAATTCGAGGCGCTAGCGGACTCTCAGGAGTTGCGTCCATATCGCCACTACCTTCACTTTCAGCGGATGTTCACCGACTACACGCTCGCTGAAGATGTGGAGCGAACCATCTTGCGGATGCAAGTCACCGGAAGGGACGCATGGGTCAACCTCTATACCCAGGTCACCTCGTCCTTGGAGTTTGAGGTCGAGGTGGCTGGGCAGCTTCGGGTGTTGACCAGCTCGGAAGTGCGCGCTCTGGCCACCGACGTGGATCGGAGCCTCCGTGACCGAGCTCTACAAGCAACTGTCGAGGCCTACGAGCCTCACACCCCGGTGCTCACGCACGTGTTCAACACCTTGTTCGAAGAGCATCGTAGTGAGATGACGGAGCGCGGCTACGACGATGTCATGGACTACACGGTCCTGAAGGATGATCTCGCTCCAGACATTGTGGATGCCTTGCTGGACGTGACCACCGGGCACATGCCCATCGTTCATCGCTACCATGCACTTAGGAAGCGTGTGCTGGGCCTGGATGACTATGGAATGCAGGATGTGCGTGCACCTGCATTCGGTGAGGAGCCCCAGGTCTCGTGGGAGCGAGCTTCGGAGTTGGTTGTGGAGGCCTTCACCGGGTTTTCTCCCGAGGCTGGAGACATTGCGACACGCTTTCTGACCCAGGGTTGGGTGGATGTGTTTCCCAGGAAGGGGAAGCGAGGGGGTGCGTTCTGTGCTCCCGGCTATCCTCCCGAGCATCCCTGGGTCATGGTGAACTTCACCGGCAAGACCGACAATGTGTTCACCCTTGCTCACGAGCTGGGCCATGCGCTGCACTTCACCTTGGCCTTGGAGCAGAGTCCGCTCAACTACTGGACAGGCTTGCCCCTGGCGGAGACGGCTTCCGTTTTTGCTGAACTCTGGCTGCACGAGCACCTCATGTCGGTCTCCGACGATCCAAAGCTCCAGCGGCAATTGTTGGATCGGCAGATTCAAGGGGCGGTCGGAACGGCCTTCAACCAGGTGGCGTACATCCACTGGGAGCGACGCGCACATGCAGCCCGTGCCGAATCCGTAGCGTCGGCAGGCGACTTTGGTCGCTTGTGGTCGGAGGAGCAGTCGAGATTGTTGGGAGACGCCGTCCTACTCCAGGATCGGGATCAGCATCGCTGGATGCGTATCCCCCACTTCGTGTTTGCTCGCTTCTATTGCTATTCCTACGCCTTCGGCAAGCTCCTGACTCTTGGGTTGGCAGATCTGTGGAGGGAACAGGGGGCCGTGTTCGTCTCGGACTATCTGGCCTTGCTGCGTGCAGGAGGCTCGATGACACCGTCTGAGCTGGTGACGGAGCTTGGTATCGATCTGTCCGACCGCGAATTTTGGGAGCGGGGCTGCTCGGTGGTGGACCGCTACCTGATCCAACTTGAGGAACTCGTCGACTGAACCGCAACGTCGCCCTAGCTGTGGTCGTGCTCGTCTCCCTAGCTGCTGCCTGGGCGGCGAGGGGGGTGCGGTTCGACATGTCGATTGACGTGTGGTTCCTAGAGGATGACCCAGACCTGGTCTCCTACCATCGCTTTCTCGAGACCTTCGACTCCGACCAGATCGTCGTCCTAGCCTGGGAGGACCCGGGCCTGTGGACCGAGGAGGGCCTGGCCTTCCTGCATCGCTTTACTGAGCGACTGGAGTCGATCTCTTTCGATCCGCCGGCAGATGAGGGGCTGCCCTCCTTCGGAGTTCAGAGAGCCCGCTCGATTACGTCGGTCTCGGAGGTCCTGGCACAGCCAGGCTCGTTGACGGTGAGTCGACTCTACGACCCCGACGAGCCGCCCGACCCTCTGGAGTTGAAGGAGCGGGTGATGAGCAGCGAGCAGCTGCGGGGCGCGCTGGTTTCCGAGGACGGGAGGGTCTGCTCGGTCTTGCTCGTGGTGGATCACCTGACGGACCAGGCACACCTCAAGATCGAACTGGCTGCTGCGATCCGGGAGGTTGTGGCCGAGCTGGCCCCGCTCCGCTCGGTTCAGGTAGCTACGGCCGGTCCTACGTTCTTGGACGATGCCTTTTTTCGATACACAGAGCGGGACATCGCCACGATCTTCCCGTTGATGTTCGTCGTCATCGTTCTCGCCATGTTGATGCTCTTCCGGTCTGTCTGGGCTCTTCCATTGCCCTTGGCCGTGGTGCTACTCACCTGTCTCTGGGTGACTGGGGGCATGGGGCTGTTTGGGATGGGGATGACCATCATTCACAGCGCCGTCTACCCCATGTTGCTGGGTGTCGCGATCGCCTGCTCCATTCACGTCATTACCAGGACCCTTCTCCTGCGTGCCAAGGGGCTTGAGCCAGAGCCCGCCAGCAAAGAGGCCTTGCGCCAGATGTTGGCGCCATGCTTCTACACGATGGCAACGACTATCGCGGGCTTGTTGAGTCTGTGCTCGGCCGACCTTCTTCCGGTGCGACAGATGGGGGTGCTTGGTGCGGTTGGGGTTGCTTTCGCCTTCGTTCTGACCTTCGCTCTGGGGCCCTGGCTTCTGCCATTGTTGCCTGCCCCGTCTGGAGGTGCAGAGGGCCAAACGACCGCCCTGCACCGGTGGTGGAAGCTGTTGGACAAGGCGTTGGTGGCCCTGGCTTCGATGGTCCAGCGGAGGGCTGTCGTCGTAGCGCTCGCATCGTTTGTCTTGCTGCTCGTCGCTCTCGTCGGGCTGCGGGACCTCAGCGTGGGGAGCAACCCCATGAACTACTTCAAGAAGGCTGAGTCGGTTCGAACCGATGTGCTGTACGTGGACGAACATCTGGCGGGCGCCAGTTCTCTGGAAGTGTTCATCGACACTGGCGAGCCCGACCGGCTCAAGAGCCCAGAGGTCTTGCGCAAGATGGAGCGAGTTCAGGAGTTCCTGGGGCAGATGGATGGCGTGGGGGCGACGGTTTCCCTCGCGGACTATGTCAAGGAGATGAACCGGGCCATGAGAGGTGGAGACGAGCAGCACCGAAGCATCCCGGACACTCGAGCTGAAGTCGCCCAGTTGTTGCTCATGCTGGACGAGCCTCAGGACCTGGAGTCACTGGTCGACTTCGACTTCCAGAGGGCTCGGATCACCGCGACCATGCGCTTGTCACACTCGCAGAAGCTTGCTGGTGAGGTGCCTGCTGTGGAGGCCCTCCTGGCGCGGGAGTTTCCATCTCCCATGACCGCCTCAGCCACGGGAATGAGCAAGCTCATTTCCAACATGGAGACCTATCTGCTGCGCTCTCAGCTTCGTTCGCTAGCTCTGGCGTTTGTGACGGTCCTCTTCTTCATGACCCTAGCGCTGCGAAGCATCCGTCTCGGGCTCTTGTCGATGATCCCCAATGTGCTCCCCATCGGCATGGCCCTTGGGATGATGGGTTGGCTCGGGATACCACTGGATCCTGGCACAGCCATGACCGGGGCTGTGGCACTGGGCCTCGTTGTGGACGACACGGTCCACTTCCTCCATCACTTCCGAGAGCGGACCATTCTTGGTGATGACCTCGCCACAGCAACGCGCATTACCCTGCACGACACGGGGAGAGCGATCACCATGACTTCCATCATCTTGGTGGCCGGCTTCTGGCTGCTGACCCTGGCCTCATTTCAGCCGAACATCTATTTCGGCCTTTTGTGTGGCATTGCCATTCTGTTGGCTCTGTTCGCCAACCTCCTCGTCCTGCCGGCGGTCCTTGCCTTGGTGAGGCCCCGCTTGAGGTGAGGCAGTCCCCCTGGGGATCACTCGGCTGCTTCTCGGATCAGCGATGACACCTCTCCGGGCTCGGGGAAGCGCTCCAGCTCGTGCTTGGAGAAGAGAAGCGATCCGGCGAGGCGCACGTCGAAGACTCCGCCTCGTCCCTTCTCGAGCGTGACCTCTGCTTCGAACTCTTCTCTCAACTCGTCCGCCAACCTGGCGGCTCTAGGAAGGTAGTTTCAAGCGACGCAGTACTTGATGATGACCTGCACGGGGGCCTCCTGTGGATGGGCGGATGTGAGCATTCTCCTGCCCGCTTTCTACCCCAGGAGGACCGTTGTGAAAACGGCGCTCTGAGTCAGGGCTGCTGCCCGATGGACTCCAGCACCAGCCGGGTCAACAGATCATTGAGAAATTCGACCTGGTAGCTCCCAACCGTCGGCTCGATGTGTGAGTTGCCGATGCCGCTATCGTCAGTCAGGAAGGTGTAGGTGCCTCCCGTCGAGATGTCCATGAAGCGCAGCAGGAACTCAGTGCTCTTGTCGATGCCACTGGCAGCAACCGGGATGATTCGAATGCCTTGTGCGGCTGCATCCGTGACGGCTGCGTGGATGGAATCCCGGTTCTGGGCGGTGTTGTGGGGTGGCGCATCGAGGACCAGGAACATCAGGCGCGAGACCGCTGAGTCGCTCCACTGATGCTCGTACACGGCGTTATCGAGCGCTTGTTCGACAGCTTCTGGCCAATCACCGCCCCCGGAAGCGTCCTGGGCGGACAGCTGGGACAGGGAGGTCTCGAGGTCGGTGGTGAACGGGAAGGACCGCAGAACGTACTGGTCACCCTCGTCACGGTAGAAGTTGACGCTCAGCCGAAGCTCCAGGGACTGTCCTGCCCCATCTTGGACGGTGCTCAGGACGTCGGCCAGCTCGGCCTGGAGATAGCTAAGCTCGTCCCCCATAGAGCCCGTTGTATCAATGACGAACATGAGGTCTAGGACTGCATTGGGAGCCGTCCCGGCCAGCTCAAGGTCGACTCGGTCCTCCCAGATGGGATCCAAGTCGGCGACGCTTGCCGAGACAAGACCATCGGAAGCCGTCACCGTGTAGGGCCCGATGGAGCTTGTGTCGAACAAGTTGGCGAATAGCTCGGCTTCGCCGTGGACATCCGTACGGGCTTCCCAGGTGATGGACCCCTGTGCGTCTTGGAGAACGACGACGGCGTCAGCGACAGGCTCACCGTCATCTTCTACGGACACGGCGAAGCGGTTGACGGTCGAGAAGTCCCAGGCGCTCTCCATGGCTGCCCAGTCATTGCGCTGGAGTACTGCGCTCCAGAAGTCCCAGTTGTCCAGGTCCCGCCACTCGCCGGCTGTGAGCTGCCCAGCTCCTGTTCCCGGGTTCCCGTCGTCCGAGATCGAGCCGCTCTCGTCCTCGCCATCTGCGGTGTCGCTGGCCACATCGCCGTCATCGTCGTCATCGTCGCCGTCCCAGGAGGAGCCTGCGACGTCTTCTGCGTAGCTGTCGTCATCATCAGACGACATAAGCGCACTGTCTGCTGAGCAGGCTCCGAGCAAGCTGGTCGTTGTGAGGGCTAGCAGGACGAGAGAGAAGCGATTGGTCGCCATGATTGAATACTCCGGTGGGAAGCTGATTGCGCTTCCTCGCTCGGGGTATGTGCAAGAACAGGTACAAGGCCCTCGGGCGTTGTGGTGCCCGATCTTGTTGGGGTGCCGTGGTGCGGCCGGGGATATGGAGTGCTGTCGTTACAGGACGGCCTCGAGGACCGTCGCGTCCTTTGCCGCGATCTGTAGCTCGAGGCCGGCAGTTCGCGGAAGAAACTGGTGTGCGAAGAACCGGAGGTTGTCCACCTTTCGGGCGTAGAAGCGAGCCTCGGAGTCCTCGCGGAGCCACCCTGTGCGAGCTTCGGTGTCCGTGATGTCCACACCCGCTTCGGATGAGAGTTCGCTCAGCCGGCTGGAGGCAATGCGAGCTTGTTCGGCCAGTGAGGTGGCTATGACTACGTCTCCGAACAGGTTCAAGAGGTCGCAGGCATGGGAGGCTGCGACCTCCATCTTGCCGCCCATACCCAGGCTCATCATCGTCATGGTCGCCGAGCTGAGGCGATCCCGTGCTGCCTCGAGCGCCTTCTGCTCCTCGGCCAACTCTGGGTGGTCGCCAAGCGCCGAGATCCGTTGATTGAGCTCGTTCATTGTGGCCATGAAGCTTCGGCCATTGTGTTGCCCCATCTTGCGTCCAATGAGGTCGAGAGCCTGGATGCCGTTGGTACCCTCGTAGATGGAGAAGACCTTGGAGTCGCGGACGTATTGCTCGACGGGATACTCGCCGATGTACCCGTAGCCACCGAAGATCTGCAGTGCCTGGCTCGCCACCATGAAGCATTGGTCTGAGCACCAGGACTTGCAGATGGGGGTCAGGACCTCCAGCAGATCCATGTAGCGCTCGGCTTCTGGGGTGCCTTGGTGTGCGAGATATTGGTCAGCGTAGTATCCAAGGGTCATGCCCAGAGCCCGCATGCCCTCCACTTGGCTTCGACAGCTGAGGAGCATCCGGCGAACATCGGGGTGATCAATGATGGGCACACGCTCGGCGTGGGCATCCTTGAATTCGGCGAGACGCGTCCCCTGGATTCGGTCTCTTGCGTAGGCCAGGGCGGATTGGTAGGCGGCCGCAGCCACCGAGTAGCTCTGGACACCGACGCCGATGCGCGCCTCATTCATAAGGGAGAACATGCGCAGGATGCCCTCGGACTCGTCACCGATGAGGAAGGCCTGGGCTCCTTCATTGTCGCCGATGGACAAGGTGCAGGTCGACGAGCCATTGAGACCCATCTTGTGTTCGATACCAGAGCAGTAGATGTCGTTCTTGTCCCCCAGGCTTCCGTCTTCGTTGATGCGGTACTTGGGGACAATGAAGAGGCTCAGTCCGCGGATGCCGGCGGGCGCATCAGGAGTTCGCGCAAGCATGATGTGGATGATGTTGGAGCAGAGGTCGTGCTCACCGCTGGTGATGAAGATCTTGCTGCCTTCGAGCAGGTAGGAGTCGCCATCACGGCGGGCCACGGTTCGGACATCGCCCACGGCCGAGCCCGCCTGAGCCTCTGTCAGGCACATCGTTCCCGACCACTCACCAGAGACGAGCTTGGGCAGGATGTGCTCGCGGGTCCAGTCGTTGGCCATGCGCGACAAGAGGTTGGCGACCGCGACCGTGAGGCCTGGGTACATTACAAAGGCCGAGCATGCGCCCGTAAACATCTCGACGACGGCCAGCGCGATGGGCTTTGGGAGCCCTCCGCCGCCGTGTTCCGCGTCGATGCTGAGCCCTTGCCAGCCGCCCTCGATGTACGTCTTATAGGCCTCCTTGTAGCCAGGTGGTGTGGTGACCTCCCCGTCATCCCACTTGCAGCCGTGGCGGTCTCCAGTGGCGTTAAGCGGAGCGAGCGTCTCCTCAGCGAGCTTGGCAGCCTCGCCAACGACCATCTCGTACATGTCACGGTCAAAGTCTTTGTACGAACTGTTGGGCAGGTCCTGGACCTTCAGTTGCTCGAACAGGACGAACTGGATGTCTCGTTGGTCGACCTCGAACTCGGTGGCGCTCATGGGATCTCTCAGTGGTTTGGACGTTGGCCGACAGCATCATTCCCGCTGGTGATTGATGGGTCAATCAATACGCTGTGAACATCGGTAGTGCTTCGTGTTCATTCAGCGTGTTCGCTGGAGCAAAAGAAACCGGCCCCCGAGGTCGATTACGGGGCTGTTTTGGCCAACCGACAGTCGCTTGAGTGCCTGTCGAACCTCGGGTCTGAGTTCCTCGGGAGAGACGAAGCCTATGTCGCCACCACGGCTTCGCTCTGGGCCCTCGCTGTGGGCAGTGGCCAGCTGAGGGAACGATGCACCTTGTGACAGCTTGCTATGCAGCTCGTCGGCCAGTCTGCGTTCGGAGACCAGGATTCGGGACACGCGAAGCCGGCCGGGTTGCGCGGCCTCTCGGGTCTGAACGGACCGAGCCGACTCGAGCGCGGCACGCTCGGCTGCTAGATCCGGGTGTCCTGGAGACAATTCTTCCAGCTGTGCGAGCTCGGTCAGGGCCTCGTCGAAGCGTCGTGCCATCCGAAGGACGGCGACCAGTTGAATTCGGCCAGCTACGAACTGCGGGGCAATGGTCAGTGCTTTGTTGAGGGCCTGTATCGCTTCGTTGAAGGCCCCAAGTGCAGTCTGCGCGGTCGCCAACTGCGCCCACAGCATGGGGTTGCGTGGCTCCAGCGACAGAGCGTCACGGAATTGGTCGTGGGCGGTTTCGTTCTGGCCTCGGGACATGGCCAGCATGCCCAGAGCGATCAGTGTGTCGGTGTCATCGGGGACGAGGCGCCGTGCGGTCAGAAGGTGGCCCTCTGCTTCCTCGCTCTTACCCATTCCCAACAGCAGGTATCCCAAGTTGTAGTGACTTGGGCCGTATTGGGGGTCTAGCTCCACCGCCCTTCGCAGTGAACTCAATGCTTCTTCCCGTTGGTTCATCCCCACGAGTACAAGGCCCAGGTTCATGTGGGCAGTAGCGAACTGTGGGGCCAAGAGGAGGACCTCTCTGTAGTGTTGAACAGCCTTCTTTGGGTCGGACAGTTGAGCAGCCAGTGCCTTTTCGTAGGGAGCGAAGGCTGCAAAGGGTATGCGTCCTTCGGCGACCGCGGCAACGAGATCCCGAGAGCCGCGTACGGTCCGATCCCTCGGATTGATGGCGAGTGCAGCCGCGAAGTGCGCAAGGCTCTCCTCAAATCGCTGGAGCTTGAAGAGGATGTAGGCGTAGTTGACGTGGGCGAGAGGGTTGCCGCTTGCCCGTTGGACCGCCTGAGCGAGGAGCTCTGCTGCTCCCGTCAGATCTCCTGCCATGGAGCGAACCGCTCCCAGGTTCAGGTAGGCGTGATAATCGGACGGCGCGAGTCGCATGGCCTCCTTCCAGGCTGCGGTGGCCGTGTCCGTGTCCCCTCGGGCTAGGTGAATGTTCGCGATCTTGTTGTGAATTTCGGCGAGGTCGGGTCGGAGGCTGACGGCGCGTTGGTAGTGGGAGAGCGCCTCGTCGTACTTGCCCTTGACTGCTGCGACGCCTCCCAGCCCCTGGATCGACCAGATGTGCTCTGGATCCGCAGCGAGGGCCTTCTGGAATTCGGCATGGGCTACGTCCATGTCTCCGGTGGCGCGGCCGAAGAGGTAGTGACTGGTAGGGGTCGGTTCTTGGTCTCGACGCTTTCGGTATTCCTCCACCACTTCGCGGTGGAAGCCCTCAGCCTTCATCAGGTCCATGTAGTCGCGGTGGATATCCACGTCCTCAGGAGCCAGGTCTGCCGCAGCTCGCATGGGTTCGAGCGCGCTGCTCTGAAGACCTTGCTCAATGAGGGACCGGCCCCGCTGCCACGCTTGTTGGGCCTCCCGGTCCGTCGATGCGAAGCCTGTGGCGGTACCGAGCAGGGTGAGTGTTGTCCCGATGAGGGCCAGAGCGACGGCATTGAGCTTCATTTGGTTCAGGGCGCCCATGGATGAGTGCGGGCGAGGATGGCAGCGCCGGATCCGAGCCGTCAAGCGGCTTAGTGCCGGTGCACAGGATTCGTTCCTAGCCCCGATCCCCCCACCATCTACAGGCCTCGCGTAGACCGCAGTCGTGACAGACCGACTCGACCCGTCGTCCTCGGCAGCCCCCTGAGATCCCCAGGTGGGCGAGGGCAAAGTCGAATTGAACCGGGTCTTCTGGGGCGACCTCTCTCAGAGCGCTGGTGATCTCGTCAGCGACTCTACGGCTGGCGGAGTTCTTGCTCGCCAAGCCGAGGGCATGTGCGATGCGGGCGATATGGACGTCACAGGGGATGACAAGGCTGCGTGTGTGCACCGAGGTCCAGAGGCCGAAGTCCACCCCTTCTTTGGGTGGACGAACCATCCACCGGAGAAACAAGTGCTGACGCTTGCAAGGAGCTGTGCCGCTGGCAGATGGAAACAGAAAGGCCAGAGCTCGAGCGCGCTCTATTGGTCGTGGATGGTGTTGGCGCGCGTGTCCCCTGAGTGTCTCCAGCAAGTACCCCAGGGCCTGCCAAGTGTCCGAAGCGCCCTGTCTCTGGCCGGCCCGAAATGCCTGCTCGATCGAACCGTGGACATGCAGTACCTCGCCCACGGCGAAGAGCATTGCTCGGAGTTCCTCTGGCTGAAGCCAGCGATATCCTCGTGTGACAGCTTTGGCCACGTGTTGGCGACCGCCTGGGCTCGCCACCCCCTCTCGCAGGGCCGTGGCGAGCTGGGGGCCTAGGGCTCTGAGCAGGTCATCGATGATCGGAGCAAAGGCCGAGACTCGGCCAAAGGCCAGAGAGGCCGCTAGAAACGCGCTTGCCTCGATGTCTTCGGGGGCTGTGTATCGATGAGGGAACTGCACTGGGTCGCGACCGATGTGCGCGGCCGGGTTGAATGCACGTTGGTGGTCTACCAGGAGTTCCCGGAGTTGAGGTCGGTCAGTTGGGCGAGGGGCCACCGCGAGCCCTCCTTCTCGCCTTCATTGATCGCAGTAAGGCACGGAGGCCCCAGACCAGCAGGGCGAGGGTGACCATCAATGTGCCAGGGACGCGAAGGTCCAGACCCAGTTCACTGGGAGCACTCGGTGTCCAATGTTCTCTGCGCTCGGTGCGAGCCCTCTCTTCGGTAAGGCGCTCGCGCAGCCATCGGTTCATCACCCGCTGATCGGCATGCTCTTCGCGGACTACTTGTCGGTGGAGCCGACTCCAGAGGCGCATGGCAGTACCGGCTCTCTGCATACCCCGGAGCTGCAGCTCGTAGAACTCGCTCAGTAGAGCCTCGTACTCAGCAGTCCAAGGCTTGGGGTGTAGGTAGTGCTTTGGCTCTTCCTCGATGGAGGGCGGAGGGGGGCGGTTGCGCTTGGGGGATGTCGTTCGCTGGTTCGTCGTGGTCTTTAGTGCGGTGCTCGCTAGCCGCCAGGCCTGATCGTACACCTGTGCTCCTTCTGGGCCGCCCACAGCCGCCAGGACAAACGTGATCCGTCGGCCAAAGTCCCCTTGGGACGCGCGCTGAGCTCCATCGAGGGTTGCCTTCTCCAGGCGGCCGAGAAACGCGCTGTCGTCCGTTCCGATGGGGTCGAGGAAGAGAACGGCTTCGTTGGGCTCTGGGGCGACGTGATGCCCTGCCACCTCCTGGCGTACCCGTTCTGCCCAGAGCTCTTCAGCGAAGATGTGGTGGTCGCGCAGGAGGCGGATGCCGATGTCTCGCAGATTTTGGCGGGGCCCCAGGAGGCCGCCAAGGGTCCACAAGTCCCCCAGGAGTTGGGCACGGGTCGCGGCCACGAAGTAATCGAAGCTACCTACCTGAAGGGTGTGCAGCGTATTGGCAGTGTCCTGAATGTGGTGGTAGGCCGCCCCTGTCCATGCCAGCTCAAGCCATGGGGCTGCGGGGTGGTCCCAGTGGGCCGCGATGGCCGCAAGATCGGTGTAGCTCTGAGCAAAGTCCGCGCCGAAACTATGTGCGTCGCTCGGGCGGCTGAATCGCCACGGCTCGGTCCGCAAGACCGATGCACTCTCCGTGCGTTCTCCGGGCCACAATTGATAGTGAGCGTGGGCTTGTGAAGACAGCCCAGTCCGAGCACCCATGTCCAGCGTGGCGGGGTCCAATGGCAGGGATCTATTCCAACTGTCGACAACGGGTAGACCATCATCACCCATCAGGAGTCGGTTGCGGTTTCGATGATCGGTATCGGGCCATACGCTGGCTTCGGCTAGCAAGGTCTTCGCGGGCATTGTGGGTCCGCCGACGTCGATGCCGTGGACATCAGCCTCAACCGATAGTCCTGCGAGTTGCTTCAGGGCTTTGGGCCCGAAGTTCTCCGCACTTGGCCACAGCTTCAGGAAAGCCTCTCGGAGGCTTGGGTCATCCGTCTCGCTTGCAAGGCTGAACAGGTGTCTCCGGAACGCTGAGAGCGCCGACTCATCGACTCCTTGCACGTTGCTCGCCATCGACTCGGTGGGCTCTAGGGCGAGCTCCACGAGGGCCCTGTGTGCATCTATGCCATAGGGGTGGGCCGCCCTCGGCGAGGTGAGCGCAAGAAGTAGGAAGGCGAGGCCGGCGACTCTGTATGTCCACCTCCTCCCTGCCTTGTCGTCCATTGTCGAGGCTCTTGGGGCGGTGGCCTGCGTCTGAGGACCTCGCCCTCAGCCCTTGCGTCCCAGAAGAGAACGCAGCCCTCCCTTTTGCTGGGCGGCCTCCTCGGCCTCTTTGGCTTCTTTCCGCAGCGCAAGCTCGTCCTCTGCCCACTTCAAGTCAGGGTCGACGCCAACAAGGCTCTGGAGTACAGGAATGACCTGCTGGTCTGCTCCACATCGACAGAGGATCCGAGCCTTGGCCTCCAGCGCATCGCGATATCCCGGATCGAAGGCGAGAGCCAGATCGACCCACTCGAGTGCCTTCGTGACATTGCGTTCATTCTCTGTGTCCTGAGCAAACCGACACCAGCCCAGGTCTGCTAGGAGGCCCGAATTGGAAGGGTCGCGTTCTCGGAGCCCGTCCAACAAGCCAAAGGCCTTCTTGAACTTCTGTTGTCCCATGAGTTCGTGTGCCTGGAGTAGGAGCGAGGCATCTTCTGGATCCAGTTGAGCGGACCGCTGACGGACCTGTGTGGGATCTTCACAGCCTGGGTACCAGCGCAGTTCATCGGCCCAGTCCTTGTCTTGCGTCGTGGCTGGAGCGGGCCGTTTTCCTGCGCCCGAGGCAGTGGCGTCGGGCTCTTCAGGCTGCTGTGTCTGGCCCTCTCCAGCGTCGGCAGGGATGTCGTCCGCCGTGGGGACATCATCAGAGGCCGCCTTCTCTGGACCTTCGGCGGTCGTCTTGGTTTGGTGGCGCTCTGGGCCCAATAGATCGTAGCGGGCTCGTCGAGCCGGATCACTCAACTCCTCGTACACGCTCACTAGCCGAGCCAACAACTCTTTGGCCATGCGCTTGGTCTCTGCATCCACATCATCGGGAAGGCTCTGTCGGCGGTAACGGGGTGCCAACGTCTGATAGGCCGAATCAATGTCCGTTCCCAGGGCTGCTCGATCGATCTCGAGGAAGCCATAGTGGTCGGAAGTCATCTTGTTGATGTAGTCCAGCCGGACGGTGCCCACAGGGTCTCGTGCGGGAGCAGAACGCTCACTCTGCTCTCTTGCCGCGTCTTGTTTGGAACTCTTAAGCTCGAACTGCACCTGGTGCTCCATCCCCGCCGCCGGCGCCCTCATGCGCTCGGCGACCGGCGCGGCCTTCGATGCTGACGCTGATGAGGCCGAGGCCCCGTGTCCGACGCCTCCTCGTTGCCTGGATGAGGGGGCTTCGTCGGTCAATTCAAGGATTCCTGTGGTGAGCAAGAACCAGAAAGCTCGGCTGGTCTCCCCATCGGGATCGCCCAGCAGGAGGCGAAGGTCCTCGATATTGCGAGGGTGATCGACCTCTTGTGCAAGGCGCGCAAGCGCCGGTATCCCGCTCAGAGAGTCGGACACCTGCGCGTAGATGCTGCTTCGCGTGATGGTCTCGTTGGCGAGTCCACTCAAGTCCTCATCGATGGATTCCTGGGCGACGTTGCCTTTCAGCCCGTCCCACAGGGTCGTGAATGGGTCCACGGGATGTGCGGAGCCAGCCTTGGTTGTCGTGGTGCTTGGTTGGTACTCGAAGCGGCCTTCGTGACTGAGGCCACGACGGAGTTCCGCTGACACCCAGCTCTTCAAGACATCGTCAAGCTCGGCTGTCTTGACGACGTCCAAGTCTGCTAGCGCCCCGGCCATGTCTCCGTGTTGTGCCTTCGCACACTCGGAGAGCTCGCGCATGGTGGAGATGGACAGCACCTTGGTCTCCACCAGGAAGCGAGGGAGGCCGTCCATTGTGTCGGAGACCTCCACCCAGGAAGGCAGCCCTTCGACCCAGATGATTCGCCGCCATGCGCCCGAGCTGTGCAGGGTGATGCTCCCACTGGCCCGAGTGCGCCTCAGCTCGGCCACGGCTCGCATGAATCCCTCAGTCGAGTTTGCCGTGGATGTAGGGATGTCAGGAGGGTCTGACACGTCCTTGGGCGCGGGGGAAGCTGCTCTAGGTGGAGCGGGTGCTTCTTGGCGGACTTGGGTTGCTGCTCCTGGACGCAAGGCCCTGACCCGGGCTCGGCCGTTGTCCTCGCTGGTCAGGATATCGTCCAACTCCTGGCCGACGTCAGTGAGGGACAGAGGCGTTCCAATGAAGCCCAGTAGGGCCAAGCGCTTGATGTCGTCCTGGAACAAGTCTCCCTTGCCATAGACAGCGCTCATGAGCATGGCAGGGACATCGTCCCCGCCAGGGAGCGCGCGGATTTGCTCGAGCACCCGGAGACCGTGGATCTCGGGGAGCATGACATCAACCAGCACAAGGGCTGGGCGCTCGCTCTCGAACGCTGCGAGACCCTCTGGGCCGGACTTAGCGACGACAGGGTGGTGACCACGAAACCGAATCATCTCCGCCAATTGTGCAGCGAAGTCACGGTCGTCCTCGACAATCAGGACTCTGTGGGACATCTAAACCAGATTGTCGCCCAGCGCCTTCAAGAAAGGAACGCCCTGCTGGATGGAATCTGATGGCGAAGACGGAACTCGTGGGCCGAGCGCCTGGTATCCCCAGGGTTCGAATGGCTTGCCAGGATGGCTTTGACCACGAACGACTGCAGGTGGCACCAGGCTCCCCGCCCGTCTTCGAAAGACTGGGCCCTGTCCGCCGAATCCCCCAACCCGCCACTGTGCTCTGGGCGGGGCGGACAAAAAAAGAGAGGGCGAAGTCCGCTCTCGCCGACTCCGCCCTCTCAAAAGGCTTGCTACGGACGAATTATCAATTCGTGCTGTCGTCGTCGTCTCCGGCGCTGTCGTCGTCGTCGTCGTCGTCGTCTCCGGCGCTGTCGTCATCGTCGTCGTCGTCGTCCCCGGCGCTGTCGTCGTCGTCATCGTCGTCGTCGTCTCCGGCGCTGTCGT
>PBPL01000052.1 GCA_002724675.1 Deltaproteobacteria bacterium | reverse complement strand
CGTCGCAGATCTCGTTGCTGGCGTTGGGCAGGATGGCTGGATCGCTGTCGTTGCAGTCCTCGCAGTCCAGCGCCCCGTCTCCATCCAGGTCAGTCTCTCCACCGCCGTCGCCTTCCGTGGTGGTGAAGTCGGCCAGGCCGTTGCAGTCGTTGTCTGCCCCATCGCAGAGCTCGCTGGCTCCGTCGAAGCTGTCGGGGTCGCTGTCGTCACAGTCGGTGGCTTCGCTGTAGAAGCCATCGGGCTGGTTGCAGGCGATCCGAACAATCAGAGGGCCTGCTCCGCCGTCCCCGTCGCCGTCGCCGTACCAGGTGGCTGCGTCCACCGCCGTGCTCTCGTCCACGAGCCCGTTGCAGTTGTTATCGATCGAGTCACAGAGCTCGGGCTGCAGCTGGGAGATCTGGTTGTTGGCTGGCTCGCAGTCCACCGAGTCGACGACCCCGTCGCCATCGGAGTCGGGGAAGTAGCCCGGCGTGTGACACGCCCAACTACTGGTCGCGTGATTCCACTGCAGAGCCTGGCCGTCCGTGCAGCTGAGGCTCGCCAAGCTATCGGCATCGCCGTCGGAGAGGTCGTTGGGCACCCCGACGATGTCGCCCCAGCTCACGGTGGGTGGTGGGCCTACCCAGAAGCCACTGCTGTCGATGACCAGGGTGTCGCCCACGTGCACCTCGGCGGCATCGACGATCCCGCCATCCAGGTGCTCTGCGCTCGCGGCGCGTAGGGCCAGAGGCACAGACACGATCTCTTGCCGCGGACTGAGCGGGGAGCCATCCACTTGGATCTCGAGCCACACCGCACCACCGGCAAAGATGAGGTCATCGACGGGCACCAACTCACCCAGGATCAGCGCGTAGTACCCATTGTCGAAGTCGACCGAGCGCTCCACGGTCCAGAGCTCGTCTCCTGCCGTCTCGGCGCTGAACAGCGTGAAGCGGAGCGTGTGGGTCCCAGACAGGGGGGTTCCCGCGGTGTCCAACAGGCGTCCTTGTTGGGCCAGTCGGGTGGGAACGGCTAGAGCAGTGCTCATGCTGACCGCCAGGAGCGCGGTCGTGAACAAGACGATCAACCTTGGGCTGTGCACGCTGTCCTCCAGTTTCTCAAGTGTAGCCCCGGCTGAGGTGCTTGGCTGTCAGGCAGAGTCGGGGGAGCGCCCAAAGCGCTGGAGAATGGCGAACACCACCGCACCCACGACGAAGCCAAAGGGGGCGGCGTAGCGGTAGAGCTCTTCGAGCGCATCGGGGATGCTCTCGTCGCCCACCAGCCCCACGGTCTCCGCGAAGCCGGGCAAGAGAGGCACGAGGGCACAAAGAAACGCGATGACCGCTCGAGCGTTCCAGCCATTGCCGTAGCCATAGGGCCCCGCATCATCGAGCAGCGCGTCCGGTTGGAGCGGTGCTCTGCGCATCGCCCAGCAGTCCCAGCAGAGGATCCCGGCGATGGGAGCCAGCAGATACGACAGGCCCACGAGGCCCACGTAGATGCCCCCACCGGAGGCGGCCAAGAGCTTCCATGGCAAGAGGGCCAGGGCCAACACTGCGAGCAGTCGTGCGGCGGAGCTCCAGCCGAGTCGAGCCGGCCAGATCGACATCATTCCGTAGATCGGGCCCACCCCATGGACGGTTACATTCGTGGACAGAGAGGCCAGGAGCAGCGCGGTCATACCCAGTAGACCGCCGAGCCACCCCATGCCCTGGATGACGACCACCGGATCTGCCATGCGCAGTCCGTCCAGAGTCTCGCCAAAGATATCGGTGGACGCATAGGTGACGGTGACCCCGACTAGGGAGACCAATGTCATCCCAGCCATCAAGCCCATCAGCTGCGCAGCTGCCTGGCCTCGGGGCCTGGCTAGCTGGCGAGTGAAGTCTACGATGTTGATGGCGAGCAGGGTCCAGACTCCCGTTGCCGCCGCCAGCATGGGCAGGAACACCTGCCAGAACTGGCCCTCCAGCTCTTTGTATTCCCCGAACTGGGACGGCGAGGTCCACATCGTGTTGAACCCCTTCTCGTCCTGAACGAACGCCCAGAGCACGACGGCTCCCAGGAGCACCCCCAGCGCCGGGGCCGCAATCCTCACCATGGTTGCAATGCGCGTCATGCCCCCTTGGAGGACCCAGAGGTGCAGTGCCGCAAACGCAACCAGGGCCACGAGCTCTCCGGGTGACAGGCCGATCACTGGGAGCGGGGCACCGAGCGAGCCTGGGCCCAGAATGCTGGAGCCGATGAGCGCCAGGGCATGGGCTCCGATCCAGAGCTGCAGGCTGAACCAGAGGACTCCGGCGACCGACCGAAGCCCAACGGCCAGGCGGGCCCCGCGGGTCCCGAAAGAGGAGCGCAACAGGAGAGGAAAGGCCACCCCGTGGACGGCTCCAGCTCGTCCGATGATGGCCATGGGGATCCAGGCGAGGAAGCTCCCCAGAGACACGGCCAGGACGGCTTGCCACCACGACATGCCCTGGTCGAGCATCTCGGCGGTCAACATGTAGGTGGGAGCGCAGACGGCAGCGGCGGCCCAGAGGCACACAATCGTCCGCCCGTCCCAAGTGCGCTCGTCTGGCGAGAGGGGCAAGAGGTCCGCCGGCTTCGGCTCCGTGCTGTGTTCGTTCATCGTGCCCCTTGCGAGGGCCTCATTATGTCGAACTCGAAGGAGAGTCTCCAACCCGGGAGTCGCTCCGTGGGTGGGTCGCCCCAGAGGAGCGACTGGCCGCTGTCTATCAGGGAGCGCAGCGGCTCGACCACTCTTCCACGAGGCCCGAGGTCACTAGAGTCCGTCGCATCTCGGCGGCGACGACCTCGCTGCCCCGTGGGTTTAGGTGGACGAAGTCGAGGAACAGGTCGAATCCCGGCAGGTGACCGGGGCTCGCTTCGTGTAGCGCTGCATGGGCATCGGCTACCGGGAGGCCGAACTGCTCTGCAACCTGCCAGACGACGGCGGCGATTCCTGGCGTCAGCGCCGAGCCGATTTGGTTGCGGCGGGCAGCCTCCCAGATGGCCGCTTCAGCCTCTTCCACGGAACCCTCGAGCTCGTGAGCGAGTGCAAGGAGCAGGTAGGGCGCCCCGTGCCGCGGGACCTGGTCGCGAAGAACAGCGGCCTGCACCACCGCCTCCCTACCGTCGCCGTCCAGCAGCAGCTGCCGCAATCGATTGGGGAGGGTCGTCCCATCTTCTTCGACACCCGAGCCAGCCTCCACGGACACCGCCTGCAGACGAAGACCGTGGTGATTGAACGAGGGCATCGTCAGCACCAGCGGCATATTGCGCCGGCGGAAGGCACGCGCCAGGTCGATCAGGTCCCGCTCGTAGCGAGCGTTAACGGCTGCTTCGAAGGATGCGTGGTGCAGGTCCATGCTCTGGGAGTTTTCCTGTTCTGAGCCGTCGTCTTGCACACCCAGGGGTTCCCGGGGCCCCCGGAGCTGCCGAACCAAACCAGCGAGGTGAGTGCGGACCAGGGCAACCTCCAGCCAGGAGAGTCGACTTCGAAGACCTCGGTAGTCTCCGTGCTCCCGGGCAGCGCCTACTTCGTTGTGGCCGGAGTAGAGGATCATGCCGTCCATCTGGAAGCCGTCCATAGCGGCTACGGCCATGCCTCGAACGTCACGCAGGGAGAGCCCCGGCTGGCCGAAGTTGAGGACGTCTACGCAGGGCAGGTCCGCGCGGAGCTGCCGTTCGAGGTGGGACGCCATCGAGTCCCGATGGGCCAGGTTCATGCCGGCGACACTGGAGGCGCCCGCGATGCCGAGGCGTACACGCCCCTCGGGAGGCGGCATGGGCACCGCCTTCCCGCTCAAGTCGAGCAAGATGTCGGGCCGCCCGGGCGGTGGGTCGACGGAGATCGAGAGCCTGCCGGTGGGTCGCCCCTCGTCTCCCGGGGGGATGCCGGCCATCCACAGCGCTCCCTCGATGGCCAGCAGCAAGACCAAGCCGAACCCCACCGCAGCAGCCTTCAGCATGCGAGCGCGTAGCTGGGGGGGAGTGCCCGCCTTTCTGGCGCTGAGGCCCACTAGCAACAGGACCAGAGCCAGCACCCCGACGAGAGCGTGGGGGCTGCCGGTGGAAAAGGGGCCGGCTTCAGCACCGCGGGCGGATGTCCGCACCGCGTTCTCGGACTCGTCTCCTTGCGATCGGTTCGCATCCACCGGAGACCAGTGGTGTCGCGGCGGTGGACCTCCATCGCGCCATTGGCCTCGGCCCTGGTTCCATTGCCGCTCCAGTCCTGCGGCCAAGTCCATGAAGTCGCCCATGGGCGTGTAGCGGCGGAGCAATCCCTCTACGTAGTCTCGCCACTGTACGTCGCCGGCAGCGCCCCAGATGTCCACCACGGCGAGCGTTGTGCAGCGCGTTCCCACCGAGAGCTCGGCTCCTGGGCCTTCTAGGAGACCCAGCGGGTCGAAGGTGTCCGGTGGGACCTGGGATGGATCGCGCAGGCAGGCGCGAAGTCGCTCCAGGGCGGCGTCGCGTAGCTCGTTGGTGAAGGTCGGCGGTCGGAGCTCGCCTGCTTCGATGTTCGGGCCCCACTCCACCTGGAAGCGCTGAACGGCGAGATCGAGCCACTGTCCCCCAATGTCCCCGGTTGCGACGGGGGCGAGTAGATCCGCTCCCTCCGGGCTCAAGGTGGCGATGGCATCGGCCATGGGCAGAGCAAGATCATTGGAGCGCTCGTGGGGCTGGAACATGCCTGCTCCGTACGCACGGTAGAGGAGGGGCATCAGTCGGGGGTCCGCCCACGCGACGGCGACGGCAGCGACCCCCTCGGGAGTGCGTCCAGTCAGACCATCCATGGCCATCTGAAACAGGGGTCTTGCGCAGGCATCTACGCCCACGGCGGCGAGCCGCGCGGCCAGCTCAGGAGCGTCTTCTGGTCTCAAGACCCCCTCTGCGACGTCGCGGAGCCACCCCTCGGGGCAAGACTGCTCAACTGGCTGTGAAGTGGGAGGAGCTTCGTCGCTTGCTGGGGGTTCCGGCTCCTGTGCATGGGCTGGACCCACCGCCGGGCTCCACGCGAAGACCATCCAGCTACAGGCCAGCGCCAATGCCCGGGGGTATAGCCTCATGGGCTTACGTCCTGTCTGCGGGGAGGGGTGCTGGAGGGTCTCATCAACGCCATTATGGCAACTCCGGCCGAGGTTCTCTCATGGCGGGCAGGTCCGTGTGTACCCGTGCCGGCGCTGGGGGGACAGGGGTAGAATCCCCCAGGACCCGGTCGGAACCCCTGAACTGTTGGGGTCCAGCAATGGCCAGACTCTCGTGGAACCCAAAGTTGTGAACTCGTGTGCTCCCCCCTCTGCCTTCGTTGTTCGCCTTCGGGGGCGCGGTCTCGGGGAGTCCGGGTTTCTGGGTGTGGGTACCCTCTGGCTCTTGTGCTTGCTGGGTGCCGGTTGCGATGGTCGAGATGGGGCTGACTCGGCGCTCCCCACCGAGGTCTGCGACGACGCGCTGGACAACGATGGCGACGGATACCTGGATTGCGATGACCAGGACTGTTGGTCTGTCTCTGTCTGTGACGGGAATGATGACGACGCAGGCGATGACGACGCAGGCGATGACGACGCAGGCGATGACGACGCGGGCGATGACGACGCAGGCGACGACGACGCAGGGGATGACGACTCCGCGGGCGACGACGATGCGGGCGACGACGACTCCGCGGGCGACGACGACTCCGCGGGCGACGACGACTCCGCGGGCGACGACGATGCGGGACCGGTGGACTCCGACGGGGATGGCTATGCGTCGTCTGTCGACTGCGACGATTCCGACCCCAGCTCCACGGTCCTGGCCATCGATGCGGACTGTGATGGCCTGACCACGAGCGTCGACTGCGACGACAGTGACCCGACCGTGACCATCTCCAACGAGGGCAATCCCGACTGCGTAGGCAGCGCCTCGTCCGAGGTGTGCATCAACGGCTTTGATGATGACGGCGATGGCCAGGTGGACTGCCTCGACAGCGACTGCTCGACCTCTTCGCAATGTCAGGGAGAGATTTGTGACGATGCCAT
>PBPL01000051.1 GCA_002724675.1 Deltaproteobacteria bacterium | reverse complement strand
CAGGCAAGAACGTCGTCCATCTCCCTACCGTGAAGTGCCACATCTACACCACGACGACGGGAGCCATGAAGAACGCGTTCGGTGGCCTCCTGACCACAAACCGCCACTACTGCCACCCCACGATTCACGAGACTCTCGTGGATCTGCTCGCCATCCAAAAAGAGATTCACCCCGGCATCTTCACCGTCACGGATGGCACAACGGCCGGCAACGGCCCGGGGCCAAGGACGATGATCCCGGTGCAAAAGGACGTCCTCTTGGCAAGCGGGGACTGCGTCGCCATCGATGCCGTCTCCAGCCACCTCATGGGCTTCGACCCCATGAGCCTCCCGTACATTCGCCTCGCCCACGAGCGTGGTTTGGGCGTCGGCCGAATCGACGAGATCGAGATCGTCGAAGAAGGCGTGGATGTGCGCAACGCCGACTGGGGCTTCACGGTCGGTGACAACGCAGCGAGCAAGGTCGGCGACATGCTCTGGTTCGGACCGCTGAAGGCGCTGAACAAGCTGGCGTTCCAGACTCCCCTCGTCTACGCCTTTATCTTTGGCTCGTTCATCTACCACGACTATGTCTGGTTTCCCTTTGGCGGCGGCCAGAAGGTGCTCGACGAATGGCTCGAGACCAGTCCGTGGGGCGAGCTGTTCGAGACCTATGGAGCCGGTCAGTTCGTTCCCTGGTCGAGACGACTCGCGGCCAGCTCGACCTGATCACCCAAGGAGCCGTTCACGGCTCGGCGGCGGCGCCACCAAAGTCCGAGAAGGCTGCACGACACGGCGACACTCACGGCCAGCCCCACCGGGCGGTCCCACGGCTGAGTCATGCTGTAGCGAAACTCCACCATGCGGGCACCAGCAGGAATGCTGACAGCCAGCAAGTGCTTGGAGCGCAGCGCTCGTGTCCACGGCTGATCATCGGCGCGCGCAACCCAGCCGGGGAACCACGCCTCTGTCACCCTCAGGTTGCCAGCCGGCAAGTCGCCGGAGAGATAGACCCGAATGACCTCCGGGCTGCGCTCCCACCGCACCTCGGCCAGCCCCACGTAGCGCCCCTTCTCTGCACGGAAGCGCACATAGGGCTTCGGGCGCAGAGCCTCGGCGCGCCCACGCCTCACCCGATACGAGGCATGAAAATTCTCCGAGGCTTGGACGGTCGGAGGACGAGTCCGCTTCCCGTACGCGGAGCGCAGCGGCGGAGACATGTACTCAGCGAAGATCCGACGCGACTTGGCCACCCGCCACCCGTAGTCAGAAGGAGGCATCTTGACGCCCTCGATGCGAAGGAAGCGGTCCCTAGGGATGTCCAGTGGATGCGCAACTCCAGCCTGGATGGCGACCAACCCCTGCCCCTCGTAATCGGGCAGGCGGGCGGCAGCCCCGAGATACGGGGCCGAGTCCCACCCCAGCGCCGCAAACGTCAACGCCAGGATCGCCAGGCGTCTCCGCGGCCACCCCGAAGACGGCAAGAAGCGGTCGAGGGCACAACCCACCGCCAAGGCTGCCAGCACCGAAGCCGGACCATAGAGCCGCCACGGGAACATGATGCGACCCAACAGCGGAAGGCCATCCAGCAGCCGTGCACAAGGGGCCAGAGTCAGAGCCAGCGAGAGCAAGGCAAGCAACGACCAGAGCCTGGGGTCAGGGCGCTCGTCGTCCTCGGAGCTTCTGGGGCGGAAGCCGGCAGCGAGGGTGAGGGCCAGCAGAACGCAGCCAAAATACAGTGGCATCGAAGCCCCCGGGTCTGCGCTGTCCGTCAGCTTCTTGCGGACGCCGTACCTCTCCCAAGCGCGACGCTGGATGGGCTCCAGCGGAGCCACCGCATAGGGGGAGATCGCCCGGCCGGGAGGAGAAATGCGCGAGACGGAGGTCGCACCCACTTCTGTGACCACAGGCAACCAGTAGGCAGTGGTCGCCCCGGCTGCGAGGACGACGGTGAGCAAGAGCCCTCCCAATCGACGCGCCCGGGAAGCCCCCCTGGGTTGGCTGCGGAACAAGGAGACGAGCACAATCAGCGCAGCCACGAAGGAGGCCATCACCAAGGACAGCACATGGACAAGCAGCAGGAGGGCGGCACTCAGGCCGAGAATTAGGCCGGCTCGTCCGCGCTCTCCACGCGCGACTTTCCACACCGCAACAAAGAACAGCGGAAGGATGGGGATGGCTAGAGTCTCTGCCAGAGCGACGCGGAACGTCTGGTCCAGCAAGTGATAGGGCGCAAGCACGAGGGCCACCGCAGCGACGAGTCCAGCCGCTCGACTGAAACCGGCCCACCGCACCGCAGCATAGGTGGAAGCCCCGGTAGCCACCTGACCCAAGACCATGAGCCAGGCCAGCGACTGTACGGGCGACGCGCCCGCGGCCTGGGCGGGCCAAGCCGCCAGGTAGCCCAGCGGCGAATAGAACTGGAGTAGGGGGATCCCAAGGGACAGATAGGGATTCCAACGGGGATAGAAGTCGCCATCCAAGACACATCGCCAGGTGGACCACAGGCCCCAGGCGTGAAAGCTCACGTCGTGGCCATGGCTGATCCCGGGCCGAAGGAAGTCCTGGGCCGCTACGAAGCCCAAGAAGACCACAGCCATGCCCACCAGCAACCGAGCCCACTTGCTCCGCGGCAGTCGCTCAGGAAGCGCCGAAGCACCCATAAGAAGGAGACCTGAGAACACCAAGGCCACCCGGCCCGGAGTCGTGGCCGGGACACCCATCACCCCCTCTGTCGTGGCGATCGCTACCGCTAGACCAAGGCCGACGCAGAGTCCCCAGGCAAGATTCAGGGGCAGAGTAGCTCCTCCTCGGAGCGAACCCCCGCGCAGAGATTGAGAGGGACGACCTTCAACCACGGCATCGACTCGCGCATGCCACGGTCGGCAGCTTCACCCCAACCGACGGTCAACGCACCACGACGTCCCAACCCCCAAGCCTTAGCCCGTCCCAAACAGTTTCTTTTCACGGGTCCATCGCCATCACCAGCGCCGCTCCTCACTGCCGCTCCACGAAGGCACGAGGGGCCAAGCAAGAGGGTTTGTGCACACACAAAGGACAACTCCAGCGACGAGCCTAGCAGGGGCACAGCGCAGCAGGCGCTCGCTCGTCACCCTCCATAGCGCTCTACGAGACGACGTGTGCCGCTCTGAGTGAGTTGCTCCGTCGCCTCCCGAAACAATCGGCGCAGCTGCTGGGTAATGGGACCTGGCACTCCAGCGCCCACCGGCACCGAGTCAATGGAGACCACCGGCAAGACTTCCTTCACCGAAGAGGTCAAGAAGACCTCATGGGCTGCGTTCAGATCGCTGTCGAAGAGGGGACGTTCTACGACAGGAATCCCAGCCTCGCCTGCAACCGCAATGACAAGAGCGCGGGTCACACCGGGCAGAATGTCGTGCTGCACACCGGGCGTGTGCAGGGCACCCCCAGCCACGAGAAACAGGTTGCTCGTGGTGGCCTCGCTCCACGACTGGTCGGGGCCTGGCAGCAGCGCCTCGTAGGCCCCCGCTGCCTGCGCTTCTCGCAAGGCCAACACATGAGCGAGATAGGCTCCAGACTTGATATGGGCCGGCACAGAGCGGCCCTCCACTGTCTTTCGACGAGCCCTCCCCACGCCGACTCCAGCGCTATAGAGGTGCCCGGGGAGGTCTGGAACCGGGCGACACAGCACCACCAGACGAGGAGCCTGAGGCTCGGGCAGCGCCAAGCCATGCCCACCATCTCCCCGAGAGACGACCAACCTCAGCAGCCAAGCTGTGGAATCTCCTGCTCGCTGGAGCAGAGCGTCAACCACCGTCTCCAACTCCTGGTCAGACCACGGCACATCAATCCAGAGTGTCTCTGCAGAGCTACGGAGGCGGTCGAGGTGATCACCCAACAAGAAGGGCTGACCCGCATACGTCCGAACCGTGTCAAACACCGAGTCCGCCAAGAGGAACCCACGGTCCGTCACTGGAACACGTGCCTGAGAGAGGGGTTGAACGGCTCCATCGAGCCAAGCCCAGCCATCGCCAACAGTCATGGGCGCACTATGCCACTGCAGGGCCAACTGGTCCGCCCCGGAGCCCGTGAGAATCAACCCCAACAATTGGGGGTACAAACAGCGGCACAAGCCTGATAGTGTCCGCCCGCTCTGGAGCCCACTATGTCGCAGACTCACCAGCCCTGGCCTCTCAAGGAAGCGAAGGCCCTTCTCGATGCTCTGCCTCCAGGGGGCGATGGGCCTGTGCGGTTCGAGACCGGCTTTGGCCCTTCCGGGCTGCCGCACATCGGCACATTTGCCGAGGTAGCCCGTACGACATTCATTCGTCGAGCCTTCGAGTCGCTCTCCGATCGACCCACCGAGTTGATCGCGTTCTCAGACGACATGGACGGGCTACGAAAGGTGCCCCTGAACATTCCCAATGGCGACCAGGTGGAACCCCACCTAGGCAAGCCTCTGTCGTCCATCCCAGACCCCTTCGGTACTGCTGAGTCCTTTTCGGCGCACATGAACGCAAAGCTACAGGAGTTCCTCGACTCCTTTGGCTTCCGCTACAGCTTCCAGTCGTCGACCGACTGCTACACGAGCGGCACCTTCAACGAGGGCATGAGCCGACTGCTGCACCGAGTTCAGGGGGTGCTGGACATCATCCTGCCCACCCTGCGACCCGAGAGCCGCGAGGGCTGGTCGCCCTTCATGGTGGTGTGCCCCTCCTGCGGCAGAAACCTCTCCACGACGGTCACCGCCTACCATCCCGATCGGGATGAGGTGTCTTTCGCCTGCGATGGCGGACGCGGCGGCACGATGAGCGGCTGTGGTCACGCAGCCGACATCTCCATCCTCAATGGAAACGCGAAGGTTGGCTGGAAGGTGGACTGGGCCTTGCGCTGGTACACCTTCGGAATCGACTACGAGATGTACGGCAAGGACCTCATCGAGTCGGCGAGAGTCTCGTCTCGTATCGTCCGGCTACTCGACGGCACCCCACCGATCGGACTCTTCTACGAGATGTTCCTGGACGAGGAGGGGCGCAAGATCTCCAAATCGGTCGGCCGCGGGATCTCGGTCGACCGCTGGAAGACTTACGCTCCCGTGGAGTCCTTGCTCGCCTTCCTCTATCAAAACCCTCGGAAGGCGAAGCGCCTCCATTACGACGTGATCCCCCAGTACACCGACCAATATCTGGGTCAGCTCTCCGACTGGGAGAACCAGGACGCGCAGGACCAACTCTGGAACCCGTCCTACTTCTACTTTGATCGGGAGGCAGTCCGACCTCGATGGCAGGTCAACGTGAACTACTCTCTCGTGCGCAACCTCGTGGTCTGCATGGCCAAGGATGATCCGGACGTAGTCCTGGACTACCTCAACCGATACGACACGCGCATCGGAGACGACCACCATCGGGACCTCGCCAGTCGACTCGTGGAAGGCTCCATCGCCTACGACCGGGACTTTGAGGCCGACAAACGCAAGCTCGAGATACCCAAGACCGAGTTCGTTCCTGCGCTACGGCACGTGGTCGAACAACTTGGAGGCTTCAGCGGCGACGATCCGGAAGTCATCCAGAGCATGATCTTCGACGCCGCACGTGCTTGCGCTTTGGAGCCACGCGACCTCTTCCGCACCCTCTACCGCGGCCTGATCGGCCAGGACAGAGGTCCACGATTCGGCTCGTTTGTCCTCGCACTCGGTGTAGAACAAGCAGCCTCCTCCATTGCAGGCCTGGCAGAACAGGCTGAAGCTTCTCTGTCCTGAACTCGAGCTGATTCCGCACCCAGAAAAACAGGAGTCTTCCCGTGGCCGAATCCCAGACCCACACCGCAGCCCCTACCGGAGCACCAACCATGAGCGATGCCTACCTTTCCCGAGAGTCCGCCATCGAGGTTCTCGGCCAGCACATGACAATGGATCGCTTTGGTTTCTTCCTGGACCTCGAGCGATCACAGGGAAGTCACCTCGTCAGCGTGCAGGGCAAGGAGCTCCTGGACTGCTACTCCGCCTTTGCCAGCCTGCCCGTGGGCTGGAATCACCCGCAGCTGTGCGAGCCGGCCTTCGTCGCGAAGCTCGGCAAGATGGCCATCAATAAGCCGGCGCTCTCCGACACGTTCACGCTGGAGTTGGCTGCGTTTGTCGAGACCTTCTACCGGGTGGGCATCCCAGCAGACATGCCCTGGCTCTTCCTCGTCTCCGGTGGAGCGCTCGCCGTTGAGAACACCCTGAAGGCAGCCTTCGACTGGAAGGTGCGCAAGAACATGGACGCTGGCCGGGGAGAGAAGGGCAAGAAGGTCATTCACTTCCACGAATGCTTCCACGGTCGCAGCGGCTACACCATGAGTCTGACCGACTCGCACGATCCCAGAAAGACGCTGTATTTTCCGAAGTTCGACTGGCCGCGTGTCTCAACGCCCTACCTCACCTTCCCCATCACCGACGAGGTCATCGCCCAGACCGAGGCGAAAGAGGCCCAGACCCTGCTGGAGATCTCGCGAGCCTTCGAAGCGAACCCCCACGACATCGCAGGGATCATCATCGAGCCCATCCAGTGCGAGGGTGGCGACCATCACTTCCGGCCCGAGTTCCTGCAGGCGCTCCGCCGCATCTGTGACGAGCAGGAGGCCCTTCTCATCTTCGACGAGGTTCAGACTGGAGTAGGCGCAACCGGCTCCTTCTGGTGCTGGCAGCAGATGGGGGTTCAGCCGGATCTCGTGTCCTTTGGAAAGAAGACCCAGGTCTGCGGCATCTACGCTGGCCAGCGCATCAATGAGGTGGAACGCAACGTCTTCGTCGAACCGAGCCGCATTAACTCGACCTTCGGCGGCAACCTAGTCGATGTCGTTCGGTTCCAGCGCGTGCTGGAGATCATCGAGCAAGATCACCTGGTAGAGAACGCAGCCCGTGTAGGGGCACTCTTCCTGTCTGAACTGGAAGCGCTCCAGGGCCGCTTCAGTTCCCTCCTGTCCAACGCTCGGGGACGAGGGCTCCTGCTGGCCGTAGACCTGCCAGACGGAGAGCTGCGCAACCAAGCCATCTCCACCGCCATGGACGAGGGACTGTTCGCTCTCAGCTGTGGACAGCGGACTCTCCGACTTCGTCCTTCGCTCATCTTTAGTGAGGCCGATGTGGGTGAGGCCGTCGACAAGCTCACCCGCACGTTCGAGAAGCTGTCGAAGCCTTGAGGGGGCCAGAGCAGCCTGCCGTAGAGACGGGCCGACCCGAAGGCGGGATCAGAGCCCCGCTGAGGGCGGGCACGGCGAGCAGCCAGTGATCTCCCACTGGGTCGAAGAACTACCCTGGGCAACGTTGAAGCCGAGCAAGCCCCACTGGGCTTTCCAGTACTGCTGACCGACCGGGTTGCCCTCTTCGAAGACGTCGTTCTCGAGGCTCTCGACCTCCTGACCCAGCCCATAGAAGTACGTAGTCAACGTCGAACTCGTCACCGCATAGTCACGCCCCTCGATGTCCGCCAAGAGAAGGGCGCCTTCGTACTCCTGGCCCACAAGGAGTGCATCACTCGCACCGGACCTCAAGATCACCGACTCGTCACCGGGGAACTCCTGATCGTCGAAGTCCCCCGCTACCCGACTCTTGACCCACTTCAAGGCAGCCGACCCGTCAATTCCATACCAATGGGTCTCGTCGGCGCCCAGGTCGCGATTCACCTCGAACTCAAAGACAACCATGTTCTCAGGCATGGGCGGATTCATGTCCGGACCGGCCACACGGCCGACGATCTCGACCTCCACTCCATCTTCTAGGACCTCAGGAACTCCCGACACCTGCTCGTCATAAGTCCAGAGGTTGCCCACCGCCAGCGCAAAGAAGGCCTCCTCTTCGGGATACGAGCTGGTGGGCCCGCCAGCGTCCCCGCCATCATCGTCGTCGGCCACATCGTCATCATCTCCAGCATCGCCATTGCCCCCGCCATCCCCACCGCCGGCATCTCCGCCGTTGCCCGCCCACGCCTCATTGGGCTCCGAATCCTCGCCGTCCGAGCCCCACACTCCGTAGCACCCAGCCAACATCAACAAACAGATGAAAATCGAGCTATGTCGTGTCCACATGCCCCGATCGTAACAGCCCGAAGGGTGGACAGAGGGGCTAGTTTCTTGAGTTCGGATCGTGTGGCGTCGTTGACACGTGGAGGCCAGACTCCGAAAAATGTATGTGGGAGATTTGGATTCTCCTCCACGCGCTGCGAGCCGGAGCCACGAGAGCCATGCAACAGTCAGACCGCCAACGCCGCATGCTCGCTCGAACCCAGGCGCTCATGGCCGTGGTATCGCTCATTCCGCTGGGAGTGCTGCTCTATATCTCCGCCGAATACGTCCTTCAGCCCCTCTCTGCCCAAGGACAGACCACCGCCGTCTACGGCATCTTTGCCATCCTCGGGTTCACTGCTGTCACCGTCATCCTGGGCTACGTCCTCGTGCGGCGGGACACCGTCCGAGCGATCGACGCCATCAGTGAGGGCGAAGCCAGGCTAGACCGTCTACACCAGGCGACAGGCGAGGTGGCATCCCAAGATGACCCGCAGCAGGTCCAGGCCACGCTCGTCACGCAGGCCTGTGAGCTGGTCGGCGCCGAGCGCGGCGCTTTCTGGATCCCCGTGCGAGCTGATCTCGTGGCCACAGTTGCCGTGGGTATGTCCACCGAGCGGGCTCGAAACAACAAGATCCCCATCGGCCAAGGCATCGTGGGCAAAGCTGTAGCGGAGCGAAGGGTCATGCTCAACGAAGAGCTGAGTCAGACCGACAAGAACTGGGAAGACCGCACCCGCACTCGCACCGAGAGCAGTCTCGTGGTCCCCCTCGAGTTGGGTGAAGACGTCGTCGGTGTGTTGGACCTGCGCAACAAGAAGGATGGGGCCTTTACGAGCGCCGACAGCCAGCTGGCGAGCGGCCTGGCGCGGCAGGCTGCTCTGTTCTTGGCGAACGCCGCATACCGAGACACACACGAGCGTCACGAGGACAACATCAACCAGTTGATGCGAGACCTCTGCGACAACGCCTTGTGCTGGCCCGGACACATCGACAATGTGCAGACGATGTGCGGCCACCTGGCCGACAAGATCGGGCTGCCCGACGATCAGCGAGATGAGCTCCTCATGGCTGCGCTGTATCACGACATTGGCCTACTGGATTGTGACGTAGACCCCGCAGAAGACCCACCCGGCGGGCCGATCGAGCACGCCAGCCTGGGCGCCGACCGGCTCGAAGCATCCGCGCTGTGGGAAGACATTGCGCCCATCGTCCGCGCCCACCACGAGCGCATGGACGGAACCGGCCCTCTGGGCTTGCGCGGCTTCGCCATCCCCATGGTCGCCCGCATCCTCGCCCTCGCCGAGTACATCGACACCGTGACCAACCCCAATAGCCCCTGGGGAACCAAGACGATCCTCGACCTGGTCGACGAACTCTCGGATCCTGACGACCGACGCTTTGACCGCCAGATCCTCGATGGATTTCTCGAAGACTTCCTCGAAGAAGAGGAGGAACAAGACGAAGCTTCCGATGAGGACGCCAGCTCGAGCGATGGGAACGACGAGGAGGCCGCCGCGGCGTCAGAAGGAGCGGATTCGGACAGGCTTAGGGACGACCCCAAGGCCAGCGAAGACGATGAAGGGGACCCCGATGAGACCGACGACACCACCCAGCCCTCCGAGGAAGCGGGCCGCGCTGAGCCCACAGCAGGAGGGCGCGACCTCGCGGAAGAGGCCATGCAGATGTTCGAAGATCCCGTCGACCTAGAGCAGGACGAAGCCAGCGGACCGAGCTAGCCGGAATCGCCGGAGCCCTGCGCAGCGTCCAGTAAGCGCAGCACGACCGGCGCAGCAGCAGCATACTCGGGCAAGACCAGTTGCCCCTTCAACCAACGCTGATATTCCTCAGGCCGCGGATGAATGGCCAGCAGTTCCCCCTGCAGACGGGTCAGATCGTCATTCTCAGGGGCTCGGTGGAGCGCCCAGAGTAGCCGTCGCGCCGCCTGCTCATAGCGACCTAGATCCAACAGGCAGAGCGTGGCGAGCAGCGAACTCTTTGGACCGGGGCCTTTGCGGGCCTCGAGACGCTCCAAGCTCGTCAAACACACCTCGGGTTGTCCATTCCCCCGATGAAGCTCCGCCAGATGAACATGCGCCGGGTCGTAGTGCTCCGTCTTGACGATGGCCTCTTCGAAATAAGCCTGAGCCTGGTTGCGCTGCCCACGGTCTCGCAAGACATCAGCCAACCAGGAATAGTGCACACCCACCTCAGGTGCCTGCCTGATGCCACTCCTCGCCACTCTCTCCTGGTCCGACCAATCCGCGAGCGCGGTCCGCAGGCCGAGCTGCTGTAGGACGAGGTACGCCATCAAGCCCAGCACGACTAGTCCGCGAGACCATCCGGATGTCCGCCGCACGGGCCCCGAGAACAACGTGCCAAGAGCAAGCGCTCCAAAGGCCCAGGGGACATAGAGATATCGGCCAAAGCCGCCCCAACCGTGAACCGTCGTCACCATGCCTACGGGCAAGAGCATCAACACAAAGACAAACACGGCGAGGGTGGCCTCCGGCGCATCCCTGCGGCGCAGCGCCGCCACTACGACCGCGGCCAACACAACCAGACCCGCCAGAGCAGCCACACTCCACGGCACCACCTCGTACTCGTAAGAGAGGTGCCGAATGCCGAGGGGCCGCATGGCGAGGCCGGCCCAAAAACCCTCCACCAGTAGAAGCGGCGTGTGGTGGAGGAAGTCCAACCGCTGGGCGGGGCCGCTGCCTGTGGCGGCGAGGCCACCGAGCACCCCAATGCGCATGACCAGAAAGAGTCCAGCGGCCAAAAGACTGGGGACGAGCCGAGGCCAACGCAACCCCCTCGACACCAGCCAGACGAAGACCGGTGGCAGCGCAAACAGGATCACCTCCTTGGACAGCAAGCCACACAAGAGGACTCCGCCGGCCAAGGCCGCGCGGACCCGCGCTGGCCTGCGCTTGCTCTCGTCGATCCCATCCAACAACAGCGCTGCACCCAACAGGCCACAGGCGGCCATGGGCTCACAGATAGACGACGCCAACAGGTATGCCTCGGAGGTCACTGGGTGAAACGCAAAGGCCAACGTCACGAGCACAGGCGGCACAGAGCCCTGCAGGACCCTCCGCGCCACACGCCACAGCAACAAACAGCACCCGAGATGCCAAAGCAGAACGCTCAGGTGAAAGAGTCGAGAGTCGGGCTGGTCAGTCAGCGTCCGGACCAGCGCGAGCATGGTCATGTAGAGCGGGCGGTAGACGTCCACGCCCTCGGCACTCACACCCACTGCACCGCTGCTCTTCGCCAGGTTGGCGCTGAAGTAGCCCGGAATGTTTTGCAGATTGTTCAGTGTCGGGGACTCGACAATCAGCCGGTAGTCGTCCCAGACGAACCCAGCGCCCAGAGACGGACCAAGCACCAGCATGATCGCCGCCGCGAGCAGAGCTCCCTGGGCGCGAGGTGGGATCACCCGAGGCTGCCCTCCCCGAAGCGGTCTCCAGTGGCCACGACCCGATACTCATCCAAGGCCGGCTTGGGCGATCCATCGTAGTACATCAAGCCCATGTGCCGCTCCGCCGAAGGTGTCCAATAACGCAGGATGGGATCGTCGTAGGCCTGATCTCGTAAGGACCACCAGTGGAAACCAACCGCGCCAGCATCCGCGGCCGACTGAGCAGCACCGACAAGGAATTCACGCTGCAGACGTGGGCTCCAGGCCCGCTGATGAGTCGGATAGGCCACCCGCGACACCTCCAGGCTGGTCGTCCGTGGACCACCGGACGGGGCCGACACGCCAGTCATCCGTTGGAGCACGCCGCGGGCCCCCTCCACCGCATAGCCCACCCGCTCGGCCAGGGCGGGGTGCGGCAGCAGACCGCAGGGCGAAATCGCCACTCCCAGCCGATCGACAGACAAGCCGGCGGCCAGCCAACTCTTCAACTCTCTCTTCCAGCCCGGCAGGCCCGCCTGAACAGTCGCTCGCACCTCGGCATCGGGGCGAGCCCGGCGCACAGTAGTCGCCGCGGTCAACAACAGCTCCCGACGAAACTGCGCACGTCGCCAATTCCGACCCCGGCGGCGGCGCGTTCGGAGCGACTCCCAGAGGTACGCTGCGTTCAACTCATCCTCTACACGGAACACGGAGATCCCGCGCAAGTAGTCAGCGCTGGCCTCGCAATACCCGGCAAACAGGCGGATGTAGTCCTCGTTGTCGGCTCCGCCCGCCTCGAGCAACCAATCGGGCAGCAGATGGGGCATTCCCGGGCCGAGAACGCCCTGAAGTGGCAAGCCGCTAGCAACCAGCGGTTGAAGGAAGTGATCGAGGGCAGCGAAGTCCAACACTCCCCGCTTCTGCTCGATCCAACGCCACGGCAGATGCACAGTGACTCGCTCCAGCCCACCGCGGCGGAGAAAGGCCACCTCGGTGTCCGCAACCGGTCGAAGCAGGTGAACACCCCACTCCATAGCGTGTGCTCAGCTCTCCCCGACAGACGCCAGAATCACATCACGGCGGAGCTCGGCGTCCTCTCGAAACACGCCATCGAAGGATGTCGCGTCAATCCGGCAGGGGCGGCGGACTCCCCCGGCCAAGACGCACATGGGCGTCGCCTGGAGTATGCAGGCCGCACCCTTTGGCCTTAGCTCGCTCATCAAGGTCGCAACCACATCGCGGCTCAACCACTCCTGAAGCGTCATGCGGTGGGCGATACAGTCGAGCAGGCGGACGATGCCCGAGAATCCAACCGCAAGCCCATCGGGAACGTAGGCAATGTGTGCCTTCCCCTGATAGGGCATCAGGTGGTGAGGACAAGACGAAAAGAATTCGATGTCCTTGACCAGCACGAGATCACCAGAGGTCTCCGTAAAGGGAGTCCCCAGGGCCTCCGACGGTGTCGTTCCGTAGCCCTCAAGAAGATCGCCTGACCAGGCATCGGCGACTCGCTGGCCCGAGCGGCCCAAATGTGGGTGGCCCTTGGTGTCGAAGCCAGCGGCATCGAGGAACGCGTCGATGGCTTCGGCCATCTTCTCCACGTCCGGGGAACGCTGACGACTGATGCGGTCATCACTCATGGAGCGTCTCTCCTCACTCGTCCGAAGGGCTCGCCCCCGGAGGCGCAGTAGACGGGTGCGGACCCGGGGCTCCTGGAGTCGTGACCTTCTCCGCCACCGGCTCTCCCCGATAGGTGACAAAGCAACTATCGGTTTCCCACAAACGTAGCTCAGAGAGCACAGCAAGCTCGGGCCGGATCTGCTGCCACAGCCAGACCACAATGGCCTCGGCAGTGGGGTTCTCGAGGCGATCGTTCAGGCATGTGCCGTTCAGCTCACGAACAACGGGGCCGACGGACTCTTCGATGTCGTAGAAGTCCACCACCATGCCCGTGTCCGAATCTGGGCTCCCCTCGACCAGCACCTGGAGCTTGTACGAATGACCATGCATCCGATGGCATCGCCCTGGGTGCCGAGGCAGCCGATGCGCCGCAGAGAAGTGGAACTGCACCGCCAACTCCATGCCTCACTCCTCGCCAGAGGACATGGGGGCGGACCGATCACCTCGAAGCACGAACAGCTGCTCTGTAACCCCATCGGTACGGATGCCTGTGGTGACGAGCTCCAACTGCGAGCCACGCTTCTCGTCACGGAACTCGGACCGATGGGACCAGAGGAGGGTCGCGTCCACTAGCTGGTGATCCGAATGCCCCACCACCAGGCGCGCCTCACCGCCCTCAAACAAGGTCTCCTGAGCCACCACCCAGCGGCCATCGACCCGATCGAAGGCCAACTCACGAACCACCGCTCCCTGCGAGTCGCGCTCCTCAAGCACAGCGCACGCGCCCCCCTTCCATGCCACCTGCTCCCCCATGATCTCCGGCCCCAGCAAGAGGGCCAGCTTGTCCGGCGCCAGCGGCAACTGGAGGCCCCTCAGCCGAGGCAGCGCGTCCCCCACCGCCCCTTGCTCGGCCACGCCGATCGACGGAATGCTGAGTTCCCAACGGTCTCCAGCTCGGACGTAGTCGGCGAGGACAATCCCCACGGGGTCCAACACGCGCATCCGGATCGCCTGGCTGCCGTCACGGGCGAAGGCCATCCGCGCCCGGCGCATCCCCACCAGCGTGGGGTCCTCGACCGACACGCTGTACTCGACCCGAACCGGCTCCGCTCGAGCCTGGCGAACCGACTCCCAAGCCGCTTCTGGCAGGCCCCCGCCCGGCCAATCACTGAGAGCCAGGCCGCCAGAGCAGGCTGAAGTGACCGACGAGACCGGTGTTGCCTTCATGGCACACCCCATGCCAAGGAGCACCACGGCCACCGCCAGCCCAGCGGAGAGAAGCAGGGCAAGCGGTGAGTTGGTGGGCGGTGCGTAGCCTCCCCCCATACCGAGAGACTCACTGAGGTTCTTCCTGACAAGCAGCGGAACAAAACGACCCAAGAGAGCGGCACAAGCCCGCCGGCAAGTGACGACGTGCCGCGAGGGCTCCACTCCCAGCTCCACCTCGACCGTGGGGATACCCGCCACCACGGACAGCGCGACCAACTCCATGTGGACACCTTGCCCCGAAGCCTTGATGTCTCGACGACACATGGACTGGAGGGGCAGAATCCGAGGGCCTCCCCACGGATAGGAAAATCGAGTCTCCACGAGCCGCTCGAAGACTCGCTCGACCCGCCCTGGCATGCCCGAGGCTCTCGGTGGCCGATAGCTTGGATACGGCTCGGGCTCCAGGCCTTGTGCCAAGGCCGCGGCCTCGGCCCACTCTTTGCCCGCCAGCGCTTGTCCGGGGCCGACGCCAAGGACCAGTGCTTCAGGCGCCTGCAGGTGAGCCAGGACCAGGACGTCGAGATCCTCAGGACTCAGCTGCTCGCGATGGGGAGCCAGCGCTGCAATGTAACCAAGCTCCCGTGCCAGGCGGATGCCAGCCAGCAGCGCCGCCCCCTCGCCCACGGGCGCCGGCAGTCGCAACACGCGAGCTCCCGCGGCTCGTGCAGCCTCACTCGTACCGTCCAGGCTGCCGTCATCCACGACAATGACGGATTCGCAACGACCGACCAGGCTACCCACACGGGCTGCGACCAGGTCCTCGTCATCGCGAACGACAAGAAGGCCGACCAGCTCTGCTACAGCCCCTTCCTGAAGGGCAACTAAGCGGCCTTCCGCCTCGGGGACCTCGGTGGTTGGCAGACGGATCCGGGTCACGCCTCGACCTCTCCCAGCAAAGAAGCACAAAGGCCCCCGCCCCGCGCAACCGACACGACGAGGGCAAGGGGACCATCTCGCAGTTCACCATTAGCATTGACCGGAAGGCTCCGATCCGAAAGAAGAAGCGCAGCTAATCCCACTCGCAGAGCTCCATCCGACGCGAACGTACCGAAGCGCACGTCATGATCTGTCGCGGGCACGGACCGGCCCAAGGCCCGCTCCACGCCCTCGGCGATCTCCGGCTGCCGCGCTGGAGAGGCCAACACGGCTCCCACGTCCTCCGGGCGGGCTCCCACCGAGTCCAGCGTTCGGGAGACCAAGCGCTCCAGGGCGTCGCCGTGAAACTCGATGAGCAGAGGCGAGCGGAGCTTGACCGTCTCAGCACGGAAGCCGAGATGTCGAGCAAGCGGTCGAGCCTGGCGGGCCTCAGCCCGCTCCTGAGATTCAACCAACAACAGGGCGCTCCCCTCACCCAACACCTGCTCCTCATCAGAACAGCGAGTCGCTAGCTGTCCGCGAGCCCGAACCTCACCGAACTCTTCTGCACCACCCGCCAATGCACCGGGGAACCAGCCTGTACGAACACCATCTGCGGCCCACGCAATGGCCTCATCGCCACACAGCTCGTGCTGGCAGAATGTCTGGCTAGGCCCCTGCAGCCCCAGGAGTATGCCCACGTACCCCGCGCCGGCATTGGGCACCAAGTTTGGGAAGTCCATGGGGTTGGCCAGCGCCGGCCCTTTCTCCCGAAGGCGGGTCAAGAAGTTCCAAGTCGCTTCCAATGGGCCGAGGTCCGTCCCCACGGCCAGCCCCAACTCTTTGGGGTCACCAAGACCCTGGCCATCATCCCGAGCCAGCGCCGCCGACACGCTGATCAGGCGCGACAGTCGATCCATCCGCCTCAACATGCCCCGCTGCTCAGGGAAGAGTCCACGAGCCTTCACCGCCACGGAGCGGCGCCCCCCAGCCGCAGCGCCATCCGCGAGGGGCTCGCCCATCTGGCCTTCACGCCACGCATCTGTCACCGCTTGGCGACCCGCACCGAGTGCCGTCAACAAGCCGACTGAAGTGATCACTGGCGACGAGGTCACACGCGCCCCAGGCACAAGGACGCGTCATTTCCGCCGAACGCGAACGAGTTGGACAGGCAGTGTTCCACCTGAGCGGGCCGTGCTCCACCAGCGACGAAGTCCTCCAGCGGGATCTCGGGATCCCGCTCAGCCCAACCAGCCGTCGGGGGAAGGAATCCTTCGTTCATGGCGACAACACAGGCTGCGAGCTCCACGGCCCCCGACGCACCGAGGAGGTGTCCGACCTGGGACTTGGTGGACGACACTGGAACCGCCTGTGACCGCCGTCCAAGCACGCTCACGATCCCACGCCCTTCAGCCGCATCGTTGTGGGGTGTCGCGGTGCCGTGTGCGTTGATGTAGTCGACACGATCCGTCTCGACGCCCGCGTCCGCCAGAGCCAGGCCCATCGCGCGAGCGGCGCCGTCACCGTCGCCCCTTGGCTGCACGAGATGGTGGGCCTCGGCGATCGCGCCATAGCCCAGCACCCGCCCGTGAAGTTGCGCTCCGCGCGCTCGGGCACGAGCCTCATCCTCCAAGACAAAAAACGCTGCCCCCTCACCGATGACCATGCCATCCCGGCGGGCATCGAAGGGCAAGGGCCGCTCCCGATCTACCAGGCTGAGACTATTGAATCCGGCATGGGTCAGGCGCGTCAGGGAATCGGCACCTCCCGCGATCACCCGCGTGCACCGCCCACTGCGGATCCAACGCATGGCCTGACCAATCGCGTTGGTCGCTGAGCTACAGGCTGTGCTGATGGTGGTGACCGGTCCGCCCAGCCCCATCCCTGCCGCCAAGATGTCAGCGGTGCTCCCCACCGGAGCCAAGAGCAGCTGGAGGTTCGACACCTCGCGCCAGAAGCCCTCACCGTCGTCCACTTCCAACATGACGGCCTCGGCCTCGAGGGTGCCTGCCGTAGACCCCCCCAGCGCGAGACCTGTCTCCGAGTCACCCAGGTCCTCGGCATGTAGGCCCGCGTGGTGCAGGGCCTCCGCCACCGCCGCCGTGGCGAACTGGGCCGCGCGGCCATAGCGTCTACTGACCGTGATTCCACTTGCCAGAGAGGACTCTCGGGCAGCAGCTATGACATCTCCAGATACCTCGGCAGCCACCTGAGACCGATACGCAGAGGCATCAAACAGCGTGATTGGAGCGACACCGCAAGCTCCCGACCGGAGCCCCTCCGCAAACGACGTGCGACCGATTCCGATCGGAGTCACGACCCCAAAACCCGTAACGGCAACTGGGCGGTCCACAGTCATACTGGCTGCTCCACAGAACCGCGTCGGACGACGAACTCTCCCTGAGCGACCATCCTGTGATGCACCCAGACCTCGCCATCCAAGAGCACCAGAGCACCGAAGGCCTTCTTCTTGCGGATCTTCACGGTGAGTGGGTCACCGGGGCGAGGGCGTCCATGAAACCGGACGCGGTCCACAGATGCGAGCACACCCTGCTCGACCTCCCCAGCCTCCTGGCTGAGCCCGTGAAATGCCGCTGCCGACTGGGCCATCGCTTCCACGGTCAGAAGTTCGGGAAACATACGCAAGGCAAAGGTGTCTCCGCTCCGAGGGAAGTCGTAGCGGAACAGACCTTCAGTCTCGGTGCCCACCTCCTGGCGAGTCACGAAGAGAAAAGGCTCCCGATGAGGGATTGGGAGCGGAAGCTCTGTGGACAAGAGATCACGCCCCGACAGCATTGATGAAGGTCGTGATGGACCGGACCGATCGGAACACTTCTTGCCCCTGCTCCTCGTCAACCCTCACGTCGTACTTCTCTTCCATGGCGACCGCCAGCTGGAGAGCATCGAGGCTGTCCAAGCCCAGACCTTCGTCGCCAAACAACGCGCCATCGAGATCAATCTCATCAGCGTCGTACTCTTCACGCAGATTCAGCGCGTCCAGCACCATCTCTCTCACATCTTCAGCACTCACTGCACTCATTTCTCACTCCCAGAGCGGCACCGAAGGCTTGCGCCATGTCCGCAGGCTCCCGTGGCCGCCACTTCACTCCACCTATCGCCTGCATGCCCCAGCCCAGCCACGAGTAATCGGGCCAGAGGCTGGATGGAGAAACAGTCTCCGAGCCTCTCAATCATTGGGCCCGAGCCGGCATCACCGCCCACAGACCATGCATCTCCGGTCGCCGTGGTATCGAACCACGTGCGGCCCTCTTCCAATTCGAGAAGAGCCTGGCGACCAGCTCGATCAGCATCTTCTCGCCGCTCGAGCAACAAGGCCACCGAGCCTTCCCCGGCCGTGGACTCTGGCCAACCAGCATCGCGAAGCTCCCGAGCCAACCAGGCCCCTTGAGCATCCACAGCGCCAGCCACGACAGCGTCACAGCGACCCTCTCGGAGCCAACGGACCCCCTCGGTGACCGCGAGGAGACCGCTGCATCGACCCGAGACCCATGTCGCATTGGGACCCCGCAAGGTCCCGGCAATACTCAGTTCTCCGGCCGCCGAGCCGGGCACGGTATACCCGAAATGCAGGGGACTGGAAAGACGGTGTCCGCGCGTCACCAGACCCCGGTGATACACCTCATCGATTCCCCAGCAACCAAATGCCGAGCCCACCGCAACACCCGTACGCGTACGCAGCGCCGAAGACAGGTCCAGATCCTGCAGCGCCAGCAGCCCAGCAGCTAGGAACAAACGAGGATAGCGGTCTAAGCGAGCCAGCCTCTTGGGCACCGGTTGGAAGAGGCTCCTCAGCTTCACCGGAACCTGGCACACAGAGAAACTGCTGCCGTCGTCCAGAGCGAACTCCTGGGTGTGGGGGGTAGCTTGCGGTTCCTCAGGATCGGCAAGCAGAGCGTCCAGCCCAACTCCAGCGGGAGTCAGGACGCCCACAGAGGTCACCACCACCGATTCCGCCCCTGACAGCGCAGCAGCCCCGGTCATCCAAGCCTCCGCAGGACAAGTGCCGCGTTGTTGCCCGCGAACGCTGAGTTGGTGGAGAGGCACACAGGCAGGTCGCTGGACAGCGGTTCTCCACGATGAACCCAGAGTCGGCAGGCGGGGTCATCGGGCCCCTCCCCAGGGGTCCCCGGGAACAAGCCCTCCCTCATGGCTCGCTCTAGAACGAGCAACTCGAACAGTCCAGACGCTCCCAGGGTGTGCCCCAGAATCGGCTTGATCCCATGGACCGGAACATCCGAGACGCGACCTTCCAGGAGGGTAGAGAAAGCGGCCATCTCCATCGCATCGTTCAGCTCGGTCGCCGTCCCGTGAGCAGAGATGGCAGACAGGTCCGAAGCCTGCAGGCCAGCTTGTGACAGGGCCTGGTGCACCGAACGCAGCAGCCCTCCGCCTTCCATATCGGGCCCGGTCAACCGGAGAGCGTCCCCAGCGAGCCCGGAGCCAGCCACAGCCACACGGTCCTGTCCATGTGTGCCGCCGGAACACGACGCATTCCGCACGAAGATCGCCACCGCAGCCCCTTCGCCAAGCCAGAGGCCATCCCGCTGTTCCGAGAATGGCCTCTGATCGTCTTCGGAGAGGGCACCCAGGATCTCGAAGCCCGCATGGACAAATCGGCTCAGGAGATCAACCCCGCACACCAGAGCAACATCCACCTCACCACGCCGCAGCGCATCAGCGGCTTGTCCAGTAGCCACCGTCGCGGAGCAGCAAGCGGTCGTCACCGTCGCGACGGGTCCACCGACCCCTAGCGCTCTGGCCAAGTCTCGGGCTGGAGCGGAATAGCCCATCCCCGTGTCCACGACGCGCGCAGGTGCGTCCTTGGGCGCCAGCACGACCTCTGCGTGTTGATCCGCCCAGGTGCCAATGCCTCCCAATGAAGTGCCCAGCCAGATACCCCATCGGCTCCGATCAGCACCCAGATCCGCCAAGGACCGGTTCGTCGCATCAGAGATGGCCTGCTGAGCCACATCAATGAGCAGGCGGGAGACTGGCAACAGGGGCCCTGTGTCCTTCAAGAGGCGCTCCCGCAAGCTGGGCTGCAGCCAACAGGCACGCGACCCGCGAAAGCCCTCCGTGTCGTAGGGTGTCGGCCCCTCCACCCGGAGCCCATCCTTGCCCTCGCAAGCGGCCTGCCACAGGTCCTCGAATCGCGGACCCGCTGCACTGACAGCCGCCCGCCCCACAAGCACCGGGAGGTTGTCTGCGCTCATGGCGCATCCTCCCCCGGCAGCAACCAAGCGATCAAGGTGGGGAGCAGCACGACCGAACCCAAGAAGGCCAGGGTCAGAGCCAGAGCAGCGGAGCGACCGAACTCGGCCAGCGCGGGAAAGCGGGACAGGCTCAAGACGCCGAAAGCAGCCAGGGACGTCAGGGTGGTTACGAGGATGGCACGACCAGCACCGGCGAGCGCCCGGTCCAAGCGACCCCTGCCCTCTCCCTCCAGGTAGCGGTCGAGCATGAACACTTGATCGTCGATGCCCACGCCGATCAAGAGCAGGATGCCGGCAAGAGCAAATGGAGTGAACGGGGCCTGACCCACTGAGTGGACACCCACATAGACCCCCAGAGACAGCGCAAGAGGCACAAACGCGACCGCCACGACCTTTGGAGCGCGGTAATAGCCCGCCAGCACGAGGAACAGCACACAAGAAGCAAAGGCCAGGAACCACGGCAGTCGGTGCTTCAGCAGATCGGCGGCCTCTTGTTCCACGAGAGCCATGCCTGTCACAAAGGACCCCACACCGTCGCCCGGGTCATCAGCCAAGTCCCTCAGCGTTGGAGCCGTCTCTACCGGGTCCCGCACCGGACGCACCCGGGTCAGCACTCGCAACTCATCGCCGACCTGATGGAGATGACGCTCTTCGAACCAGCTCATCCACTGCGGCGTTCCAAGCGCCCAAGTATCCATGGCACCACTCTCGGACGCTGCCAGTTCGTCGAGACGCGCCAAGGCTGGCTCGAAGGCATCCACCCGAAATCCCTGTTGCACAAGAGCGACACGCATCTGCTGTGCGGCCTCCGCGAGCGGTAGAGAGGCTCGCGCGGACTGGCGACGCCTAGACGCCGTCCGCTCGGCTGGTCGTAGCGCCGAGAGGCTCTCGTAGCCGGCGATCGCGCCCTCCGCCTCCAGCGCCTGGAGGCGCTGAGCCCACCGATCGTTTGCCTCGAGGAGTCGCTGCTCATCGTCCCCGCGCAAGAGCACGAGCACCTCTCCCAGCTGTTCTCCAAACCGCTTCTTGAGCTCCAGATCGACCCGAACGGGCTCGAGGCTCGATGGCTGGAAGCCGGCCAGTGTTGCCTCGTAGGCGATGGGCTGGGAAGCAACCAGCAACGCAACCAGACCCGCAGCGATGACCACGAGCACCCTGCGGGACCGGCGGTACAGGAACATGGCGAACCATCCGGCAGTCCGGACTCCGATCCCCGGGTCGGGACTGATCCAGCGACCCGCGAGGACAGCCACGGCGGGCAACACCCAAAGCATCACCGCTGCATTCAACAGCACAGCCAGTCCGGCCAGCACACCGATTTGACCGTGACCTCGAGGGTCCGCAACGGCAATAGTCAGGAGAGCGCTGGTCGTCGTGAGACTGGCGACAACCACCGCGGGGCCCACCGCCTCCAGCGCCTCAGCCGCAGCCTCAGCTGGTGGGCAGCGAAGACGTGCGTCTCGATAGCGACTGATGATGTGAATGGCGGGATCAATGCCCAGGCCAAACAGAACCGCCACAAAGCCAACGGCGAGGGGGTTCAGAGCCCCGTACAGGTATCCAGCGAAGCCAAGAGTCAGCAAAGCGGAATAGGGCAACAAGAACACGACCAGAGCCAAGCTGACCAGAGACCGATAGAAGAAGAGGTAGAGCAGCAAGATCGCGCCCAGAGAGGCCATGGACAGCACCGTGGCGTCAGCGCGAGTGGCTCGGGCGATCTCGAAGGCGTGGGCATAGGATCCCGTAAACCCGATCTTCACCTCGGCGCTCGCCCCCTGCGCCGCCAGGACCCGGCCGCGGATTGCATAGAGCTCCGACATCAAGCGAGCCGGATAGTCGCCATCCGCGGCTCCAGCTGGCTCTAGGATCATGAGCAGCGCCCGCCCGTCCTTGGACAAGAAGTCCTCCGAATCACTGCCCATGCGACGAACACTGCGACCCAGGTGATCCCCGAGCAGGTCCACCAGTCCGAGAGGGTCCCGCACCAGCAGGTCCCGGGCGTCCATCGACATCGGTCCCGACAGTAGATTTCGCAGCAAGCTCGCACGGCGTTCGATCGCCTCAGGAGTCAGCTTCGAACGGAGAGCTCCCGACTCCTGCTCGTCGAGAAGATCAAAAACAGCCATGGGATCGAGCTTCTGTAGGCCATCCGCTGGAGCCGTGCGGGCCGACCGGATGTAGTCGGACGCTTCGAGGGCTTCGGCAAGAGCCCTACCGATCTCCCGGAGCCGCTCCGGGGACGCCGCCTCCTGGTCCGGGGTGTGCAGCAGCGCATAGAGCGCGTCGGAGCCACCGAAGCCCTCCAGCACCAGGCCAAGGCCCCGACTGGCTTCACTGTCCGCTGGAACGAGACGGCTGAGGTCGGCCGAGACACGGAGGCGGGTCAGGCCCGGAAGAGCCAAGACCAACACCAGAGCGGCCAGGGCAAGGGTTCTCCAGGGGCGGGCTGTGCTCCGCACTGAAGCTCGAACAAGAGTCCTGAGCATCAGCGCGAACCGGGGCCCTGCGGAGTGCCGGCTTCCGTCCCAGAACCCTCGTCGGATGCCCGCTCACTCGGCGTCTTGAAACGAGCTGAGTTCAGCGGCTGACCAATCAACACATCGGAGAACACGAGATGCAGGCTATCGCCCGAGCCCTCCTCCAGGAGCACCTCTTGGAGCGCGACAGGATCCCCTCGGACCACAAGGCGCACCCGGCGGAAGACACCACGCATCTGGGGACTCTGCGGCAACAACTCGAAGACGCCATCACCCAAGCCACTGACCCGAAAATACCGAGCGAGGGTCTCCACATCCACGAAGAACAAGGCCTCCATGATGTCACTGAACGGACCGCCCCCCGGCGCTCGAAATCCGGCGGTGGCCTCCGCACCCACCTCCGAAGAAGGCTTCCCAACCGGATAGAAGCGACCGTTGGCCATCAACAGCTCGGGCCCGCCGTCATAGGCCCAGAGGAGCCGCCGGTCAGAGTTGCGGAGCTCCAGCAGACCGGCACGAACAACATCCTGCTGAAACAGCGCGGAGTTCTTGGTTTGTCGGAACCGAGCCCGGACGGTCGTGTGCCGACTGAGCTCCTCGGCAGCCTGGAGGAAGGCAGCCGGTATCGCCGACTCCGTGGACCCGGAGGCGGAGGCCAAGGGCTGGCTCTCCGAGGCGACGTGGGGCCCAGCCACCGCCGAGTGGGCGCTGAGGATGATCACCACAAGAAGCGTCAGACCCACCGCCCGAGGCATCCACGAGCGCCCCGCTGGCGCCTTCGATTCGGAACGCGCTCCTGCATCGATGTACGGAGGCTCGCTCAGTAGATCCGACAGGGTCACCGAGCGAAGTCCACGGGCGGCGAGGTCCTCAAGGATCCCCGGCAGAGCATCCAGAGCCGGCGGCTTCACAGCTCGTCGAATGCCCGAGCGACCGTCGTGAAGCAAGACGATATCGCCGGCCTCGACCTTGGCTCCAACACGTCGACGCACCGACTCGCCGTCCCCCCGGAACCCATCAAAAGCACGAACCGACCAAGCAGCGAGCAGCATGCCCGCTTCGCGCACCGCGTCGCCCAATTCGGGGGTCAAGAGACCCACTGGAGGCCGATAGAATCGCGGCCGGCAACCCGTGGCGACCTCGATGGCATCCGTGCCTCGAGCCACATCCTCTGCAGCCGCTCGCCGTGAGAACATCACCGGCCAGTGGTGGCGATCACTGTGATGAGCGACCTGATGGCCACGCTCGAGGACCATTCGAGCAACCTCCGGCGATTCGCGAACGCGTTCTCCAACCATGAAGAACGTCGCCTTGGCGCCAGCCTCTTCGAGCAGATCCAACACCACCGGTGTGTAGCTGGAGTGGGGGCCGTCATCAAAGGTCAAGGCGACCGTGCCGTCGCGGGCAGGCCCTCGCGAGATGACCGCAGTGAACAACTCCCAGCGAGCGTTGAAGGAGCCCAGAGTCACCGTCGCGACGATGGCCAACCCAGCCCCGGGAATGAGAGGCCAGGACCCTCCGTCCGCGACAAGAACGTAGATCACCAAGGCCCACGTCAAGACCAGAAGGCAGTAGAGAAAAGTCCGGGCTGGGAAAGCGAACATCTGAAGACGAGCAAGAAGAGGGGCGGCTCTGGGCTGCGGCAGTGTACGTCTGTGCTCCGTGGGGTCAATTGCCGCCGGCACTCAGCGTCACAGAAGTTCGCTAGAACTTCTGCCAAGGTGTGGCAGCCAGCTTGGCCACAGCTTCCTCTCCGCCCTCCGCAAATGCTTTCGCGAGCGCCTCCTGCCACGCCGCTTTCTTGCGGGCGATCTCCTCGGGCGTGAACTGCTGCTCATCGGGCAACTCACCCTCACCCTCGGATGCCGAGACCGCCTCACTGGACTGGCTCAGGACCTCGGGCGCGGGCGGCTCGGCCGTCTCCCACGGCTGAGGCTCGTCATCATCCATGTCCTCCATCCATGACGGCGCCACAGGGCCCAGAGAGATGGACGCGGCGGGCTCGTCCTGCCCGGCTTCGTCTTGATGCCCTGAAGCCGACGCGGCCGGCTCTGAGGTTGACGAGGCGCCGGAGCCTGCTTGCTCTCCCGTCACCGTCTCCAGTTGGGAACCGGTCGCCGCCATAGGGTCCTCCCCCGACCACACCGCCTCAGTCCACGCATCCACGGACTGGCCGGGATCCGCCGTACCGAACTCGTGCTCCTCCTCCTCGTCTTCCTCACCCAACTCGTCGAACAAAATGGCATGGGGCGTGACTCCCTCAGAGAAGGGGTCCAGGACCTCCACAATGCGGCGACGCAGAGTGTCCCTCTCCCGCAGATCGACCTCCCGCGGATCGCACTCTGTGCCGTCGGCGTTGCGAACGATCATCACTGTTGGCTTGGAGAAGCTGGCCGCATCGCGCCCACCGCAAGTCACGACCCCCATCTCTCCCGTGCTCAGCTTGACCAGGGAGCCGTAGGGATAGCGACCCACCACATGGATTAAGGCCTTGACCACGAGGGGATCGAACACGGTCCCAGCCGAGGCCACAATTCGCTCGAGGGCCTTCACTGGAAGCAACCCTGGCGAATCCCCACTAGCAGTAACCAGGGCATCGTAGTGATCAGCCACCTGGAGGATCCGCGTGTACACCGAGAGGCGCTTACCCCCGAGGTTGGGAAAGCCACCTGGACGCTTGAAGTGCATGTGGTGCTCGAGAGTCACCAGCAGACGCCGGAGCAGCGAGAGAGAGTACTCACCTTGGCGAAGCAGCGCCTTGAAGCCCGCAATGGTGTGTTCCTTCATGCGTTCGTCGTCGGAGAGTTCCCGACCACTCTCAAGGGCCTCGCGCTCCAGCGCCGCGTAGCCCACGTCATGGAACATCGACGACGAGCCGAGCTCTGCCATCTCCACCTTCGTGAGACCCAAGTGACGACCAATGGCTACGGCCAGAGAAGCCACATTCACACAGTGGTTGTAGTAGGGGTCCTCGACGCCGTGGATCGTGTGCAAGCGGAGGAAGTCTTCGGGCTTCGCATCAGCCACGTCCACTAGGTCATGAACAATCTTCCGAATCCGCAACGGGTTCGCCGCTTCGGCGGCCTCCACCGCTCTGAAATAGTCTTTCACCGCCAGCACGCCCTTGGAATAGGCTAGAGCTGCCGTCTCCTGATCACCTCGGGATTCGCCCTGCTCCAGACCAACGTCCGAGTCCGCAGCCTTGTAGAAATAGGGCTGGTCGAAGTTGACTCCGGGGATGTCGGCCCGACGCAAGGCATCTCGGATACTGGCGAGGGGTTCCTCTTCCTGTTCCTTGTCGGGCTTGTGCTTCAACAGCAAGAGCACGAGATCGCGAAGGTCATCAGCGGCCAGGGGGCGATCAAAGGAAATTCCGCCGATCCCGTGACGGTCCATGATCCCCACCAGGTAGCGCACATTGTCGTAAGCGGCCGCCTCCATGCGGATCCGGAGGTCGTTGAGATACACCTGGCCCTCGACGGCAATGAAGTGAACGACGTTGACCAGCGTCGAGAGCTCCACGAGCACGTCTCGCAAGCGGGACAGGGGCTGCTGAACCGCCAGGTTCTCGGGCTCATGAATCGAGAGCGTCCGCAGGGACATGAAGAAGTAGTTGACCAGGTCTTTGCCACAGGTCCGAAGCTTGCCCAGCTCACCGTCCTCGGGAACCGCAGCTTCCGTCGCCACCCCCGCTTCTCCGAGCGAGAGGAGCCCATCCTCTTGATACGCTCCCCCAGCACCGGGAGGACTGCTCACTGTCCACCTCCTTGGCGCTTCTCGGTGAGCAACCGACTCACCAATGCCTTCATCTCATCGGTCCCCTTGGTCCGCACCTGCCTCAACACCTTGAGGGACTCCTGACTGTCCACCGCAGCGAGGCCCTGGATAGCGACTGGATGCCAATCGGAGGCGCTCCCACCACGTCCACGGCTGCCGAGCCAGCCCTTGCCGGACTCAGCCAGCTTCGATGCCAGATAGGTCGTAGCGAAGTCGGGGTCCAAGCGGACAATGAAGGCTACGTACTTGTCCCGACCGGCTGAATCCAGCGATGCAAAGCCAGTCTCATCGAGCCAACCAGCAAGCACGGGGACGAGCCTGGACTCCTCCTGGTAGAGGATGGCAGCCAGCGCCTCGTTCCGGACCTCTTCCACATCATCGCGAAGAGCCTGGGTCATGGCGTCCGCCATCGTATCGGTAGCAGGCACCCGACCTGCGATGCGAACCGCAGCTCGGCGAATCCCCGGGTCCCACCACACCATGGCCTTCTCGACCAACTTCACGGCAGCGGGTGTGCGCAATACAGCGAGACAGCGGAGCGCCGCGAATGCAAGCGGCACCTTGTCGCCATCGAGCGCTTCGTCATAGATGGACAGGTCCCTGCCCTGCCGCTTGATGAGCGTGCCAGCAAGAATGTTGGCCATGCTGGCGCTCATGGAGTGACCCAGGAGCTCCAGGAGTTGATGGGCCTCCAGATCCGGGAGCAGCTGCTGGAGGACTCCCCAGGCGGTCCCTTCGGCCTCCTTGTCGCCCGACGCGGCGGCCACCAGAGTCGCCAAGTTGTCGGGCGAGCTGCAGTCCTGAAGCAGAGCTACCGCTTCCTGGGTCAGATGGGATGGGTAGACGCCACCTTCGGTGATACGACGGAGGTAGCGAAGCAGAGCACGGTAGGCCCCAAGCGACCGCTGCCTGAGCAGATAACGACGGATCGGGGCGAGCATGTGGGTGAAGTCATCGACCCCGAAGAGATCGGGCTTCTGGACACTGAGCTCGAAGCAATAATCGAGCAGGTGCAGCAAGCCGATCTCGGTCTCTTCGTCCATTTCCTCGCGGATCTTGGCCAGGCCCTTCTCGTCCAGCGGCTCGTAGCGAACCTCCACCATTCCGCCACGCAAGCTGAGCGGATAGTCTCGCGACCCCGGATAGAGGCCCTCGGCAAACGAGGGCACCTGGACATCCGCCTCCTCCGCAGCCAGAGAGAGCATCTCGGCGGTCTGCCCGCCCTCTCGGACCGGCGTCTGACGACCGCGCCGGCTGAGGGCCCGCCCCTCGGCGTCTAGACCAAACTCCTCATCTAAGAATTGCTCTGAGTCACGGTCGACAAAGGAGCGTGCTGCGCGGCCCCGCGACTGGTTCGGCTCGATAGTGCCCACCTGCTCTGGTGGCGGGCTCATCCCCGTAGAGCCAGCAATCTTGGCCATCATGTTGGGGATGGCCTGACCGCTATCGACCTTCCCCTCGCCTTCACCCTCGCCGAATCCCCCAGCAGCATGCAGATCGTGGGTAAATCCCTCGACCGCTTGATACTTGATGTGGCTAAAGGAGTGGCGCCACATCATCGTGACCAGGTCCTCCTCCTCAGCTGCACGCCCCGTGCTCGGCCGTCGCCACAAGAGGTCGAGAAAGCTCTCCATCTCCTTCGTGTCCAACCCGGGCTCGATCGTCAGCACCCGGATGCCGTCACGAAACAGCTTGAACGGCAGGCCATCCTCTCGATCAGAGTCGAAGTAGACGACCTCACCTTGATGAATGAAGCGATCCGCCCCCACCGCCAGCCACAGGGGCCCCTCGTTGGACAAGAACGTCGTGAAGCCCTCGAACAGTTCGTCGAGGAAGACCTGAATAGCGCGATTGTTGCGGGCGTAGAAACCAAACGAACGCGCTGTCTTGGCCAAGTTGAACAGTAGCTGGGCAACATCCTTGCTCGCGCCAGTCAGTCGCCGCCGGGGATCCCTGTTCAGCCCTGCGTCGTTGTTGGTCGCCTGTTCCTCGGTTTGTGCCACCCTGAGGAGCCCCCGTGCTTCCGGACCCGCGAGCATCGTGACCCGCTCAGTCCTCAGTCGCGTCCCCCCCCACTCCGATCAAGTTACCGCAAACCGTCGCCCGAGAACCACGAAACACGTAGATCAGGGTGCACGCACCCCGCCCAAGACGCCGCGAACAAACTGACTGAAGCTCTCCACCTCAAACGCTCCTTCGGCGTGCAGCGTGGACTTCAGAAACCGGACTCGAGCCCTCCGATTGAACTGAGGGCCCGACCAACTTCCAATGGCCTGCAAATCCCAAAATGGGGTCACTCGCCGCCCCTCGGGCATAGGCTCCCCTGGAGCACGTCCTCGAAAGGTCCAACTCTCCACGAGATCCACGTCGAACAGCAGCGCATCGCGGCCATAGACCCAAGTGCGCTTGAAGGGGTTGGGGGGGGCCACCTTTGGTAGTCGGGGGGCGGCAAGATATCCATCGGGTACCGCCAAGCTCTGCTCTAGTCGACCCGAGGCTCGTAGCTGGAGACGCGTCCCCCCAGCTTCGGCCACATCAATGGTCAGTCGACCAAAAAAGGCGCCACCCAGCCACGCCAGGTCTGCTCGGGGAGCGCTTGTCGAGGGCTGACCGGCACGGCTCCACGAGCGCACGCGAGCTGCTGGCGCGCCGGACAAAAGCCCCTCGACGTTCACATCAAACATCGCTTCGTCTGCCTCACGAACAGTGAGCGTCCAGTGCTGTCGAGGCGGCGCCGAGGGTAGCCGCAACCAACGCGCCCCCTCAGGGCCCAAGAGCACCGCGTCACGACCCAGGAGCCGCTCATCGAGCGCTCCGATCCAGCTGGAGTCCCGCGAGGGGTCGATGAACAGTGGCCCCCCGCTGCCGTCGAGTGCCTGACCCGGCACCAGCACCAGAACTTGATTGAGGAACTGGACCGGACGCGTTGGCGAGACCGGCTGAGCCGATCGGCTCACAAACACGACATCTGCGCGAATCTCCGCCGCCTGTAGGAGAGCCATCAAGAGAGCCGCCCGAGACGCCGCTGTCCCCTTCCCTGTTTCGACCACTCGAACAGCCCGCTGGGGAAGAAGCCAAGTGCCGCCCCTTGCGCCCTCTTCGAGGAGGGAGATCTCGTCCAGAGCCAGTCGCGCAGCCTCCCGTACCGAAGCAGCCGCGTCCTGTTGCCCCAGGACACGCCCGGCCAGAGGAATCACCGCGCCGCTCAGTCGAGACGAAGCTCGATACCAAGCCCTATGTTCCGAGGCGATGTCATCCCAGGTCGCCGCCGATCGCACCAGCATCGCCGGCACCCTTCCCGCAATGCCCAAGACCCCAGGAGCCATGGCAAGCCCTCGGACGTTTTCGAGCTGGTAGGACCAACGCACGCGGTTCCCAGGGAGCGCCTTGCGAGGCACCTCCACCTGCCACCGCTGCCCCTCCACCACAACGCTACCGTCATCGGGGGCGACCACCGAGAAAGACAAGCGGCGGGGGGAACCAGCCAGAGGCTGAACAGGCAAATACAGAGAAAACCGGTCCTCCATGCGAGCCACACGCGGACGACGAACGACGAGCCGCCCCTCCACGAGGTCTTCTGTGGTTCGCAGGTGCTTGGGGAGTGTGAAGGTACAGAGTTGGGGCGAGCCGAAGTGGTCTACCCCCTGAGAGAAGGGCTCTACTTGCAAGTGCGGATGGACACTCTCCTGATCATCAGTTTCCGAGTCGTCATCATCGTCACCCGAGTCGTCGTCATCACCTCCCAGGTCATCTTCATGGGCTGCTCCCTCCAGCTCACAGCGATCACCCAGCGAGGCATCGATGACAGCAGCCGGAATCCCCACCACTGGGGTGCCCGTCAACGACGGGCGAAGGCTGAAGCGAATTTCCCGAACAATCTCCTCCTCATCATCCAGGTGGATCGTCTCGCTCCACGACTCCAGCAGCAACGAAGACTCTCCTCTGCGGATCACCCCGGGGCGCCCCTCCGGGTAGAACAGGTGCTTGAAGCCTTGCGTGTCATAGGAGAGCCGACGAGCGGCAGAAGCATCAGTCACACCTAGAGAGGTGAACAGCAGCAAAGCCACCATGAGCAAAGGCCCCGGTGGGCGCAGAGTTCCCCACCTCAAGTGGCGGCCGATGAACAGAAGAGGCGCGCCCACCCACAGCCGCGCCGCCAAGGACCCGCTGGAGGGCCTAGGGGACACGAGTCGCCACCGGATCCACTGGAACGGACCGGAGGCCAAGATAGGAGGCAACCAGGACATCAACTCGTAGAACAGTCAGGAGCCGACACGCAGAAGCACCCGCTCGCTCTTCACGCGCACGGGAACACAGGCGATCTCAAACGGTTGGCCTGAACTGCATTGACCAGTCCGAACGTCGAACTCGTATCCATGGAAAGGGCACGACACCTTGTGACCGTCGAGGTCCCCACCCCCGAGGGGGCCTCCCGCATGCGGACAACTGTCCTGCGTGGCAAAGAAGTCGTCTCCAACCTTGTAGAGGGCATAGCGAGTTCCGAACACCTCCACCGTGTGGGCCGTATCCGGGACCACCTCACTAGCAACGACCCCTGGGGCCTGCACCCAGAGCTCGCCCCCCGGCTCCGACGACCCTTTGTCGCCATACTCCCCCTTGCTCGCTGTCGCCTTCTTGCCGCCAGCCTTCTTG
>PBPL01000050.1 GCA_002724675.1 Deltaproteobacteria bacterium | reverse complement strand
CGAGGGCCGCTTCATGCCGCTCTTTCTCGAAGATGATGTGACGCCGACCTTGTTCGTCCTCATGGCTTCTGCGGTCTGGTTCGGCTGCAGCAATGTGGCCAGGGAGATTGTTGCTGAGCGGGCGATCTTCCGCCGCGAACGCATGGGCAGCTTGCGCCCCGGGCCCTACTTGTTGTCCAAGATGCTGCTGCAGGGGCTCTTCATTGCGATCCAGGTGGGCATCCTCCTCGCCATTCTCGTGCCCGGTGTGCCGCTCCAGGGCGGCGTCTTGCCATTGGCCGGCGTGACCTTGTTGACCGGCTTGTCGGCCATGGCTCTCGGGCTCCTGCTCTCCACGCTGGCCAGGACGGAGCTCCAGGCTATCCAGTTCGTTCCCCTGGCCATTCTTCCGCAGATCATGTTGTCGGGAATCTTGGTTCCCATTGCCGGGAAGACGGCCACCCTGATGGCGTCGCTCCTGAGTAAGCCTATCTTGCTGCGCTGGGCCTACAGCGCTGCGTTGTGGGTTGAGTTTGCGTCGAGCACGAAGCGAGGGCAAAAGGCTGCCGGGGTCGGCGGCGCCAAGTACTGGGAGCGCTCGGGATTCGTGGAGGACCTGCTGCGGAGTGACCTCCTGATGATTGCGGGCCTCGGTCTGGCGTGCTCGCTCGTGTCCTGGTGGGTATTGGCGCGTCGAGACCGCACCTGAGAGGCCACTCGCGTGGCTTGCCCAACGATTCCAACGGTCCCCACAAAGGGCTCCTGAACTTGGCTACCCTGCTGCAGTGATCGTCGTCCTGGTCGTTGTAGACAGCTTGCGTGCGGATGCGCCTGGTTTCGCCGGTGGCGCTGCCCGGACGCCGAATCTCGATCGGCTCGCTGCGGAAGGCACTGGGTTCCACCATGCGGTCGCCTCGGCGGGATGGACCGTGCCGTCTCTGGTGTCGATGACGACCGGCTCGTTTCCCCACAAGGTGGGAGTCGGCCGCTGGCGCCATCCGTTCCCACGGCGACGACCAAGTCTGTTTACGGCCTTTGCCGCCGCTGGCTTCGACGTGCACACCGCGGTGCACAATCCACGTTTTGCATTTGCCAACTTCGGTTTTCGAGGCTCAGCGTTGGACAGCGAAGATCCCGACGCGGTCGTGGCGGCGCTTCGGGGTCCCCGAGGAGTCGATCGCCTGGTGGTGGTCCATCACTGGTGGACCCATCTGCCCTACAGGAACGAAGCGATCCCTCGGGCCCCTTGGCGCAAGCTCTGTTCTGAAGCGATCGCTCAGATGGCGGAGGAGCCCGGAGCTCCAGAGCGTCAGAGCCAACTCTATGCAGACTCCATTTCGTGGTTCGACCGGGAGTTGCTGCCGCGCTACCTCGATGCGGCCAGTTCATCGGGTGGGCCCGTCTTGCTCGCCGTGACCGGTGACCATGGAGAGAACTGGGGGGAGTCGCTGCCCCCGGGCCGCCGCATGGAGCATATCTACGATCTGCATGGGCGCTGGTTGACGGACGACACGACCAGAGTGCCCTTGTTCTTCTGGGGTCGGGGCACAGGCGGTGCGGTTCCCTCCGGACAGATGTTGGGAGGTTTTGCACGAGGCGTCGATTTGGCGCCGACGTTGGCTGCTCTTGCGGGGGTTCCCTGGCCGGGACCGCTGCCCGATGCCCAGGGGCCGACCCTTGTCGAGCGCGGCATCGGTGCCGACGGGAGCGGCTTGGACTTGGACGGTCTGTCTCTTGCGCAGTGCATTGATGCCGGTCAGCCGGCGCCGTCTCGGATGGCCCTGACCGTGACAAGTCACAACGCCATCGTTCCGGCTCGGTACCCCAGGAACGGCCGACGAATGTGGCGGAGGTTTGGCCTGAGGACCGCGGACTGCCGCTACCAGTGGGATGGCCAGGCAGGTCTTCGAGAGGTGACTTCTCGACCAGGAGAGGTGGGGGGCCCAGAGCTGAGCATGTGGGAGCGTCTCGGGGACAATCTTCGTCCCACACTGGTGACTTGGGCACAACTTGCCCGAGAACGAAGCAGAGGAGTTGGGCCCGGAGAACTGTTGCCCAAGGATCGGTTCCCACTCGTTGGTTCCCAGCAGTACGAAGACGATGCGGAACCAGCCGTTGTAGTGCCGGGCGATTCGCCCGACAGCAGAGCCCTCGCAGAGGATCTGCGGACCTTGGGATACATGGACTGAGCGGTCCTCTCCACCCTGGGCCAGCAGCCCGCCTGGTGCCCCTGTCCTTGCTTTGCTCTCGCTCCGTTGGATCCGGTCGCCGTGGGTGCAATCCAGCCGAGTAGGAGGCATCCTCTCGGCCCAACGTCAGCGAGGGAGTAGCCAGCATGCAGCCAGTGATCGAACGCATCGACCAGAACTTCGACCGGTTCTGCCGCGATTTGGAGGAACTCTCGCGGATCCCCGGTATCTCTGCAGAGGCGGTGCCCTCGGAGGCCCTACAGCAGAGCGCGGAGGCGGTTCGCGCCCAGATGGAGGCGGTGGGGCTCGAGAATGCTCGTGTGCTGCATCTCGATGGGGCACACCCTTATGTGTACGCAGACTGGCTTCACGCTGAGGGGCGACCGACGCTCCTGTTGTACGCGCATCACGATGTCCAGCCTGTGGGGCGGCTCGAGCGATGGCACTCACCGCCCTTTGAGCCCGAGATTCGGGACGGGCGCATGTATGGCCGCGGAGTCGTTGACGATAAGGCAGGGCTCGTCACACACCTCGCGGCGATCGCCGCCTGGCTAGAAGTCGAAGGCAGTCTTCCTTGCAACGTGAAGTTCATCGTCGAGGGCGAGGAAGAGACAGGCTCGGACCACCTGGAGGCCTTTCTCGAGACCCACGCAAGTGCCCTCGTTGCTGACTGCATCCTGTTGACTGATACGGCCAACTTGGACACGGGCCTTCCTTCAATCACGACGCGCTTGCGCGGGCTCGTGGGGGCGGACATTCGGGTTCGTGGCCTAGATCATCCACTCCACTCCGGCATGTGGGGTGGCCCGGTGCCCGATCCGGTCATGGCGTTGGTCCGGATCCTGAGTCGTCTGGTGGATGACCATGGCGACGTGGCGATCCCCGGGTTTTGTGACGATGTACGCAGTCCAAATCCGGTGGAGCGGGCTCAGCTGGAAGCGCTGCCTTTTGACGAAGAGGCATTTCGGCGAGATGCGGGCTTGATGCCCACGAGCCAAATCGGGGGTGATCCCGCCGCATCGGTCTACGAAAAGCTCTGGTTCAGGCCGGCGCTGTCGATCAACGGATTGATCTCGGTTCCTGTGAAGGGGGCTGCGAACCAGCTGACGGATCAGGCCGAGGCCCGCATCAGTGTGCGTCTGGTGCCAGACCAGGATCCCCGTCGTTGCCTCGATCTGCTGGTGCAGGAACTGAAGCGAGATCCGCCCTTGGGGGTCGAGGTGGAGGTCATCCCGGGCGCGGCCGCTATCTGGTGGTCTACCGAGGCCCAGGGGCCGGCATTCGATGCGGCGGCTCGCGCCATGGAGAGGGGCTATGGAGCCCCGTGCACGTTCATCGGTTGCGGCGGGACCATTCCGTTCGTGACTCCGTTTGCTCGCGTGTTGGGCGGGGTCCCGGCCGTCCTGCTCGGGCTAGAAGATCCACCGTGCAATGCCCATGGAGAGAACGAGAGCCTGCACCTAGGGGATTGGCGCAAGGGCATGAAGGCGGCTGCGTATCTGTACCGGGAGCTGGACTCGGCGCTGGGCTAGTCGGCCGGGCCGGGCCGGGCCGGCGCTCTGCGCTCAGGGCTCGCGTGTGAGCAAGAAGTAATTGGGCGTGTCCTTGCCGTGCTTCACGGCGCGGCCGATCGTCACGTGTGTTGATACGCCACGGAGTACATCGATCATCCATCCGTAGACGAAGCGGGAGATGCCGACCGTGTTTGTCTGGAGGGCGGGTGCTCCGTCGAGTTGCTCCTCGGGAATCGAGTAGTAGTCCACGTGGAGCTCTCCGTCGTCTGGGCCCGTACGCATCACGAAATGGCCGGGGCCGACCAGCCCCATGACCGGTCCATGATTGAAGCCCCACAGCACGGGCGAGCCCGAAGCTGGTCGGGCGAATCGCTTCTCAAAGTGGGAGAAGACGGGGAGGCTGTTCTTGCCAAGGTGTCGGACGAACTGCCTGTCGGGCGTGGATTGTGGGACGAAGTCTTCCAGTGTCAGCTGTCGGTAGCCCCTTGCTGCCCTGAACAGGTTTGCCTGGAGAGACCCGGGGACTGACCGCAACTCGTTGACCCGCGCTTGGTGGTCCAAGGTGTCCAGGTGGGCTGCTATGGCTCCCATGTCGATGGAGTCGACGGCGAGCAAGTCTCGAAACGACGTCATGGTGTGCTGCTCTTAGCAGATTCAGAAGTGAGTGGGCAGTGCATAAGGCTCACGACAGAGCCCAGGCTAGGCGCTGCGGGTTGCATGAGTGAACCGTTCCAGGCCTGCTGAACTGGGGAACGCTCAGGCGGCGCCGGCTCCGAGGTCAGTCTTCGGCATCGTACTCTTGGAGCAGAGCCTTGATGGCTCTGCCGACTTTCGGGTCGAACGAGGTGCGCATTCGTGTCCGCATCTTGACCAGCACGAGCTTTCTACGTTCGTCATCTAGCTGGGGAAGCGCTGCGGCTGCGGAGTCCACGACCTTGCGCAGCGTGCGGTCGTTTCGTACGTCCAGTGCTCGCTCGAGGAGCTCGCCCTCACTGGGGAGAGGCCCCCGTTCTTCGAGGTATGCCTCAACCGCGGTCTGGAGAGTCGAGCGGTCTTGCGCCTGAAGAATGTCCTGCCGGAGATTGTCCTGCTCTGTGTCGGCAAAGAGAGCTCCAAGTTGGCCTTTGAGCACCTTGTCTGCCTGGGCTTTTTGATAGCGGTCCAGCTTTCCGGACGGCTTGTTGCTCTTGGCTTCCGATTGAGCACTGTGACCCGAGGAGTCGCGTCGTCGGTCGAGCTCTCGCCAGCTCAGCTTCTCGCCGGGTTCTCTCGACTCGCGGGTTCCGTGCCGTTTCGCGTCGCGAGCACGGTCGAATTCTTCTTCATAGTCCTTGAAGTGGCGTGACATGAGTTCTTAGGTTCTCCGACGAAGGTAATGCCTCTGATCCTATCTGAACCTGCCCGGTAGCGATCGCAGGCCCACGTTCAGCCCATGAGAAGACAATGTTTGGACACTCTCGACATTTTCTTTGCATTTTGCGTGAACTTCCGTAAGTTATGCCTGCGCAGAGCCAGGCCTTGAGCCTGAACTAGCCCCCGTACCCGAAGGAAACGACATGACTGAAAACCTCTCTATTGACCAGAAGATCGACTATGCGGCCCAAGCCAGCTCCGTGGATGTGGAGGCCCTCGATGACTTCTGTTCCGAGCAGGGGCTGCCCCTGAACGAGGTAACCGCCTGGTCCACTGCGTACGAGATTGGCGGTCGTCTTGCCGTACAGGCGCTCGTGGTGCAGGGCAAGCCCGAGCCTGCTCGTTGCCGCGCGTGGCACGAAGAGTTGAAGATCGCCATTCGTGTCTTCCGACCTCGCCGTCTTCGGATCGTAGGCGATGGCAACCGGTTCAGCGTGGAAGAGGTCAAGCCCCTGACAGCCCAGTCCATCGTCTATACGCCGCTGTTCGAGATTCGCATGGTGGAGGACGACCAAGGTGAGCACTGGTTCCTCTTCTGGCGTCGGGCTGACGGTTCTTGGTGGCCGTACGCCGGCAAGTCCAGCTTCTCCAGTATCAGTGATGCGGTCCAGGAAGTGGTCACCGATCCTTACCGTTGTTTCCGCCTGCATCCACTGCACTGATTTCGACGATGGGGCGGAGCCTGTCCGCCGCTCGGAGTCTCCGAAGGGCGTGGCTACTGGCTGCGCCCTTTGTCGTTCTCCTGATTGAGTCTTCCTAGGGCTTTATTGGAGCTTGCCTGTTGGCCACACTGATTGACTCCTCAGTCACTTTCACCTAGATCTTCCGTCCCCCGACGGGCAACTGGTTGCGATTCGGGCGGCATGGAGGCAGGTGAATGGGACTCTTCGACGGCAAGGTGGTCATCGTCACGGGAGCGGGAGGCGGCCTGGGCCGTGCTCACGCTCTTCACTTCGCTAGTGAGGGCGCAAAGGTCGTTGTCAACGATCTAGGTGGGTCTCGGGACGGGTCGGGCGCGGGCTCGAAGATGGCCGACGAGGTGGTCTCAGAGATCCAGGCAGCCGGCGGCACCGCTGTTGCCAACTACGATTCGGTGGCCACGGTCGAAGGTGGCGAGAACATCGTCCGAACCGCCCTGGAGAGCTTTGGCTCCGTCGATGTCTTGGTCAACAACGCGGGCATTCTCCGCGACAAGACCCTGCTCAAGATGGAAGAGAGCATGTGGGACCTGGTGATGCAGGTCCACACCAAGCAACTCTATGCGGTGACTCGACCTGCCCTCGCGGCCATGGTGGAGGCTGGCAACGGTGGTCGCATCATCAGCACGACCTCATTGGCTGGGCTGCTCGGCAACTACGGGCAGTCCAACTACTCCACCGCCAAGGCTGGAGTGGCTGGCTTCACGCGGACCGTAGCCATGGAGATGCGCAAGCACGGCATCACCGTCAATGCCGTGGCTCCGGTGGCCAAGACCCGCATGACCGAGGACATCGACATGGTGCCCGAGGACATGGTGCCCGAGCAGGTCACCAAGATGGTTGTCTACCTCGCGTCGGAGATGGCGAGTGGTTGTACCGGCCGAGTCTTTGGCGTCCACGGACAGCAGATCTTCGAATATCAAATGAAGCAGACGCCGGGTGTCACCAAGGAAGGTGATGAGCATTGGGGTGTGGAGGAAATCCACGAGCGCTTCGCCGACATCACCCGCTCTGAAGAGGCCGCGGCTCCGGTGGCGGCAGGTGAGACTGACGAGGTAGCCATTGCGTTTTCGCAGATCCCCCACGGCTTCAAAGCGGATGCTGCCGGGAGCTGGCAGTCGACCATGCACTGGGTGATCAAGGGGGCGACCGACCAGACCCTTGTGATCGATGCTGGTACATGCACGCACCAGCTGGGTCTAGAGGGTGCCCCGACCTGTACGGTGAAGACCGACAAGGACACTGTCGTGGGGATGTTCTCGGGCACGGTCAATCCGCAGAAGGCTTTCATGGCCGGCAAGATCACGGCCGACAACCTGCCCGACATGATGAAGATGGGCTCTGCCTTTGATTTTGCGGTGATTGGTGAGCACATCGCCTCGGCGATGGCCGAGGCCGGTGCTGGTGGCGGGGACCCGGTGGCTGATGCCTTTGAACTCCTGCCCCAGGGCTTTCAGGCCGACAAGGCTGGAGACTGGAAGGCAGTCTTCCACTTTGTCATTCAGGGCGGCACGGACCACACCATGACCATCGAGGGTGGCAACTGCACGATGGCCAGTGGGCTCACGGGCACGCCGACCTGCACGCTCAAGACGGACGCGGACACTATCGTGGGGCTCGTCCAGGGCAATGTGGATGGCACCAAAGCGTTCATGGCCGGCAAGATCACAGCGGACAACATGGCCGACATGATGAAGTTCTCTACGAGCTTCAAGCTGGACAAGGAGGCTGCTGCCGCTGCGATGAAGGCAAAGGGCAAGAGTGCCGCGCCCAAGGCGGCGCCCAAGAGGGAGCCCATCGACCTCCGCGATGCCATTGGTCGTCGCTACGTGGCCGACTACATCATGACTGAAGGTGAGTCGATGAAGGCGTATGCCGCGGCCACCAACGATCCCAACCCGCGTTATCTGAATGGGGATCAGGTGGCTCCGCCCATCTATCCGGTCCGTCTATTCATTCCATTGATGATGAAGTGCGTGGGAGATCCGGACCTCGATCTCGACATGCTTCGGCTGGTGCACGGTGAGCAGGACATGACCTGGCATGGGGCCCTACGCCCCAACGAGATCGTCAACCTGCGAGGGGTGCTCGAGTCCGTGGCCCAAAAGGGTAAGGGCTGTGTCGTGGCCTGGCGCATGCTGGGCATTGTGGATGGAGAGACTCGGGTCGAGGCGCGTATGAGTGTGTTCGTGCGCGGCCAGATGCTGCCGGGTGTGGAGCCGGGGACGACCTTTGGTGATGTACCGCCGCTGTCGGACGGCGAGGCCGAAGGGGATGCTACGGCGACCCAGGTCATGGAGGTTGCCAAGGATCAGAGCTACCGCTACGCCGAGGTCAGCCTGGACGACAACCCGATCCACACCAACGAGGACATCGCGAAGGCTGCGGGTCACCCCACAGTGATTCTCCACGGTCTGTGCACCATGGCCTTTGCCGCCAAGGCGGTCGTCGATGAGCTTCTCGAGGGCGACTCCAATCGGCTGCATCGCCTCTCGGTTCGATTCGCGAAGCCGGTACTGCCGGAGTGGACGCTGACCACGACGATGCACAAGGCTGGCTCGACGGACCAGGGCTGTGACGCCTACCACGTCGCCACGACGAACCAAGATGGTCTGGTGGTGGTGTCCAACGGGTGGGCTGAGGTTCGCCCCAACTGAGCGAACACACTCGGCGATTGAACCGAGCGGAGCCGTTAGCTGCGCGTCATCAAGCGGCTGGCGGCTCTGCTACTTGGTGGTTGGCGGAGCTTCGGTCTTCGACTTGTTGGTGGCTGCTGGCGTTGGCGCCTTCAGGCTAGGGGCTCGTGCACCCGGTGCCGCTGCGTTGGTCTTTGAGTTCAGACCGAGCCCTTCCTTGACCCCCTCTCTGT
>PBPL01000049.1 GCA_002724675.1 Deltaproteobacteria bacterium | reverse complement strand
TGTCCCACGAGTAGACCGGGTCGTCGTCGATCAACGAGTTGCAGTCGTTGTCGATGCCGTCACACGCCTCCTGAGCACCCGGGTGAATCGTCGCGTCCGCGTCGTCACAGTCGCCGTCGTCCTCGGTGTACCCGTCGTCGTCCTGATCGAAGTCGCAACCAGTAGGCGAAGTGCCGCAGAACTCGAGGGTCTGTCCCAAGAGGTCGAATGCGCCCCCAGAGAACACCTCGTAGACCGCATCGAAGCTGTTGTTTTCAATGGGCTGTGGTGTGGCCGACAGATCCGTACCGAAAGCGCCGGACGAGCTGCCCCCACAGGCGTAACCGAGGACGATCTGGTTTTGCTGCGCGTTGCCGTAACTAATCGAATCCACCGTAATGTCAAAAGCGCCGGTGTCCCAGAGGTTGACCCGGTAGGTATTGGCTCCCAACGTCCAGTAATTCAAGACATTGGTGAACTCGATTTCCAGATGATCCGGGTAGAGGTAATACCTCTCGGTACCCCCATACAGTTGATTGGTGTCGTTCCACGGGATGCCAATCCTAGGTGGCGCCTGTAGGAACTCGCCCTCAGTCGGACTCCAGTCGTCGTTGGGGGAGCCAAACAAGATTTGCCCGTTGGAAGACAAATAGACCTGGGTCCAGCTCATCCCACAAAAGGGGAAGCTGAAGCCCAAGGACACCAGGGAGCTGCAGTCATCGGTCGAGCAGAACGGCACAGCGGCAGCCGGAGGCGCAAAGAGGAGCCCCGCCGCAACTGTCGCGGCAGCGCATCCACCGGAAACCCGTCCCACCAAGACCATTTGTTCTCCGCATCCAGCCCGCAGAGGAGCGACTCGATGCACCACTACCCTCGACGCGACGCGAGAAGCCTTCCTAGAGAAGTTAGTACCGCCCACGTCCAGGGCAACAAAAACGCACGACACACCATGGTACCCGTTGCACTGCACGGCAGCGAATGCTTTCCACACAGGCTGGGCATGGCCTGTTAGAGTCCCGGCCCCAATTGTTCCGCTCAGGAGACCCCATGCGCTCAGCCAATCCCGCCCTCAACGCCAACAGCTTCGCCAACCTCGCAGTGGGACTGGGCGACACGGACCGCATGAGCCTGCAGGGCACCGTGACCAAGTCCATGGGCCTGCTGCTGCTCGTCGTCGTGGCGGCCAGCTGGAGCTGGAAGCTCTACTTCGCCAGCGGTGCCGGTGCCGTCATGCCGCTCGCCATGGGCGGCGCCTTGGTGGGCATGGGAATCGCCATCGTCACCATCATGAAGAAGACCTGGGCGCCGTTCACCGCGCCTCTCTACGCAGTCGCTGAGGGTGTGATGCTGGGCGCCATGTCTGGCATCGTCCAAGCTCAATTCCCCGACCAGCAGATCGTCGCCCAGGCGGTGGGCTTGACCTTTGGAACCTTCGGAGCCCTGCTGCTCGCCTACACGAGCGGCATGATCAAGCCCAGCGAGAACTTCCGGCTCGGGCTGTTTGCCGCGACGGGCGGCATCATGCTGCTGTACCTGGCGACGATGGTGCTCGGATTCTTCGGCGTCTCGATCCCGTTCATCCATGGGTCAGGCCCCATTGGCATCGGCTTCAGCCTGTTTGTGGTGGTCATCGCCGCGCTCAACCTCGTGCTCGACTTCGACTTCATCGAGAACGGCGTGGAAGCTGGCGCTCCCAAGTACATGGAGTGGTACGCGGCCTTTGGCCTGCTCGTCACCCTGGTGTGGCTCTACATCGAGTACCTGCGGCTGCTCGCCAAGCTGGCCTCCAGCCGACGCTGACGGTCGACCACAAGATCACGGACTCGCACAAGGAAGCTCCTCCGCCTCTGACGGGGTGAGGAAGCGCTTCTTGCTTCGCACTGGCTGGCCCTCTGCATCGAACGTTCGTAGTCGCCCCATCCCCACTGCGTCGTCGCCCCCGGCCCCACCCTCCGCTCCGGTGGGCCCACAGTGGGGATCGGCTTCACAGTCTTCATCCTCGCAGTCCGTCTTCCCATCCTCGTCGTCGTCCACCCCGTCCGAGCAGTCCGTCTCCAGGTCAGTGACCACCTGCTCCGCCGCCGAGTCGTCGTCGCCTGGAGGGATCAGATCCTCGTCCTGTTCACCCTCGTCTTCCTCTCCCCAGGTCCAAGCGACACGCGCCTCGGCGCCCACATGACAGGACATGCGCACGAGGCTACGTCGCCCATCCGGCAGGGGCGTCCAGTGTCGCCACACACCCGCCGGGACACCGGCCTCGAACTCGCCCTCAGCGATCGTCACCCACTGGCCATGCACGTCTTCCTCAGTGGTCCACAGCCCCGACTTGTCGCCCCGCTCATAGTGGCCCCGGGAGCGAGACTCGCGAGACCGAAGCGATACGGTCTCGACCCACGCGCCCTCGCGATGCCCGTCGCTGTAGCTACCTCGCTCCTCACGCTCCTCCAGCTGACCGTCCACCATGCGGCTGGCTAACCGTCGCCACGGCCCCACCCGCACATCGCGCTCATAACGACCCAGATCCGCCCACCGGGCCGCGCCGGCGTCCTCGTCGTCCCGGCCCAGGACAATCCAAGCACCGGCCCGCTGACCGTCCACGTAGGCCCCCGACGCCGCGGAACCAGCACTCTCATTCGATTCCCGGTAGTAGCCGTGCAAGACGCCCGCCTCATACGTGGCTTGAACGCGCCGGGGACCGACGAGCTCGTACGCGCCCTTTCGAAGCCCCTCCGAGTCCAGACACGCACGCTCGGCGCCAGAGGCTTGTTGCTCTGTCCCCGAGTCGCAGTCGCCCATCCATCGCGCCCACGGCGCGGCGCTGGCCAGGTGATCGGCCATCCTCTCGTGTACGAACGGATCGGGATGACCGTCGGAGGGGTGTACCCAGTGGTCTGCCGCCACCACATCGCGCAGGCCATCGAGCAGGTCAATGGTGGGAACCCCCTCGCCCTCGAGGTACTCGGCTAGGCGGCGATGGTGGTCTTCGAACGGGTAGTCGCCGTAGCCCATGGGGACCGGAACGAGCGCAAAGGCCACCCGGAAGTCATCCTGGACACCGGCAGCCCGAAGCCTCGACAGGCTCTCCTCGAACTGGATCCAGCCCGGGTAGTCGGGCTCGAAATACCGGGGGATCTCTTGGTAGACGAGCTGCTCCCCGATGCGCCCGAAGGCTCCGTAGTAGAGCCGCTGGATGATGGCGCTCCGCTTGAGCGCGGGGTTGGCATCCACAAAGCTCATCCAGGCAGGAAAGTACAGCTCGTCCGCTTCCTGTTCCTGTGTGTCGTTGTAGACAAAGAATCCCACGAGCACGAGGTCGGGCTGGAACTGCCTCCAGCGGGCTCGAAAGTGCAGCCACTGGATGTGGAAGTTCGTGTTGGGGATGCCGGTGTTGAGCACCTCGACACAGCGCCCTGGGAAGCGCTCAGCCAGCCGCTCCTCGAGCACGTCAGGCCAGGTTTCCCTCTCTGAGACTCCCTTGCCAAAGGTCATGGAGTCGCCCAGCACCAGCACCCGGTAGCAGCCCTCGGCAGGCGTCTCGCTGTAGTCACGAACCTCGCGCAGACCCAAGTTGTTGATGTGTACCGGGACGGACCCCGTCACGCCCGTGCCGCCAGGCAGAAACCAGGCCAGGGTGACAGCCACGTCATCCTCCCCCGTGGAGCCCTCTCGCCGCTCCTCCGCATAGCCCGAGTCGTCGTGCTCGAAGGGCGTGAAGAACTCTTCGATGTCCGGGGTCGCGATAACACGGCAGATCAACTCAACCGCCGCCAGTGACACCAGCAGCGCTGCGCACGAGAGCAGGAGTCGGGAGCGCAGCCCCCCGACGGCCTCGGAACCAGTGGTCACGTCGCTCTAGGGTAGCGACTCTTCGAGGCTCACGGCTCGCCCCTCGGCGAGAGAGGCATAGGCGGCTCGGGCCATGAGCACCGGAATCCGGCCGCAGGTGCCGTCTACCTCAGGCTTCGTCTTGGTGGCGACACAGCGCACAAAGCTCTCCAGCTCGGCAAGGAAGGAGGCCTCGTAGCGCTCCAGGAAGAAGTGCAGCGGCAGGGCTTCGTGGACTCCCCGACTGTCCGCCAGGGAGGCCCGGTGCGGCAGCTCGTTCTCGGCCCGCGCGACGCCGAGCGAGCCAAAGACCTCGACGCGTTGGTCGTAGCCGTAGACAGCACGACGGCTGTTGTCGATCGTGCAGAAGACCCCGTTTTCGAACTCGATGGTGATGACCGCCGTGTCGATGTCGCCCGCCTCACCGATGGCGGGGTCGACACGCACGCCCGCCATGGCGAACACGGTGCGCGGCTCGGAGCCCGTGAGAAACCGAGCCATGTCGAAGTCGTGGATGGTCATGTCGAAGAACAAGCCACCGGACACCTTGACGTACTCAATGGGCGGCGGCGATGGGTCGCGGCTAGTAATCCGCACCAGCTCGGGAGTTCCCACAGAGCCGTCGGCGACCGCGCGGCGCACTGCGGAGAAGCTGGGATCGAATCGACGGTTGAAGCCCACTTGCAACAAGACGTCGTTCTGCGCCACGGCCGCGAGTGCCCGGTCCACAGCCGCCAGGTCGAACGAGATGGGCTTCTCGCAGAAGATGGCCCGGCCTGCCCCAGCAGCCTTCTCCACCAGATCCGCGTGGGTGTCGGTCGCTGAGCAGATGAGCACGGCATCCACCTGAGGGTCCGCCAAGAGCGCATCTGCATGCTCATAGACCTTGGCCCCCCCGGCCCGCTGGGCGAAGTCCTTGGCCGCGTGCTGGTCCAAGTCACACACGCCCACCAACCGTGCGCCAGGAATGCGATTGGCGATGTTGGTTCCATGAATGCGCCCGATGCGCCCCACGCCAATGAGCCCTACCCCTACTGGCGCCTGTCCCGTCTCGACTTTGTCCATACCCAAACTCCTCAGAGCCCCAGTTCTTGGAGATATCGGCGGCTTCTCACCGCACTCTCGAGGGGCGAGCCCATTCCCGGGAGCACGTCCTGTTCCACGACGATCCAGCCGTCGTAGTTCATGGCCTCCAGCTCGGCCAAGACCCCCGGAAAGTCCACATCACCCTCCCCAAGTTCACAGAAGACCCCGCTGCCCACCGCTTGGAAGTAGTCCCATCCCGACTGCTGGGCCTGCGATGCCACCTTGGGGTGACGGTCCTTGAAGTGCACGTGCCACACGCGGTCGGCGTGCTCACGGAGGCCCGCAACGGGGTCTCCACCACCGTACGCGTAGTGCCCCGTATCGAAGCAGAGGCCCAGGAGCCCGGGATCGGTACGCGCCATCAACTCGCGCAGCTCCGCCGGAGTCTCTACGTAGCCGGCGCAGTGAAAGTGAAACACGGTCCTCAGCCCCGTCTCGTCGAGCACGGCGCGCGCGACGGACTCGGCACCCTGGGCGAACAGGGCCCACTCTCGGGCATCGAGGCCCTGCTCTGACCCAATGCGACCCGCGAGGCGCGTGCGTTCCTCGACGGTACCGTTGTCATCCGCCAAGACGATGAAGGCCTCGGAGTTCACAGACGCCAGCAAGCGCGCGGTGCGGACAGCCTCGTCCACACCAGCACGGTGGGCGGCGGCGTCTTTCAGAGCGACGGGGACAAAGGCGGCCAGCATGGCCAGCTGATGCTGCTGCAGGAGGTCGCGCAGAGGCCCGGGCTCGGTCGGCATGAACCCCCAGTCCCCCAGTTCTGTGCCTACGAACCCGGCGCTGCGGATCTCGCGCAGGACCTGATCACAGTCCGGCGACGGACCGGCCAACAGGCCGCCGTCGGCATCGTCGAACTCGAGGACACCCCAGGAACACGGAGCGTTGGCGACACGCAGAGTTGTCATCGGAATACTCAGAAGAAGTAGCGCTCATCCGCGAGCGCATCCTCGTACTCGGCGCGAGCTCTCTGGACGTCCTCACGCTCCGACACCTCGGCCACCGGCACATCCCACCAGGACTCGTAGCCCCCCACTCGCTGGCTTCGGTCCGTCTCGATGACGATCACGGTCGTCTCGTCCTGATCTCGAGCGGCCGCAATCGCCAGCCGGAGCTCGTCGATGCTGGACGCGCCCATGGCCCGAACCCCCAAGCTCGCAGCATTGGCCACGAAGTCCACCGGGAGGTGGTCCCCGGTCAGCTGCCCACTGTCGTCCCGATAGCGATACTTCGTGCCGAAGCCGTCACAACCCACCGCCTTCGACAAGCCCCCGATGCTCGCGAAGCCGTGGTTGTCCAGGAGCACAACCGTCAGCTTGATGCCTTCCTGAACTGCCGTGACGAGTTCCTGGCTCATCATCAACCAGGAGCCATCACCCACCAGGACGTACACCTCGCGCTCGGGGTCGGCCAGCTTGACGCCCAAGCCGCCGGCCAGCTCATAGCCCATGCACGAGTAGCCGTACTCCAGGTGATAGCCCTTCGGATCCCTGCACTGCCAGAGCTTGTGAAGGTCGCCCGGAAGGCTGCCTGCTGCACAGACCACCACGTCCTTGTCGGCCGAGAGCTCGTTGACCACGCCGATCACCTCGCCTTGGCTCGGCAGGGGCCCATGGGACAACGAGTAGATGCGCTCGACCTCTGCGTCCCACTCGTCCTGGAAGTGCACGACACGCTTCGCATAGTCCTCGGGCACTCGGTAGTCCCCCACCGCCTCGGACAGCTCATCGAGCGTCACCTTCGCGTCTCCCACGAGGGCGAGGCCGGCGTGCTTTGCCGCATCGAACTCGGCGACGTTGATGTTGATGAAGCGCACAGCACTGTTCTGGAAGGCTGTCTTGGAGGCCGTCGTGAAGTCGCTGTAGCGCGTGCCGATGCCGATCACCAAGTCAGCATCTCGCGCCATGCGGTTGGCGCCCGGGGTGCCGGTCACTCCCATGGCTCCCAGACACTGGGCGTGGTCGTGGCGCAGCGCGCCCTTGCCGGCCTGTGTCTCACAGACCGCAATGCCCGTCTGCTCGGCGAAGGCGGCCAGGGTGGCCGTTGCCTCGCTGTAGATGGCGCCACCCCCTGCCACGATGAGCGGGGCGCTGCTCTCCCGGATCCAACCAGCAGCCTGACGGAGGAGCTGTGCATCCGGCCGCTGCCGGCCGATCGTCCAGACCCGCTTCTCGAACAACTCCACGGGGAATTCGTAAGCATCCGACTGGACGTCTTGGGGCAGAGCCAGCGTCACCGCGCCCGTCTCGGACGGCGAGGTCAGCACCCGCATCGCCTCGGGCAAGGCGGTAATCAACTGCTCGGGCCGATTGATGCGGTCCCAGTAGCGCGAGATGGGCTTGAAGCAGTCGTTGACCGAGACGTCCTGGCTCCAGGTGCTCTCCAGCTGCTGGAGCACCGGCGCCACCTTGCGGCGGGCAAAGATGTCGCCGGGGAGCAGCAGCACGGGCAGTCGGTTGATGGTGGCGCCCGCGGCCGCTGTCAGCATGTTGGTGGCGCCAGGGCCAATGGACGTCGTGCAAGCGTAGGTGCGCCTTCGGTTGTGCATCTTGGCGAAGGCCGCGGCCGTGTGCACCATCGCTTGCTCGTTGCGGAACAGCGTGTAGCGAAAGTCCGGACGCTGCTGCAGCGCCTGGCCCATGCCGGCCACGTTGCCGTGACCAAAGATGCCGAGACAGCCGGCAAAGAACGGTGCCTCCTCGCCATCAAACCGAACGTACTGACGGCTGAGAGCCACCACCAGGGCCTGAGCCATCGTCAATCGCTTCGTCGCCATCATCGCTCCTCGTGGACCAGTCCGTGGATCGCCGCAGCCACACTGGCCGGATCGCGCTCCCCGGGAAACAACACACCGCGCCCCACCATCGTCCCCCGCACATTCTCGCCCGCAGCCAAGCCATCACGGACCTGCTCCAGCAGCTGGCGCGGCTCCCCTGCCGACGGGCCGCCCAGGAGCACAATGGGCAAGGTGGTCGCGCCTGCCACCATCTGGAAGTCCTCACACCACGGGAGCTTGAGCCAGAGGTAGCGGCTGCTGTCGCCCAGCGCGGATGCGACGCCGACGAGCCGGGCCAAGGGCTCCGCTTCCCGCACCAGCTCGAAGCCGCCGTCAGCGACCCGTCGCACGGGCAGGGGCTCCACAAACACAGGCAGGCGATACTCGTTCATCGCGGTGATCAGCGCGTCGGCGTGGCGCAGGGTCTCCAGCGAGTCCCGGTCCTCCAGAGCGACGCGCAGGAGCAGCTTCGCCCCGTCCAGACTCAGCCGAGCGCAGGTCCGGGGGCTTGCTCCAGTGGGTGGGTCGTTGAGCTCCCATGCAGCACCGGCGAGCCCGCCCCGGTTGAGGCTGGCAATGAGCCGCCGGCCACCGAGAAAGGAGGCATCCCCCCGTTCTTGAACCAGGTGGTCCAGCAGCAGGAGTTCTTCCAACACATCGACGGTCGCGAGCACCCCATCGGCCGCACCGCACCGCAAGACGTGGACTAGTCGAGCCAACAGATCACGACGATCGAGCATGGCCAGCGGATCTGGGCCGCTGCTCGTCACTCCCCGAGCCACGTGATCCGCAGCCAAGATGCAGAGCTTGCCGTCCGGGCCCAGGGGGGCAGCGCGCTGCCGACGAGCCGAGAGCTCCATGACCAGATCGGGCTCAGCCACACGCAGACGAGTAATGTCCGCGAACAGAGTCCGGGACAGCACAGCTTCCGAGTCAAAGGGCTCCGCGGTGACGGCGGCAAGGGACATCTCAGAATCCTCCCCGCTCTTCGATAAAGGCCAGCACCTCGTCGTGGGTTGCCATGAAGTTGGCGCAGCCCTGCCGGGTGACGACAATGGCGCCCATGGCGTTGCCCATGCGAGCCGAACGCTCAAAGTCCCAGCCCTGCAGCTGGCCAAACAAGAAGCCACTGGCAAAAGCGTCACCGGCACCCAACACGTTGCAGACCTCCACCGGGAATGGATCGGCCCGGTGGATCTGGCCATCGGCCGTGTGCACCGACGCTCCCCGCTGCCCCTCCTTGACGACCACCGCCGAGGGCCCCCGACCCAGCACACTTGCTACGGCAGCCTGCAGGTCGCCCTCGATCTCGGGACAGGACACCTGGGAGTCCACAACAGACACTTCGAGGCCCTCGGTCCGCGTCGCCGCGTTGAGTTCCTCCTCGGTGCCAATCACGAGGTCCACGTTCCCCAAGATGGAGCGAATCGCCACCCCAAATGCCCGCGGGTCGTGCCACTGGTCCGCGCGAAAATCCACATCCAGGACGACGAGCGCTCCGTGCTCTCTTGCTCGCTCCACCGCAAACATCGTGGCGCTGCGACTGGGCTCGCGGCTGAGCCCCGTGCCAGTCACCAGCACCATGCGGCTCGATGCCAGGGGGGCCGCCAGCACATCGTCGATGGTCAGCTCTGCGTCGGCACAGTTGTCCCGGTAGAACACGAGGGGAAAGCGATCGGGGGGCTCGATGCCGAGCACGACGGCCGAGGTCCGGTGCCCTGCCTTGCGCGGGATGAACCGGATATCGACACCTTCCCGGTCCAGAAAGTCCAGCACGAAGTCCCCCACGGGGTCCTCGCCCACAGCGCTCAGCAAGGCGACATCGAGTCCCAGCCGGCGCGCGCCCACGGCCACATTGGTAGGGCAGCCACCCACGAACGCACCAAAGCTCCCGATCTGGGGAAACGGCGCGCCCGCGTCATTGGAATACAGATCGATGGAGCTGCGACCAATGGTCAGCAGGTCATACTCGGCACGGGTCACCCTCGAGTCTCCTCGGCAGTGACCATGGGGATCCGGGGATCCTGACGATCCCAGGTGTCCTTGGTCCATGCGTGGTCCGGATCATCAGTGCAGGCCAGCGACTGGGCCGAACCAGCCAAGAAGTTGAGGTAGTAACAGTCGTAGCCATAGGCCGCGCTCACCGGGTGATAGCCCTCGGGGACGAGCACGATGTCGTGATCGCGGGCGGCCACCAGCTCATCCAGCGTCCTGTCGTCCGTGTAGATGTGCTGCACTGCATAGCCGCGGGGAGCACCATCGGGGCGGGGGCCGGCGGCCTCCCGAATGCGATACAGGTAGACCTCCTCGAGGTCAGCCTCCAGCACCTGGCCCGCATCATCCGTGCGGTGGTCGTCGTGCTTGTGGGGCGGGTAGCTGCTCCAGTTCCCCCCAGGCGTATACACCTCACAAGAGACGATTCGGTGACAGTTGAAGCCCGGCGGGATGATGTGATTGATCTGGCGGGTCGCGTTGTGCCCACCCCGCAACTCGACGCGGCAGTCGGACGGGCGGACATAGGCGGGCTCGTGGTCCTGGTCCGAAGGCACCCAGGCGTGGGCGAGCTCGAGTCGGTCCGAGAGCGCGCACAGGTCGAACTCGGTGCCGCGCGGCAGATAGAGGGCGTGGGCGATGCCACCGAAGACGTCTTCGCGACCACCGACCTGTTCCCAGGTGCCGCGGTTCGAACGCACCGAGCAGGAGCCACCGAGAATGACCAACGCGCTCTCACATCCTGCCGTCGCGTGCGACCAGGTCTCCCCCCGAGCCATGCGTCGGGTCTCGACACCCAGCAGGTCCCAGCCTGCCTGAGCAGGCGTGACGCGGTTCACCACACCCGAAGCCTCAGGCGCAATTCCTGGACGGAACAAGAGTCTCCTGGCAGATGTACTCACCGTGGCCTCCCTCCAACAACGGATCGTGATCACACTGCCGAGCCTGCCCAACGAGTTGCACAGAGGATCGCAGTGACGCAGTCCAGCTAGCGGAGGACGACCGCGTGGTCAAGTCGATATACTCCCGCCTACCACACCTTCCCTCCCCTGCGGAGTCACCGTGAAATCCAGCGCAAACTCAATCCCAGCAGCCTGCACCCGCGCGCTCTTGGTCACCGTTTTACTGAGCCTACTGAGCAGCTGCGACCAAGCCGAGTCCATCACAGCCGCCTATCGCATCGAGAATCTCAATCAGTGGGTGGGGGGGCCGGCAGCCAACGCCGTCGAGGGCGACTTCCTGCTGGAGAACGAGCATCTTCGGGTGGGGGTATTGAGCACCCGCTGTTCTTTCGAAGAGCAAGAGGCAGGAGACCAGTGTTCGTCTCCCGGGCCGGGGCTGTTCGGTGGCTCTCTGGTCGATCTCGACCTGCGACGCACCGACTCGACCCAAGAGCTCGGCGGCGGCCAGGACCGGTTCACAGAGCTGTTCGACGCCCTCAATCTGGACATCATGGAGACTCAGTCCGTCGAGGTTCTGAGTGATGGCTCCGACGGCAGCCCAGCCATCGTGCGCTCCCAGGGACCCTCCGGGGACTACATCTCGTACCTCGGCCTGGTGGGGGCCGTCCTCAGCCTGCCCAAGACCTGGCACATCACCGACTACATCCTCAACCCGGGCGAGCCCTATCTGCGCATCCGTACCACTGCGGTGATCCTCGACGACGAGGGCGAGTACACGCCCGATGACCCCTGCGGGTGGCAACAAGGCGACGATGGGCTGCCGTGCGAGGCATTCAGAATCGAGCCGGCCCAGGGAGGCATTCCGCTCTTGGATGCGATGGTGGCTGGTGGCTCCCTTCAGTTCGGTGACTTCTTCATGGCGGGCGGAGACGTGGACATCTTCGTACCAGGCATGGGCTTCCATGAAGAAAAAGAGGTGGCAGAGGCCTACGTCAACGGCATCAATACCCTCGTAGAACCCTTCACCTTCCCCTACATCGCGGCGAGCGGCGACCAGGTTTCCTATGCCATGGGCACCGGTGGCACCTTGTCCGCCCCCCTGTTCATGTCGTCCATCACAGCCGTGTTCGGAGCCGTCCACGTTGCCCCGCTCGGGGCCAAGGGACAGACCCTGCACCCGCAACCCGGCACCGCGTTCACCTACGAGCGCTACATGACTGTAGGCGAGGGCGACGTGGGCTCTGCCTACGATCGTCTGCAGCAGGCCTTCGTGGACGACGGGTTCCAGACCGCGCCGGGGCAGGTGGTAGGAACCGTGCGAGAAGAAGACACGTTCGAGCCCCTCTCTCGGGTGGAGGTGTTGGTCTACCAAGACACCGGCGCAGAACGGGATGCCCTGGGCCTCCCACCCAAAGAAGACCTCTACAGCCACTGGCAGACCGATCGTGGCCAAGACCCGACCCCTGACGGCTCCTTTGGTGGCCTTCTGCCCGAAGGAGACTATCTACTGGTAGCTAAAGAGCCTGGTCGCGGGCCTTCGCAGCCCCAGGCCGTTCGCGTGCAGTCCGGCGAGTCCGTCACAGTGGGCCTCCTAGCGCCTCGCACGGGCATCTTGGAGTTCCAAATCGTCGACGAGCGAGGCCGAGCCCTGCCTTCGAAGATCTCGCTGCGGCCCGTGGACGCGGCGGGGGCAATCAATCGCCCAGACCTGGGCGACCCGTACTTGCCGGAGGGCTACACCAAGGTCGCCTTCGCGCCGTACGGCCACAGCCGGCTCAACCTGGCTCCGGCTGCCTATGACATCGTCGTGTCCCGTGGGGTCGAGTACTCCTTGTGGAACAGCATCCAGGAGGGCTACCCCAGCGGCATCCAAGTGGATGCTGGCGGCGCATCCCGCATCGAGGTGATCCTGGAGCGAGAGGTGGACACCACCGGGTTCATCTCTGCCGATCTGCACGTCCACGCCGCCCCAAGCCCCGATTCGGGGGTGCCCCTCGACACCCGAGTGGTCACGATGGCCTGTGAGGGTGTGGAGTTCCTGTCGGGGACGGACCACGACGTCATCACCGACTATCGACCCGTCATCCAAGAGCTGGGGCTGGATGCCTGGGTTCAGGCATCTGTCGGCATCGAGTCCACCACCATCGAGGTGGGCCACTACCTGAGCTTCCCGCTCACGATGGACTACAGCAAGCCGCTAGGTGGCGCCTTCGACTGGACCAACAAGACCCCTCAAGATCTCATCGACACCATGCGCGAACACGGCGCCCACGACCCAGACGAGACGGTGGTCTTCGTCGGGCACCCGCGCGACGGCATCCTGGGCTACTTCGACCAGTTCGGCCTCGACCCCTTCCAAGGCAGCCTACTGCGCCCCCATGCCGAGCCTTCGTTCGCAACGCTGGCCAACCCGGTCCTGTCGACTCCAGAGGAGCACTTCACGATGGACTTTGACGGGTTCGAGGTGCTCAACGGCAAGCGCTTCGAGTTGATCCGCACCCCGACCCACGAGGAGGTCCTCTGCCAGCGCAGCTACACGGAGCAAGAGCCGCTCGATGGCTGTGAGAACGGGGTGTCCATGTACACCATGCTGGAGCGCAGCATGGACGAGCAGCGTGCCCTGGAGGACCTGAGCCAGCCATTCTTCCTGACCCGGGACATGCAGGGGCAGATCGATGACTGGTTCACGTTGCTCAACCTGGGCTACCGACACACGGTGCTGGGTAATTCAGACACCCATGGGCTGACCAAGACCGAGTCGGGCTGCCCGCGCAACTTCGTCATCTCACCGGTAGACGAAGCCGAGCTCATCGACGAGCGCGATGTGGCCCGCGCCGTTCAGAATCACGGTGTCGTGGCCAGCTATGGCCCCCTGCTGAACGTCAACCTGGACGGCGCGCCCATCGGCAGCGAGCTGAGCACCGAGGACGGCACCGCGACACTCTCCATCGAGGTGCAAGCGCCCAGGTGGATGCGCGTCGACCGCATCGAGGTCTATGAGAACGCCCGCCTCATCCACGAGATCACGGGAGACGCTCTCGACGTCAACTCGGTAGTGAAGTATCGCGGGCAACTGGATGTCGCCCCCACAGGAGACGACGGCTTGCCCAGGGACGCGTGGTACGTCGTCATCGCCCTTGGCGACCAGGACCTAGGGCCCCTCTTCACCCCGGTCTCCATCCCGCGCTTGGAGCTGGCCGAGGTGGTCACTGAGGCCATCGGCGAGATCGACCTGGGCGGCTTCGGCGTCGACTCACTAGTAGGCCCCGCGCCCGCGTTCCCGCGCACGTTCTCGGTCCTACCCTACGCCGTAGCCAACCCCATTTGGCTCGACGTCGACGGCGACCGCAATGGCGACGGCCAAGACTTCGAGCCGCTGGGCGCCGTCCCGGACTGGTTCCGCCCAGCGCCCCAAGAATAGGCCACCCGCAACCCTAGAACGGGGGGGCAGCGCTCGCTTCAGCACCCCGACCATACGCTAGCTGTCGGGACTCTGATCCCTTGGTGGACGCCAATTCGGCGATTGCGGTTGGTAGAATCTTCTGCAACTCTAATTCTTCACCCCGCGTAGCGGGTCCGCCGGAGAGTTCTATGTCGCGTCTGCTTCTTTCCATCCTCCTCGCCCTCTTCCTCCCAACCACAGGCTGTGACTTCGGAGCCGCAGATCTGTTGGATGCCCTAGGGGACGACGACTCCGCCGAGGACGACGACACCGGCGACGACGACACAGCCGACGACGACGACGACGACGACGACACAGCC
>PBPL01000048.1 GCA_002724675.1 Deltaproteobacteria bacterium | reverse complement strand
GAAAGGGATGAGCATCGTCATGCTTGAGCATGTCCACGTGAAGCCCTTCAAGAACCCCGAAGGTGGCGACTACGATCGCTACCAAGCGACCTGTCATCCAAAAACTTGGATGCAGACACATCGGTGGGCGGACGCTGTCCTGTTCTTCAACTACTACGTTGAGGTGGACGAGTCCGGCAACCGTGCGAAAGGGCGTGGAGGTCACGCCCGAGTCTTGTACACACAGTACACGGCTGCCTTTGACGCCAAGAACCGCTTCGGGTTGGACCCGGAGATCGAAGCGGGTGACTCCGGTAAGGAGGCTTGGGAAAATCTCCGGTCAGCGATCGCGGGCGGACTGCTCGCGACGAAGGAGGATGCCTAATGGCATTTTACGAAGAGGGTCTCTACGAGTGTGAGATCCGAAAGCAGTTCTTTTCTCAAAACAAGAAAGGAACGGAATACTTCGGGTTGTCAATCTTCCCGAAGACGCGACTGAAGGACGACCAGCGGATACCGCAGGACGGCCCTCACGAGCGGACTGTGTTTCTCTGGACTAACAGTCCGGAGAACGTCGAGAGAACCATCGAGCAATTGAAGGCTCTCGGCTGGAGCGGGGTGGGTGGATTCACCGGCCTCAATCCGGATGAAAAGGGCTACTTTTCCTTTGAGGATCAGGTAGTCCAACTGCGTTGCACTCACAACGAGGGCAACGATGGGAAGGTCTACGACTCTTTCCAGTTCCCTATCTTGTCGGGGGGCGGTAAACGCTCTCCTGAGAACGACTCCGAAATCGCAAAGCGACTGGATCGTCTCTACAAGGTTGGGAAGAAAGCGACGAAGAAGGACCGGGCAAGTGACCCGGTCGACGAAGAAGTGCCCTTCTGAACGAAAGGAAAAAACCCGATGAAGAAGGCATTTATTTTCGCTGCGATGATTACTGTGCCCACAACGGCAATGGCTACGGAGCCTTGCCCGAAGCACACCCCGCTGCACTTTGCAGCATCCGAGGCGACCAAGGTTGCCAAGGGAACTGGACTGTTCTTCAAGGGCGTCTTGATTGACGTTCACGACGGAGCGGTCGAAATCGTGGACTTTGCACACGGCGGTGTCGTTGAGACCGTCGAGTTTGCACACAGGGGTGTCGTTGGCACCGCTAAGGTTGTCCACGGCGGAGCGGTTACCGTCGCCCAGAGGGTTGGCGGTGCTGCCTCTGAAGTGGTCGGCGGCTATGGCCGGGCCTTGGGAAGACTCTTCCCTCTGCCCACCTGCCGCTGCCGTAAGTGTAGGAGAGCGAGCCGGAAGGTGCCAGCACCTCCGGTCGTCGCACCTAATCCTCGGAGCTTGCCTCTGAGGAGAATACTGCTGCCGTAAGCATTATTGCGGCATTGAGAGGAGTTCCCAGTAGGCCGCTGGGACTAGCAGGTGACGGCCTTCTAGCGTGAACCCTGCTCCTCTCTTTCTGGGCCTGACAGGTGAGTTCCGGCGGACTTAGAACCGCTTTTGGGGCACCGGGTTCGATTCCCGGCAGGTCCACTTCAAGAAAAAACTTCTTGACAACCGTTTCGGCGCGCCTATTATGGGTCCGCTGCAACGATAAGCTATCAGGTGCATGTGAGACAAATCTGGGGCGTCTAAACTCTGGGCGGGTACGCTCCGTCGCCCAAATCCGCTAAAAGCAGTCGGATTTCTGGTCTCACAGGGAGGTTACCCGGCGGGTCTCACGAACCCGATGCCGAGTAAAAACCAATTCCGGGCTCTGTTTTCCCTAGCATCCCGGTGGGGACATATCGCTTTCGCGATCAATACGGCAGGCCCCCCAGCATCCTGTACATAACGGTGACGTATGTCCCCGGATAGGGCGTGTTGCGCAAACAGGAGGAGAACCTGTGGTTACTAATAACGACGAGATTGGAGTCTTGACGCTGGTGGCCCCATATTGGGGCATCACGGAGATTGCCCGAGTCCTCGCGGAAGCAGAGGAGGACGGAAGCCTCGACTTCGATTTCAGTTTGACGATCAGAGCCCGTGACCCTGAGAAAGGAAGAGTCCATGAAGGGAACTGATGAGCAGGCGATGGCCCTGTACAAGGCTTACCCACGCAAGGTTGCGAGGGGTGCTGCCTTGAAAGCCATCAAGAAGGCCCTGATGTCGAAAGACAGTATTGGTTTTGACGCTCTAATGGACGCTGTTCAGGAGTACGCCAAAGCCAAGCAGGGACAGGAACGCCAGTACATCCCTCACCCGTCGACTTGGTTCAACCAAGAACGATGGGATGACGACAGGGAGGACTGGTGGGAAGGACGCCGTCCGGAGATCCCGGCTGAAGTGGCTTGGGAGAAGGTTCGGGCGGCAATCTCTCGATTCGGCTTGCGACAGCAGGTTGAGGCGAGGGAATCGCTGGACGGTCCAACCGTCTTAGCGGTGAAAAAGATCGGCTGGCAAACACTTTGTTCCATGACGGATTTCGACAGGAATAGAGTCTTTCAGCAGTTCAAAACCCATTACGAGAAAGAGGCTACCAATGCCGCAAGAAACGCACAGACGGTCACTCGAAGAGATCGAGAGGGACAACACGGAGTTCGCGAGGTTGGCGAAGCAGAGTCCGGCAGCCGCCCAAGAGAGGAGGTTCACGGAGCTTTGCGAAAAATACTTCGCGACAGAGGTCGGGAGTAAAGAGGCTGTTGACCTCGTGAGACAGATTCGTGATGCTGCGAACAGCGGGGTTATTCTCCCCGAGTTCGAAGAGCGACCCTCTCCGCACTATGGCTACCATCATGGGAGCGTGGTACGTGAACGTCCTAGCAATTGACCCCGGAACCACGCAGTCCGCATGGGCTGTGGTTCGCGGGGGTGGCACTGTCACCACGTTTGGGAAAGAACCCAACGAAACCCTCCTTGAGGCCATTAGGGACAAGGGGAGGGGGTGGCACACGGTTGACTGTCTAATCGTGGAGGGAATGACGAGCTACGGAAAGCCTGTCGGGACGGAGGTCTTCGAGACCCTCGTCTGGACAGGGAGGTTTCTCGAAGCATGGGAGCCGGGAGAATCAGATCGGATCAGTAGGCGGGATGTGAAAAAGATCGTGTGTGGCACGACGCACTCTCGCGATTCGGATGTCCGGCGTTGCATCATCGAGAGGTATACTGAAGACGGGATGGATGCGATCGGTACAAAAAAAGAACCCGGTCCACTCTACGGAGTGGCCGGGGATGTCTGGTCTGCCATCGCTGTCGGACTTGCATGGAAGGAACGCTAGTTGACAAGGCCCCAAGGTCATCGGAAGATGGTCTTGGGGTTTTTTCATGCGCAGAAATCCACTGCTTCAAATCGGCACCATCATCGCCTCCCTAGCCTTGAGCTACGGGACTGCGGTGGCCGCACAGCCGGACTTCATCCCGGCCTCTGCCCGTATCAGCGGTTGCAGCGGCACGATTGTCTCCGTTCAGGACAAGGTTGCCTACGGGATATCAGCCGCACACTGCTCTCCGGGCGTCGGCACCACCACCAGCTTCACTCTTCCCAGCGGAAAGAAGGGGACTGCTCGCTGGGTGCATGTGAACCGGGACGTGGACATGTCCGTGTTCATGTGCTGGTCGGCGGATGTTGATGATGTCTACAAGATCAAGCGGAAGCCCTCTCTCAAAGGGTATATTGCCTGTGGCTACCCCAAGGGAAAGGGGCCAAGGGTTATTAGCTGCGACTACAAGGGTGAGACCACGCTGATAAACTTCGGCAGGCCACGGTGGGAGTTTGACGTAGACGGAACGGACTTCAACAGGGGATGCTCTGGGGGCGGAGTGTTTTCCGACAACAGTCTCGTCGGGGTCATTTCCCACGGCTCCAATGACAACGACGAGATGTTCACTTCGACGCACAACCAGCTTGTGGCGTTCGTCATCGAGGCTGAGAAGGCGTTGGGGACCACGCTTTTTGACGGGGGTATCGAGAAAAAACGCAGTTTTGAGTTCGACGGGATACCCCTCGGCAGCGACGTTGACAGGACCAAGGCCATCGTGCATATTCTTTCTGAGCTAAAGAAGCGAAGTGCTGAACTTGAGAGGATCAAACGGACGCCCATTCGCGTCCAAATACTGGACCCCGAGACCGGGAAGGTCTTGCAAGAGCAGTCGTATCCGTTCGGCACGCCTATCAAGCTCCTTTTGCCGAGGGCGAGATAATGTGTGATTGCGAATACTGTGTCTGCGACGAGTGTCCCTTCTGCCCGTGCCACGAGGATTGAATAATGCCCGATTCCGTCGAACTTGCCGCCAACGATTACGCGATGATGAAGATGCACGCCCTGAACGGCGCGCAACAGGCGGCCAACGGCTTCAATGCCTTGGTTGAGTGCATCCGCTACGAGCATCAGGAAGCCAAGAACATGGTTTCTCAGGCCGAGGCTCTGGGACACCGTATCGTTGAGGAGAGCGGTAGTGGAAAGTCTCGATCCACTGCTCCAAGCGGAACGTAACTCCGCATTGCACCGCAAGCGGATTGCTGCAATCAGGATGTCTGCCTTAGACGGCAGCCTGTCTACCGTTGTGTCCAGAAGAGCGGAGGAACTCCGTGAAGAGCTTGTTCGACAAGCTGGTGGAGAGGTGGGCCGGGATCAGGATGCTGGAGGAGCAGGCCAAGGCTGAGGATGTGGCCGAAAGCCTCCGGCTCGGGCAGGAGCTTGTTCGTGCCCACTACAGGGCACATCTCGGAGACGACTTCCAAGGGCAGGCCAAGGCGGGGAGTACGCATATCGGCGACGTGACGCACAACCACTCGGAGACGAACACCAACGGGAAAAGCTGGCTTTCCAAGCTGCTCCTGTTGGGTGGTCTTCTGGCTAGTGCTGGTGCCGGGTCGTTCCTCCCCACTCTTTTCGGGCTCGCGTCAGGAGAGGGAGGGGGATCAGTTGACCTTGATACCAAGTACGACCTCAAGCTGGGAGAACCAGATGAAATACAACTCGGTGAGGGACAAGATCAGGGACGGTGATGTGCTGGCTTTCCGAGGCACCAGATGGTGGTCTTGGATCATTCGCTACTTCACGCAGTCGAGAATCTCCCACGTCGGCTTCGCCCTGTGGATGCACGGTCGCCTGTGCGTCATGGAGGCACTGGAAGGGCGGGGCATTCGCATCTACCCCGTGTCCAACTGTCTGGAAGACGGCGAGTGGATCGACTGGTACGAACTCCACAAGCCGGAAGACAACAAGATTGACCGCACCGCTCTGGTTGCGGAGGCGTTGTCTCACTGGGGGAAACAGTATGCCCCCAAGTACCAGTTCATCAGGACGTGGTGTCGCTGGGTTCGCAAGAGGAAGGACAAGCAGGGTGCCCCTCTGGACGTTGATCCGGAGAGATTCTTCTGCTCTGAATTTGTCTTGACTTGCCTGCGTCAGGCGGGATACTTGGGAGAGGGATTCGCCTCCCGCCTGCGGCCAGCCGAGGCGGCACCGGGAGACATCATCGAACTGCCGTGCTTGCACAGAATGGGAAAGTTGGAGCTGTGAACGAAAGAGGATCTGGCCAAGTATTGGCCTTGGAACATGTCATGCTGACCGAGGAAGATCTGTACACGTACAAGTGCGCGGTCACAAACATCGTTGACGGCGACACTGTCGACGTGATGGTCGACCTTGGCATGGACATGTATCACCAAGTGCGGATACGTCTGGCTGGAATCGACACCTTCGAGGTGCGAGGGGAAGAGCGTGAGCAGGGTCTTCTCGCTAAGGAGTTTTTGGGTTTTCTCCTTGAGGAGAACCCCGATCCGCTCTTCCTCCGTACCATCAGGGACAAGAGAGGCAAGTACGGCAGGTACATCGGGGAGCTGTATCTCGCAGACGGACGCTGCGTCAACAAGCTCTTGGAGGAAGAAGGCCACTGCAAGGAGGCTTAGATGGGTGGCAAGAAGAAGAAGTTTGGGAAGCCCAGCACGGACGCTCAGAAGGCACACTACATCGCAAACAAGAGTGGCGTGTGGGACAAACAGTGCATCGACTGCCGGTGGATCTACGTCAAGTTCAACCCGGCGTGCCCCAAGTGCGCATCCGTGAACTGGGACTTGGTGAACCACGTTGAAGACCCGGACTTTGAGCCGGGTAAGTCAGAGATCCCCTATCTGCCCACTCCGGAGCAGATAAAAGAGGAGTGCGCCCTGATACGGGAGGACTGGGACGAGACGCGACTGTCCAGTCAGGAGAACGTGATGGCGTGGGCTGTACAAATTGTCGAGGCGCAAAAAAAGGCCCCCGACGAGGAGTGATTCCTCATCGAGGGCCTTGTTCGCAGCAGGGAGTCCTAGTCCCTGCTCATGTTGTAGGTGGGGTTTCCACCTCCACGCCTTCCGGCGTCCTGTCTCGCCCCCAGAACCTTTGGTCCTGCTGAGCGAATTCTGACCGCAATGGTCGGGAGTCCTGCCAGATAGCAGTCCTCACACTTTCCTTCGTAGTACGGCCTGCTTGGCTCCACCTTGCAGATGGAGCAGTACCGCACCGCGTTTTCTTCGGACTTCGTCATGCTGGCAAAGCCCCCCGGTAGCTGATGATCTTGCGACCCTCTTCTTCGTACTTGAGGGCCAGATCGCAGTCAGCAACGTCCTTGTGGGCGTAGGCTGTGACCGCTTGGGCCACACCCCACCGGGATGCGTAGGGATTGCGGTCGGTAGACCGACTCTGTGCTGCCCCTACGCCGATCTGGTATCGCCGCAGGACCAGTTCGATCTCGTCCTTTGGGATGCCAGCATTGAGACAGACCTTGGAGATGATCGCGGTTTCCCGGCCTTCGGGAACCTCATCTTCAGCAGCCTGCCCGTATTCGCTGATCCGGCTGTGGAATCTGTTCGGGTCAAAGACCCGTTCGATGTCCTCGCCGATCTCAGCCCAGAAGGTCTCGTCGATCTTCTGCCGGGTGCCACGGGTTCGCGTGTGGTACTTGTCAGCCACCTCCCCGGTATCACCGGAGCGGTGCGTGTACCGCGACTCCTTGGCACCAACCATTCCATTGGAGCATTCCAGAACGTAGTCCAGAAATGCGATCCAGAGTGAGCCGCAGCCCACTTCGGAATTGCCGATGGCAATCCCTGCCTGCACAGTGTCCCCCACCTTGGGGATTTCAGCGACCATCACTGGCGAAACCGCCTTGATGAGCATCTGACGTTCACTGAGATTGCAGGTCAGCACTTCCAAGTCCCGCCTCTCAAACTGTGGAATGAGCTGCGAGAGAAGTGCGTCGTTGTCCAAAGCCCAGTATTGCGTGGACTTGAGACAGCGTACCGAGGGCGACTCCGCTATGCTGAAGTCTTCCTCGTACGCACCGTCGAAGGTCCGGACGAACCGGGGCGTGTTCTTGTTCAACCAGAGGTTGACATTGTAAGCCCACGCTTCCTTCGAGCTTCTTTCGAGCAGCGTCTTGTAGTACCTCATGCCAATTGGCGTGAGTTCCGAGGCAAGGTTCTGATGTGCGACCGGAAGAAGCGAGAACGAGGTGGTCTCATCGGACCCTTCGTTCAACGCGATCTCCAGCCGGGCTTCCCCGTCCACATCCGCTGCCACAATCTTTGACGCATCGACTCCCATGAGGTCGTTCTTGAGGTCAGATTCCCTCATCACAACCTCTATGAGTTCCGAAAACGTCGAGCAGTTTCCTCGTAACATGGGTTTTACCTTTCCTGTTACGGGACAAAAAAAGAGAGGGTCGTACATGACCCTCTCGGAAAGGCACGGCAGGGAATTGAACCCTGCACTCCACTTTAGGAGCCGCCCCCATAACCGGCGCGTGCCTACGGAGCAGAGAGCCTCACCGGTTGGCAGACTTGGAGGTCTCATGCTCCTCGGTAGGAGGTGCGGGCACCTCCTGATCCTTCTTGCATCCCCAGATGGGATGCCCTGTGAACTCGTTCCGAAGAACGTAGCTCTCAATTCTGCCGTCGATGAGCTGTTCAAGGTCTTCGACGGCCACGTCTTCCGGAGGACTTTCCTCCACGTGTCTCAGGTTGTGGGTGCTTGCACACCCACAGGTCAGTAGTACCAAAGCAAGTAGAAATCTCAACATGTCTCTTTCCTTTCACCAAGAGAAGTCTTGTTGGGTATCAGGGTTTCTCGCGTGGTACTCCGCCTCCTGTTGCGCCCAGAATTCGTCCTGAGCGGCTTGATCAGCAAGATATTGCTGGTCTTCAGGAGTGAGTGTTGGCCCTCCGACATAAAACGGGTCGTGAGGGTCGTAGTTCTCTTCATCAGCGGGATCTAAACCCCTCTGATCGGTTCCGGGCAGCTTCTTCTGCTGCCCTCCCCGCTTGCGTCTCCGCCTCCCCCTGCGTCTCCTGCCACCGGTTTGACCGCTGGCCTTAACCGCAGGCTTGATGCGGATCGGCTGATTGTTGTTATGCCTCACCGCTTGGAGTGCTTGGCACGCCTCCCAGAGGGGCATATGGACTAGCTGTTCAGTCCAACCGTTTTTTTCGTCCAACAGCTCGTTGAACCGGTCAGAGACAGCTCCGCGTGCAATCGCTGTCATCTCGTTTATGACATCCGCGTCACCGTGGCCGAGGTATCTCTCCTCTTCGAGGAGTTCGACCACGTGGTTTGTGACTAGGTCTGCCAACGACAGAGCCAGCTCATGCAAAGATTGGTCTTCCAACTGAAATATCCTTTCCGTTGAGACCTGTTGTGGACAGCTCCAGTGGCTGCCCTTCACAGGTATATCGGGCTGAGGGGCCGCCACCTTTAGCGTGCGCATAAAAAAACCGTTGCATAAGCGGATGCCTATGCAACGGTTTCGCCTCAATCAGTCAGGCGTTGCTATGGGTCGGGGATTTCGTCAGGAAAGAGGAATGAGCTGTGCCTCACGGCATGTGCCAACTCATCGTCGTCGATGTATTGGCTTTGGTGCAGGATCTTCGCCTTGGCGATGACCTGTATCTTTTGATTCAGCTCCTCTTTCGAGATGAAGCCCTTACAGTACATAGTCTGGGCCTTAGCAACCTCCTCGTCTCCGTTGAGGCTTGGATGAATCTTGTCGAGTTCGACAGATGACAGTCCGCTGTTGATGATGTTCCTGATGAACTCATCGAGTTCGTCGTCGAGGTCATCACCGCCCGGCTCACCGGGGTTTGTGATGTCATCCTCCGTCGGTCCACCGTCGTCAACAGGCAGGTCATATTCCTCACTCATTTGCATTCCTCCAATTGGTTGGTAGAGAGGCCAACCCTCCCTTACAAGGGTATATCGGGCTAAAAAGGCCTATTCTTTAGCATGAATTGCCCCCTCAGTGCGTTTTCGTCACCCCTAATGCGTGTCGTAGCCCACTTGAACGCATGTGCGCACAAAAAAAGACCCAGACAGTGGCATTGCACCACCATCTGGGTCTCAGGAGGGCTTTGAAGGCCTCTGATAGGCCCTCAGAAGCTCTCCGGCTGGTCATCCGTGGAAAGTCTTGACGTGGCACGCGACAGGGCCGCAGTGCCACTCCTTTCCCTGATCTTGTTCAGCCGATTCTCAAACACCCTTTCGAGTGTCTTGATTCTCTCAAAGGCGTGTTCAGCCTCTGCTTCAACTGACTCTGCGATCTCACGGGATGCTTCCGACATCGCCCTGAGTTCTGTAACAGTCATGTTGTGTGCAAAGAATCGTTCGATTGTGTGTTCGACATCGAGATCTGTTGTGTTCAAGGCGAACCCGAGCGACCGCCTCACCAAGCACTTGGCACCGATGAAGTCACCCTCGATGGACATCTTGCACTTTTGGATGGGGTCATACCCAGCCTTCTCGACAACGTACACGATTAGGTGTTTAGCCATAATCAAACATTCTCCTGTTGTCTTGCAGGGTCTCAATGCCCTGCGTTACAGGTATATCGGGCCAAATGCACCCATTCTTTAGCGTGTGTGCATAAAAAAAGGCCCACCAGCACAAGCTGGCAGGCCTTCGGGTCACTCCTTGGCTATCTTCTCGATGACCTCTTGGGTCAACCTGTACGGCAGATCCTTCCCCCGTCTCGCTGCGACCATGCTCCGTTGCCAGACTCCTGCCCTGTGACAGGCGGACTCCAGCTCCCGAGTTAGTCGCTTGCACTTCTGTTCGAAGTACAGCGAGAGGGAGAAGAACAGTGCCGCAGAAGCAGCCAGACACAATGTAACCATTGCGTACCTCCTTGAAGGTAAGGGTGTGACCCCCCTGTTCTTTCAGAGTTTGTTAACGAAAAAAGCCCGCCAACCGAAGCTGACGGGCTTTTCCCGACCAGCCTTCACTGCACCTCAGAAGCCAGATCCTAGCCCACCTTGAGCGGTGGCGTAGTTCCGGTGTCCGTTTTGCACCGAAGGCGGCCTGTACGAATGCTGTTGCGGAGTATGCTTGAGCATTACTTCCTGCTCAAACAGCGTCCTTTCAGCATCATCCAGTTTGCTTTTCAGGTTTTTGACCTGCTTGGCTAGGTCATCGTACTTGTTCTGAAGTGTTTTCTTGGCATCCTTCACCCTGTTATGCTCGTGAAGAGCGACCGTTTTGCTGTTACTTCCCTTGAGCTTCTTGAGTTCCGCTTTCACGGTGCCAAGATCCTCGCGAGTAGCCTTCAGCTCCTTCGCTCGCTCCTTTTGAGCGTATGGTTGCTCAAAGAACCACTTATCTAGTCGCTTTCTGAGCTTCACAACAAGGTGACAGCCGCCGCAAAAGACTCCAAGGAGTACGACAACCACCAACATGCCTTGGACCTGATCCAAGTTGACAGCCAATGTGTTCATGTTTCTTCCCTTCGTTAGAACAATGATTAGTGGCTTTCACAGTGTTATCGGGTCAATTTGGGTCAAACTTTACTGCCAATCCATAAAAAAAGACCAGCAATGCTAAGCACTGCTGGCCTTTTGCACCTCAGTTGAACCGTGCAACGGTACCAAGGTGTGGATCTTGTAGTTCGACGCCGTGTTTTATCGCAAGCTCAGTCCACTTCTTGTGTGATTCCTCGTCTGCGACCTTCTTGGCCGATGACTTGCAGTTCTTGATCAGTGCCTGTTGCTTCGCAATGTCAGCATACAGGTAGGCTGCAAGCCTTCTGGCATACTCATCCTTGGTGGACTTCACCTTTTCAAGGCGAGCGTCCATGATGGCGTATGCCAAAGACCCTCCAAGGGCAGCTCCGAGTATCCACGACCAAAGCTGTGGACCGAAGTTGATAATAAATTCGTGCATCTCACATCCTCCCAAGAGTAATGCAGCAAGCTCATCTCGCTGCTCACTAGGTTATCGGGCTAGACAAGGGCAATCTTTAGCAATACGCTGGGCTGGGAGGACGGGAAACGCGAGGAAAGCTGATAACTGGGCTAATCGTCGGTCTGGCAACAGTCTGTCTGGTGTGTTGCCCTGCGTGATACACGCTCGTGTGGGCCTGAGCTAACTCAAGCACACAATCCTCTCCCCGCACAGGCGCGCACGCGAGCTTACAACCGGTCAACCACCACACAGCACAGCAGCTGTGAGCTGTGGTCGGTCAGCTGACCGGTGTGCAGGGGTGGACCGGTTGGTGTGCATTCTGAAAACTGAACCGACCCCCCACCGGTTCGGCGCACGCGGAGTTCTGTTATCCCCTGCCCACGGTTACGCCAGAATGGAACCGGACCCCCCGGTCGGATATAGTCGGTCGGAGTCCCGCTCTCAAAATTTAGGGGTAGGTATGGGAAGGTTAGCCAAGCGGTTGTTGTACTCCCTGACGGGCATCTCCGTGATGTCGGGTGTGGCTGTTGCCTTGATCTCCGGGGCGGTGATATGTTCATACGGTAACGGGACGTTTATCCTGAGCGCGTTGGTTGTTATTACGGCGGCTCTTACTTCAGGCTGTGTTGTCTGGTGTCTGCACTGTGAGCAATTGGCACGTCGGGAGGACATCATCGAGGCAATCATGTCTGAGGACAAGAAAGATGGTAAAGACACTCCACGCGGTCACGCTCGCCCTAATCTTCGCAAGCCCGGCGACAGCCGCTGAGCCAGAGATTGTCCCCCACCTCCAGAACATCTCCGTCACGATCAAGGCGGGATTCTCGGAAGGCAGCGGGGTCATCTTCAAGCGAGAGAAGCACAGCTTCGTCTGGACGGCTGCCCACGTTGTGGCGGGTCTCCGGAAAGAGCGAAAGGCTGTGGATGCCAAGACAGGGGCCACGAAGACGGTCGTGGAGTTCGACGACGCCAAGGTCGTGAAGGTACTGGTCGAGGACGGCAGGACCGTGGGCCGGTACGAGCTGGACGCGGAGGTCATCAAGTACTCAAGCGCAGATCACGGTGAGGATCTGGCCCTGCTGCGGGTGAGGGCCAAGGGTCAGTTCGCGGAAGGGACGAAGTTCTACAAGGCCGAGAAGCCTCCCCAGCTGGGGATGAAGCTCTATCACGTCGGCTCCCTGCTCGGGGAACTGGGCAGCAACAGCCTGACGGACGGAATCGTGAGTCAAAGAGGTCGCCTTATCAACAAGACGATCTACGACCAGACAAACGCCACGTCCTTCCCCGGAAGCTCCGGAGGGGGCATCTACGAGGCCGCCACGGGCAAGTACGTCGGAATGCTGGTTCGCGGGGCGGGAGAAGGCTTCTCGCTGTACGTGCCTGTCCGGCGGATGCGTGGCTGGGCAAGAAAGGTCAAGGTGGACTGGGCGATGGACGAGACCGTCAAGATGCCCGGCTCCGAGCCTTGGAAGAATCTCCCCATCGAGGACGTGAAGTGACAACATCAGAATTTGCCGCCACCCTCAAGCGGGAGGGCAGGTTCAACGAGTTCAAGCGACGAAGGGCGGAGCTTGAGGCGGAAGGCCACACCAAGTCGGAGGCCTACGTCATCGCCACGTCAGAGTTTGGTTCCGCGTCCCCGGCAGCCTCCCCGGCAGCTCCTCCCTCCGCGCGAGAGGCTCCGGGGCCGGAACTTTCTCAAGATGTATTCAAGGGCAAGACATCCACACTGAGGGAGGACTACCAGTGGGTGTACGACAACATTGCGAACCCTGAGTGCAGTGCCACCGAGGCCCCCTCGTGCGGAGCTTGGGGGCTGCTCCAGTTCTCCCGCAGCGACCCCAAGAGCTTCTACGTCGAGTGGATGCGGATGGTCGGACGCACACAGGACGAAGACAAGGTTCTGAAGGAGTACGCAAGAGATGCCTCCAAGTCTGCCGGTGAAATCGCCAAGATGCTCAACGCCCTCACCACTGTACTCCCAAGTTCCGAAGGAGATGGAGGCGAACCTGATCTTCCGGAAGGAGATGCTGGAGAAGACGGGGAGTGATCCTGAACTCAGGGATGTGGTGTGGCAGGCCTGCGAAAGAGACATCCTGTATTTCATCAACACGTTCTGCTGGACGTACGACCCCCGCAAGCCGAACCCGAAGATCCCTTTCATCACCTACGAGTTCCAAGACAACGCTCTCCTCTGCCTTGAAGACTCGCTCCCTCACAAGAAGGAGGACGGCGAGGACTTCAAGGGCAGCGACATCCTCATCGAGAAGTCGCGGGACATGGGTGCATCGTGGATGTGCCTCACCCTGTTCTTCTGGGGCTGGCTGTTCCGCCCCATGCAGTCGTACCTCATGGTCTCTCGTAAGGAGAGCCTCGTGGACGGCTCTGCCGACTCCCTCTTTGGCCACATCGACTTCCTCATGAAAGGGATACCCGCATGGATGCGCCCCGCCGTGACCCGCAACAAGCTCAAGCTGATCAACTTGGACAACGGCTCAAAGATCGAAGGCGAGTCCACGAACGACAACATCGGACGTGGTGGCAGGCGTGGGGCAATGCTCATCGACGAGTTCGCGGCTTTCGACGGAGGTGGGTGGGACACTCTTTCAGCTACCGCAGACACCTCAAACTGTCGAATCTTCAACAGCACCCCATGCGGCACTGCAAACGCCTTCTACGCTCAAAGGGAGAAGGGGACACCTAGACTCAGGCTTCACTGGCCACTCCATCCGGAGAAGGGCGAAGGGCTTTACGAGGACGAGAAGGGAAAGCCTCGATCACCTTGGTACGACGGAGAGTGTGTCCGGCGCGCTCACCCCGTGGAGATCGCCACCCAGCTTGATATCGACTACCTCGGTAGTAACTACCCCTTCTTCCCTCCAGACATCCTCGACGACCTCGTGTCCAGCTTCGGGCTTGAGCCTAAGCACGTGGGAACGATGATCATGGGTCAGGATGGCGAAGGGGAGTTCTCCGAGGACAATGTTGGTGATTTGCGGGTGTGGTGCTATCTGGATGAGGGCGGCAGCCCTCCCTCAGACCGCGACTACGTTGTGGGGTGCGACGTGTCACAGGGGACCGGAGCCTCGGACTCAGCCATCTCCGTGGGTGACCGGCTGTCCGGAGAGAAGGTGGCCGAGCTTTGCACCAACCAGCTCTCTGCGAACCGCTTCGCCGAGCTGGCGGTCGCCGTGTGCAGGATGTTCTCGGGGCCGGGCGGGAGGCCCGCGCACCTGATCTGGGAAGCGACTGGGCCGGGGCGGACATTCGGAAAGACTGTCGTCGATGACCTGCGGTTCGGAAATGTTTACTATATGACGGACGACAGAAGCATCAAGAAGCGACAGACCGACAAGCCGGGATGGTTCTCGACCGGCGATGGCAAGAAGGACTTGCTGAACGACTACCGCAACGCACTGGTCACCAAGAAGTTCATCAACCCGTCCGAGAGAGCGGTTAGGCAAGCATCGGAGTTCGTTTATCTTCCAAACGGAAAGATCGAACACGGCGGCTCAGTCAACTCAATCGACCCCAGCGACAGAGGAGACAATCATGGAGACATAGTCATCGCGGATGCTCTTTGCTCCAAGGTTCTGCACAGGAGTATCCAGAAACCGAAACGAGAGACGCAGGGGCCGCCTCTCATGTCACTGGCGTGGAGACGCCAACAGCGTAAGGAGGAGGAACGTGAGTATATCGAAACATGGTAATCTGGTCGGGGACAAGACTCCGGAAGAGGAGGTCTTGATTGACCTGCTTGCCGCTGACAATCAGGTGATTCGTTTTCACCACAACCACCGAAAAGAATGGCGACCCGACTTCATGGATGGAGAAGAGGTCGTGCATTTCCAGAACTACCACGGCCTGACTCAACGGGACGACATATAATGCCGAATCCATACGACCCAAAGAACCTCTCCCGTCTACGTCGGGCCATCGACAATTCTCGCTACCGCTTGGAGCCGTTTCGGCGAAGGCACAAGGAGGCGATGGAGCAGTACGTCGGAGTCTATTACTCCGACAACGGTGCTGAGAGGCCGGTCCATCTCAACATGATGGAAATCGCCACCAACATCTACGAGCGTCAGCTGATTGCTCGTCCGCCAAGGGTGAACATCATCACGAGGCAGTCGAAGCTCAAGCCGACCTGCGCAAAGCTCGAATCGGTGATGAACTCTCTGCTGGAGTCGACGACCCTGCACCGTGAGATGGCCCGTGCCGTGAAGTCGGCCCTCTACTCAATCGGCATCGTGAAGGTGGGCAGAAAGTACACCGGAACCTACGAGATTGACGGCGTCCAGATCCACAGGACCGACCCGATTGCCCAGCACGTCCTTCTGGACGACTGGGTGCATGACATGTCCGCCCTGAACATCGAGGAATGTTCGTTCATGGGCAACCGATACCGGATGTCACTGGAGGAGGCCCGGAACTACGAAGACTTCGACAAGAAGGAGCGAAAGCGTCTCCAGAAGATGGAGTCAGCCCAGTTCAACCCCGGTGGAGACGAGCGGATCTCCACCATCACCCAGCAGAGTACATACCTTGAGGACGAGTACGACCCCAAGGTCGAGCTTTGGGAAATCTGGCTTCCGAGGAGCAGGAAGCTCGTCACCCTGAGTCCGCTGGAAGATTCAAAGCCGTTGAGGGTCGTGGACTGGGACGGTCCCCCGCAGGGGCCGTACCACATGCTGTTCTTCAACGAGGTGGACGGCAACTCGATGCCGCTGGCCCCGGCCATGCTCTGGCAGGGGCTCCACCGGATCGTCAACTCCATGTACCGGAAGCTGGAACGTCAGGCCGCAAGGCAGAAGACTGTCGGTCTGGCTAGGGGAGCGGACACGGAGGATGCGGAGCGAGTGCGGAGAGCCAGTGATGGCGAGGTCGTGCCGATCAACGGCGGGCTTCCCATCGAAGAACTCAGCATGGGCGGGATCGACCAGAACACTTTTGCGTTCATGCTCCAGTCCAAGGAGATGTTTAGCTGGCTGTCCGGAAACTTGGACGCCTTGGGCGGGCTGGGTCCGCAGTCGGAGACAGTTGGTCAGGACAAGCTGATGTTCGCCTCCGCCAACCAGAGAGTCTCTGGGATGCAGGACGCGGTCCAGATATTCGTCAAGAAGGTGTTGACGGACTGGGGATTCTATCTCTGGCAAGACCCGCTGGAGTCCTACCCGGCAACCCTCAGTCCTCCGGGGATGCAGCCGATTCAGTCTGAACTGACGGCTGAGGAGAGAAACAGCACTGCCTACTACGACATGATGCTGGAGATCGAGCCTTACTCGATGCAGTTCAAGTCCCCCGGCGAAAGGCTGTCGACCCTGAACCAGATCGTTTCGGGAGTCGTGATCCCGTCCTTGGGGATCATGCAACAGCAGGGCATGGGTCTGGACATGGGCAAACTGCTTGCGCTCTACAGCGAGTACGCCGACCTTCCGGAACTCACCGACATCCTCACGTACACAAACCGTCCCGACGACCTCGGGGCTCCGCCTTCGGAGGGGCCGGGCAAGCCCTCCGTGACCCACCGGACGAACGAGAGGGTTTCTCGTCCGGGCGCGACCCGGCAGGGGGCGGAGCAGGTCATGGTGAACCAGATGCTCGGCGGTAATTCACAGAAATCCGAGAAGGAAGCAGCGGTAAGGCAGATGTCATGAAAGTGAAGTACAAGGTCAACGGCAAAGAGGTCACTCCAGAGGAATTCGCAAAGCGGAAGACCGCTGGAATCGACTTTACAGAAAAGGCCCCTTCTCGTATCAATTCTGAGTGGCAGGAGCATTTCTGCGAGGGGTCTGCCGTTCACCCCAAGGACATCAAGGCCGCAGAGGCGCATGCCGCCAAGCACGGGGTTCCGACATACTTCGACAAGCACGGAAGGCCGCAATACAAAAGCATGCGACATCAATCCGCTTACCTGAAGCTGATCGGCATGCACAACAAGGACGGGGTGATGTAAATGTTCGGATTTGGGTCATTCTCCGATGTCTTTGGCAAGGCCACCGACTGGTCCAGCGGACTCACCGGCAGAACAGCCCCCAAGGGGTTCTCGTCCAGCATCGGCAAGATTGGTGGGGAGTATGGCGGAATCTTGAACAAGCTCTTTGGCGGCTTTTCGTCAGGCGGGTCCGGCATGATGCCCGGAGTCCCAAGGAAGAGCGTGAACGACCTGTCCCATCTCTTTGAGAGCATCCCTTGGAAGGGGTCTCAGAGGGCCAACATGATGAAGCGGGCGGGCGACAACAAGGAGCAGCTGATGAGCCAAGCCTTGGGGAGTTCCGTCCTGAGCGGAGAGCCGCAGGCCGCCAGCAGGCGGGACATCATGACGGGCGGCACGCCTGAGATCGAGCCAATCCAGTCGTCTGACCTGTCGGGGCTTGAGGGCGAGATCTCCAACTTGGTGCAGACGCCCGCCAAGCACGCTGCGGACATGTGGTCACGTGTGAACCCGGCCCAGCCCATGCAGTCGAGCAAGGATCTCGCGTCTACAGTCACCGACCTGTTCGACTTCGGCGGCGTCGGCAAGGCTGGCGACAAGGTTTCTGCCGAGTTGGACCGGACGATGAAGAAGGTCAAGAAGATGTGGAAGAAGTTGTTCTAACAAGGGAGGTCGAGATGCCTGAAGAAACTACCCCGGAAACACCCGAGACCGAGACCGAGGTCGAAGAGAGTCCGTACATCGAAGAGGAGCCGGTATACAACCTCGAACCTGAAGAGCCGGAGCCGGAAGTGGAGGCTCCCGAGTTCCAAGCCCAGCACTACGAAATCGGTGCCAAGTTCGGACTCACCCCCGACCAAGTCGACGGCTTTGGTTCGACCGAACTCTTCGAGGGGGCACTCGGCAGGCTTGAAGCTATTGCACGAGTTGCCGCCCAAGGGCAGAATACACAACCAGCTGGCACGGAGCCGGGCCCCGATGACACAATCTCGGAGTTCACTTTTTCCGATCCGGCTGAATACGACCCGGAAGTGGTCGAACTGTCGGAACAGACAAACCGGCGATTCGCCGCTCTGGAAAAACGAGTTGAAGAACTGACGAATGAAAACCAGTTTCTTCAGCAAGGTTCTGTGCAGCGGAACGCTGAGCAGAACGTGGTCGCCTTCGAGAAGGCCGTCAATGGCCTCGACGAGGAGACATTCGGAAGAGGCAGCTTTGACAATGTCGGCAGCCAGCATTCCAACAATCGCATGAAACTCGCGCAGGCAGTGTCTCGCTTGGGTCATGGGTACTCGGCTAGGGGTGAAGAAGTTCCCCCTATTGAGAAACTTGTGGAAGAGGCCCTTCCGGGGACTTTTCCGGGCGAAATTGGAAATCAAGCACTCAAGACTGCCGCTTCGGAAAGCCGTCGGCAGAGGGGTCAAGCTGTAGCCGCTCCCACACGGGATCAGCCCTCAGAGAAGACCTCTACAGAGGCCGCAATTCAGGCCGCTGCTGACTGGTTCAGAGAGAACGACAAGCGGTAGTCCTAACCGAAAAGGACTACACAGATGGCTTACGATCAGGAAAGCTATCAGGATCTTATTGAGACGACTCTCCGTCATCTCGACAAGGTCAACTGGACCGATATCGTTGTGGACCTCCAGCGTCACACGGCGATGCCTCAGTTGCTCCGGAAGAACCGCGTCGAATTCGGCTCGGGCTACGGGCATCAGTTCAACCTGCGCGTCGCCAGCAACAACGCTGCTCGCAACGTGAAGCTGAACGAAGAGGACAACCCGACAACCGCCGACACGCAGATTCGCGGCAACATTCCTTGGCGTCACAGTGAGACTCACTGGGCCATCGAGGAACGGATCGTTGCGATGAACCGTCAACCGGCTCGTCTGGTCAACCTCCTCCAAACCAGTCGCGTGGACTGCATGACGGACCTCGCGGACCTGATGGAGAACAACTTCTGGGGTCCGGCTCCCGGCTCTGAAGACAAGTTGAAGCCGTTCGGCGTCAACTACTGGATCGTCAAGGATCCCTCAAAGGGGTTCAACGGCGGCGCGCCATCAGGGCACACGACGGTCGGTGGCGTCAACCCCACGACGTATCCGAAATTCAAGAACTACACGGGGACGTTCTCGAAGATCTCGAAGAGCGACCTTATCCGCCTCTGGCGGGAAGCTTCGGTCAAGACCGACTTCCGTCCGCCCGTGGACGGCCCGTTCTCGAACGTGGGTGGCAACTACGCCTACTACGCTCCGTACGATGTCATCGGCAAGATGGAAGAAATTCTGGAAGCTCAGAACCAGAATCTCGGAAACGATGTCGCGAGCAAGGATGGACTGACCACGTTCCGCCGCACTCCGGTGAACTGGGTTCCGTTCCTCGACTCGGATCAGGGCAACGTCGACGAAAACCGCGTGTACGGGATCAACTGGAAGGTCTTCAAGCCTGTGTTCCTCTCCGGGGAATACATGAAGGAGACGAAGGTCAACCCGCACCCGCTCCATCACCGTGTCTTGACGCAGTACATCGACTGCACGTACAACTTCCTGTGCGTGGATCGTCGGCGTAACTTCGTCCTCCACAAGGTCTAGGTGACTGACAGTCGCCTGCAAAGTGTTCAGTAGCCCCCCGCCTTAGCAATCGCTGCCACGCGGGGCGGGGGGCTTTATTGAAACTGGCAGCTTCAGAAAGAAGTGTGATCCATGACTGCAAACGTCCCGCACAAGCAACTCGTTGGTTCCAGTGTCCTTTCCGGTCGCCTCGACCCGAAGGTCTGGGGCCGCCTCCCCGTCCGAAACATGTTAATCGGCGTCGACGGAATGATGCTGTTGTCCGGCTACGGCAACAACGCCATCGCTCCCGGCTCCAGCCTCGTCACGGCAGGTGCCCTGTCCAACGACTCCACCGGCCATGTCCTGACTTCGGGAGCCAGCGCGGACGATGTCGCCGCCTTGGCCAGCCCCAGCGAGGTCAAGCTGGGTGGCAACCGGTTCGCCCTCCAGTGTTCTATCGACTTGGTCACCGACTCGGCTGCCAACGACGACTGCGCGATCTTCTTGGGCTTCGTGCCGCCGGAAGGCAAGGCCGACCCGTTGCAGGATCTTGCCAACAACGATGTTGGCCTGCTCATCGACTCGACAGCGGACATTGGCGGATCGTTCGGTCTCCTCAAGAAGTCCTCAGCCGCTACGCTGCACTTCTCGTCTATCGCCGACGACGCCTCTGCATCGCAGGTTGACTCCGCCTCGCTCGGAACCCTGTCTACCACTGCCGTGTCGATCAAGATGGTCGCCGATGGCAGGGGCAAGATCAAGGTCTCGTTTGACGGTGGAGCGGACGTGGAGTTCGACTACCCGGCAGTCGAAAAGGGCCACCTGATCTTGGCGGTCAAAAACGAGGGCACAGATGCAAGTGCCCTCGGCCTCGGCCCACGGATCGCTTTCGGCGTCGCCGAGTAACTGAAGCCCCAAGGGACTCACGTTCCTTTCGAGCGGGGCGGGGGTGCCACCTGCCCTCGTCCCGCTTTTACTTTGAGGATGCGTCATGGCAGAGTCAGCCTTCACGCTATCATTTGGCGATCTTCGCAAGGAAGTCTCCGAATACCTCTACGGGGGTACCGGGGCGTCGACTGTCACCCACAAGGCTGATGTCATCACCCGGATGATCCAGTCGGGACTGCGGCAGTTCTACAGCCCCCCACCCGTCGGCCAGCATCTCCACGACTGGAGCTTCCTGAAGCCGACCACCGAGAAGCAGCTGAACGCTCCGTACACATCAACAAAGGCTGTTACGTACACAGCAAATGGCAGGCTCGTATCGCTGACCTCGCCTGATGAGTGGCCGGAACGATTCTACAACGAGGACGGAGACACCGACCTCTCAGACAACTCAGCCGCCAACAACGGCGTGTTCATAGACTTGCTCGGGATCTCCTACCCCGTGACTCAGTTCACAGGGGCGAGGACTGCCGCACTTTCCGCGACCGACAACCCCGGCTCCTCGAATCTGGCTGCCGCCGACGGCCTCACCGAGGTGAAGATCCACCAAGACGACTACGACCTTCCGGACGACTTCGGGAGAATCATGGGCGACCTGACCTTCTCCGAGAAAGACAAGTCTTGGCACACGGTGAAGATCGTGGGAGAGAACAGGATCAGGGAGATGCGGCAGCGGGACTTTGCGGTTGGGTCAACAACCGAGCCGTACTACGCAGCCATCAAGCCCAAGGCTCAGTCGGCCACGGACTCAATAGGCAGCAGACAGGTCATCCAGTTCTGGCCCGCAATCACGAGCGACGCGACGATATCCTACCGATACCGCGTCCGGGCCTCTCACGACGTGACCCAGACAAACAAGCACCCCTACGGTGCCAGCGACCACTCCGAGACAATTCTGAGTTCCTGTCTCGCTGCGGCTGAGCAGAGACTGGACGGGCAGCGAGGTGTTCACTACGCTCGATTCATGGAGTGCTTGGTGGCATCCATCGAGCTTGACGCAAGGAGCAACCGTGCGGAGAATCTCGGTTACAACTCCGATGGGTCAGACGGGGCATCCCTGTACGAGGGCAGACTGGTCGGCAGCGACAGGGTGCGGCACAAGAACATCTCTGGAACATTCATTGACTGACACTCGCCATGCCTAAGAAACTCAGCAGAGAAGGGCTTGAGAGACCAGTCTACCGGACCCCTGTCAAGAAACTCGACAGGGGAAGACTTGGAAATCCCCTCCACTTCGTTCCCCATAGGATGGACGCATACGGAAGAACCTTGAGGAGCATTCCGCAGGGAAAGCCAAACTGGAAGAAGCCGATTGTCCGGAATCGGAAAAAGGAAAAGACGTTTGAAGAGGCGAAGGCCGACGCGCTTCGAGAGAGGCGAAAAAGCGACAGGGATTTTGAGAAACTCAAGAGTCTCATGAGGAAGCTCCACCCACCGGGAAGTGGCCTGATGAGAAAAGTTCGCGAGGCAAAGAAAGCGACCCGGATCGCATAAACAAACACCGAGGTAAGACATGGCCGAACTCACCGCTTCTCACAACATCAACTCCGGCTCCCAGACCATCGACCTCGACGAGACAAGATCTTGGCAGGTCTGGTGTACGACCGGAGGAACAGTCGCCGTGGACGGAGGTGACGCGGTGACGATGACTACTGCCCCCGCCTTCTCGAAGCTCGAACTCGGCCCCGGCGTTGGCAAGATCGTCACCGATTCTGACTTCAGGGGATTTGTCATTCCCCGCTCAGACTGTAAATGCGGATAACTGGAGAACAAGATGTCTCAACGACATGCGATTCAAGACGCGACCGGAGTTCTTTCCACCGACGACGTAGGTGACCAGCTCATCACCTTGCAGGCAGTCATTCCGACAAACAACGACAACGCGGGTTATGCCGTGGGATGCCTGTGGCTGGTCAGTGACGCCAGTGCGGCGAAGAACGCCTACGTCAAGACGAACACGACGGGCACGATCTGGGAAGCACTCCACTAGCACCCGACAAGGGGGACGCTGATGCCTCCACGTCAGGTCCAGAATTTCGCTTTCCCGGCCTCCGGGTTGAGCGAGAACTTCGGGTACGAGACCCAGCCTCCCGGCACGACAGTGTCTGCGCAGAACGTGCGTGCGTACGACGACTCGACTGGCCGGATGCGGGGCGGGCAGCGTCCGGGGCTGAAGAAGTTCACCTCCGAACGGTTCTCCCTGACAAACACGGCTGGGACAAACCCCAAGGCCTTCCAGAGTCTCGTGCAGCTTACCGGCACGGACGTGTCGAAATCGGCAGGCGACAAGTCGGTCGCGTTGCCGCTCTACACTTCCAGCACGTCAAAAATGGTCGTCAACGGTGATTTTCCGGGTTCCAGCGGCGTATTAGACGTTCGCCAGACCGCGAATCTCAAAAACCAAGTGTCCAGTCCGGTTACGGACCTCAACGGAACCGTGGAGCTTTCGACCTACGACAAGGACGGCAATCTCTACGTCGCCTCCGTGAACACAGCGGAGGACAGCGGGAAGTTCTGGGTTCTCCTTCACAAGATCTCGCACCGCCCAGCCACCGCCACGCCGGACATCACGTCGGTGAAGCTGGCGCACCTGACAGCCGCGATTGGAGACCAGCGGCGGGTCATTGGAATGGGGCACTACAACGGGCACCTCTATCTTTACACGAAGGGGAATTTTGTCGG
>PBPL01000047.1 GCA_002724675.1 Deltaproteobacteria bacterium | reverse complement strand
CGGGCCGATAGGTGACCCACTGCATGTCCCGTGGCTCGAAGTTGTACTTGACTGGAACCTCGTAGCGATAGAGCACGGGGAGGTAGTTGTTCAGTCGCTCACCCTTGTAGGCATCGGTGACGACCGTTCGGTTCTGGACGCAGACGAGGTCCTCGAATCCGCCCGCCCGGAGGCCTAGGATGGTTCCCTCAAGCTGCCAGGGGGTGGTGTTCGCCGCTGGGTAGTTGAGGTGCCACGAGATGTTGTCCTTGATGATTGTCTTGGCGTCCGGATCCAGGTGGTCCTGGTAATCGGCCATCTTCATCACACGCTGAACGTCTTCCACGACGCTCTCGGGTTTTGTCTTGAGTACCGCGACTTTTGCTCGGTGCGCCATCTTCGCTCCTTTGTCTCGGGCAGTGCCCGCAGAAGCGGCACAATACCGTCGAAGCTGTCGAACGCAACTGTCTGAAGTTGGATGGGCAAGCTGCCCCGCGGGCAGGGGGCAGTAGGCTGCCCTTGTCGGTCTACGGATCCGATCCTAGTCTCACTATCTGGAGTGAAACGTTTTCTTGCGTCATCCGCTCCTCCTGCGCGAGTCGGGCCCCGGGAACTTGTTTTCCGGGGCCTTTGCTGTTGAGGGCTAGGCTTCGCCTTTCAGGTATTCTCCGGCGCATGCTCTCACCCCGCGTTCTCCCAGGCATCGATCGGCTCCTCTCTGAACAAACGGACCTCCTGACTCGAGGTCGTGTCGGCTTGATCTGCAATGCCTCCTCTGTGACCTCCCAGCTGGCCCATGCTGCCGATTGTTTCGCGGCGCACCCGGCCATCGATCTCGTGCGCTTGTTCGGCCCGGAGCACGGTCTACGAGGGGATGCCCAGGACATGATTGCTGTCGAGGGGCAGAGCGTGGACCGTCAGACGGGGCTTCCGGTGCACTCGCTGTACGGGGCTCAGGTGGAGTCCTTGAAGCCCCCACCTTCGCTGGTCGAGGACTTGGACGTGCTGGTGTTCGACATCCAGGACGTTGGTGCTCGCTACTACACCTATGTCTACACCATGGCTTTTTGCATGGAGGTGGCGGGTCGGGTCGGGGTTCCGGTTGTTGTTTGCGACCGCCCCAACCCGATCGGAGGCGTGGAGGTCGAGGGGAACGCGGTTCAGCCGGGCTATGCATCGTTCGTGGGTGAGTTCCCCATTGCCAATCGACATGGAATGACCGCGGGAGAGCTCGCCCACTTCTTCTCGGCTGAATGCGGAATCGACTGCGACTTCCAGGTTGTCGAGATGACGGGCTGGGAACGCTCCATGGCGTTCCACGAGACGGGTCTGCCCTGGGTGCAGCCGTCGCCCAACATGCCCACAGAAGACACGGCCCTGGTGTACCCGGGCATGTGCTTGTTCGAAGGGACGCTCTTGTCCGAAGGTCGCGGCTGTACCCGACCCTTCGAGATCGTCGGAGCCCCCTACATCGACGGAGCAGTCTGGGCTCGGGAGACTACCCGCGAGCTCCAGGCCTCGGGCTACACCGGCTTTGGTCTTCGGCCGCTGGTGTTCCTTCCGACGTTCCACAAGCATGCGAGGATCCCTTGCGGTGGTGTGCAGGTGCACGTCACGGATCGCGAGCGGTTCCGGCCGTTGATGCTGGCGACAGCGTTGCTCAAAGCGGCCTGGCGCCTCTGGCCCGAGCAGGTGCAGTGGCGTACTGAGGAGTACGAGTTCGTGACTGACCCCATTGCGATCGATTTGCTCGGCGGTACCGATGCGCTCCGCAAGGAGATCGAGGGGGATGTCCCGCTCACCGCCATTCAGGAACGGTGGGAAGAGGAGTGTCGAGACTTCGCCATGAAGCGGCGCAAGCACCTCCTCTATTGAGATGCCCGGTGCTGGGTCGCTGTACCGGCTGGCGGGTTTTCTTGTTGGTGAGTCTCGCCGTGTGCTGCAGCTGTGCGGATGACCGGAGCAGGGGACTAGATCAGGAGATGAAGATGAGTGGAGCGGAACTGGGAATGACGGCGGGTGACCTCCCGCCTGGGGCGGAGCCCTACTCGACGGCTCTTCAGAGTCATCTCAAGCAGGCTTGGCAGGAGCGCGCAGAGGGCTATGTGCCTCGCACCCACCACCGGAAGGCGGACGGAGGACCACAGTTCACCAATCGCTTGTTCTTGGAGTCCAGCCCCTATCTGCTGCAGCACGCCCACAACCCTGTGAACTGGTATCCGTGGGGGGACGAAGCCTTCGAGGAAGCCCGTCGGCTCGGTCGTCCAGTTCTGCTCAGCGTGGGCTACTCCACCTGTCACTGGTGCCACGTCATGGAAGAAGAGTCTTTCGAGGATCTGGAGATCGCGCGCTACATGAACGAACACTATGTGGCGGTCAAGGTCGACCGGGAGGAACGCCCGGATGTGGATGCCATCTACATGAGTGCGGTCCAGGCTCTGACGGGAGGCGGTGGCTGGCCGATGACTGTCTGGCTCACCGATGACCGCAAGCCCTTCTTTGGTGGCACCTATTTTCCTGCGCGAGACGGCGATCGGGGCGCTCAGCACGGCTTCCTGTCCGTCCTGGATGGTCTCAAGCGGGCCTACGACCAAGACCCCATTCGGGTCGCGGAGACCGCGGCAGGGCTCACGGAGCACCTGACGCGGGCCATGACCCCGCCGCGGGGGGAGGGGCTGCCCGATGCGGTCGGCCTGGTGGAGGCCGCAGAGCAGTATCAGAGTCGGTTCGACCCCAGCTATGGCGGCCTCTCGGGGGCTCCAAAGTTTCCTAGCAGTCTGCCCATCCGCTTCCTCCTGCGAGAGTCCCGGCGTCAGGGAGATGGTCAACTTCGGGAGATGGCCCTGCTCACGTTGAGGCGCATGGCGGCAGGTGGGATGTACGACCAGCTGGGCGGTGGCTTCCATCGATACTCCACCGACAGTCGCTGGCTGGTCCCCCACTTCGAGAAGATGCTGTACGACAATGCGTTGCTCGTCGTGGCCTATTTGGAGGCCTTCCAAGTAGCTGGTGACGAGGAGTTCGCCGATGTGGCCCGAGACATCCTGCGCTACGTGTCGCGGGAGATGACCACGCCCGAGGGGGCCTTCTACTCGGCGACGGATGCGGACAGCATGACCCCGCAGGGAGAGCGAGAAGAGGGTTGGTTCTTTACCTGGACGCCTGCGGAGCTGGTGGCGGTCCTCGGCGAGGAGCGGGCCCGGGTCGTCGGTGAGTACTATGCGGTGCAAGAGCAGGGGAACTTCGAGGGCCGCAGCATTCTCCATCGGCCACGCCCTCTGTCGGCGGTCGCTTCGGAACTAGGGATGACAGGGTCAGCGGTCCTCGCAGTGGTCGAGGAGGCTCGGGAGCCCCTGTATCAGCGAAGGTCGCAGCGGCCCGCTCCGCTGCGTGACGACAAAGTGCTCGTGGCCTGGAATGGCCTGATGATCTCGGCCTTTGCTAAGGCAGCGCTGATCCTGGGCGAGCGGGGCTATGTAGCCCCAGCCATTGCTGCCGCTGACTTCATCTTGGGCTCCATGCGAAGCGAAGGCCGACTGTCCCGCAGCTTCATGCGCGGCAAGGCGCGCCACAACGCCTATCTCGACGACTACGCTTTCCTCGCTGCTGGCTTGCTGGACTTGTTCGAGGCCACTGGAGATGCTCGGTGGCTTGAAGAGTCCATCGCACTGGACCAGGTGCTGGCATCTCATTATGAGGACGAAGCTGGCGGCTTCTTCATGACCAGTGACGATCACGAGTCACTGCTGGTGAGAGAGAAACCCTCGTACGACGGCGCCGAGCCGTCGGGGAACTCTGTGGCCCTGCTCAACCTATTGCGTCTGCACGAACTCACCACGAATGACGAGTATCGACAGCGAGCAGAGCGTGCTCTGGGAGCCTTTGGGCAGCTGGTGACCAAGGTGCCCACCGCAGTCTCGGAGATGTTGTTGGCCCTCGACTTCCTGCTGGATAGGCCTCGAGAGATTGTCATCGTCACTCCAGGGGATGAGCCCTTCGAGGAGGCTCGGCCCATGCTGAGCCGAATGGCCAAGACGTTCTACCCGAGCAAGGTGGTCGCTGTGGTGCAGGAGGGGGCCCCCCTCGAGCGGCTGGCGCGCTCGGCGCCGATTGCTCGAGGCAAGCTCGTGCAGGATGGTAAGCCGACCGCGTACATCTGCCAGGCTGGACGCTGCCAGTTACCGGCGACCGACCCCGAGGTGTTCTGGGACCAACTAAAAGGTGATCTTCCCCAGGGACAGCCCTGAGCGTCAGCTCAGCAGGTCCAGCGCCTCCTGGGGAAAACTCTGAGCGTTTACCGAAGCCGCCCAGTACAGCACCGTCCCGGCTTCATCCAGGATCACGCCGACTCGCTTTGCCGTGCCAGCCTCCGGTGTACTGGCCGCACCGTAGGCGAGCGCCATGGAGCGATCCGTGTCCGACAGGAGTCGAAACGGGAAGGAGTATTTCGCCGCAAAGGCAGCATTCTCTTCCTGGGTATCGAAGCTGACCCCGAAAATGACTGTATTTGCGGCGTCGAATTTTTCGGATAGGTCGCGGAACCCGCAACCCTCGATGGTTCAACCAGGGGTGTCGGCCACCGGGTAGAACCAGAGGACTACTCGCTGGCCGCGTTGGTCAGCGAGAGTCACCGTGTTGCCCTCGTGGTCGACCGCTTGGAAGTCGGGTGCGGAATCGCCGGACTTGAGCATGGAGCCTCCTTGGCTGTTGGACCCACAGGATACCAATCGGGAGCCGAAGTGCTCGTGGCGGAGAGTTGTGGGTAGGATCGAGGGTGATGCCGGACACGCTCTTACCGATACCCACCACCGATCACTTCTCTGTCGTTCGGCTGACGCGAGCCTGGTATGTGGTTGCCCTCTCGTCGGAGTTAGGTAGCAAGCCGCTCGGGCGCACGCTGTTGGGCGTACCCCTGGTGCTCTTCCGGGACAGCGAGGGGCAGGCGAGCGCGCTGTTGGATCGGTGTGCTCACAGGAATGTTCCCCTGACCGAGGGGAGGGTCGTGGGAGATCGCCTGGAGTGCGGCTATCACGGCTGGCAGTTTGATGGCGGGGGGGCCTGCAGAAAGATCCCGGGGCTATGTGCTGACCGGAGCGGGGAGCAGCCGGGACAGTCTGTGCCGTGCTACGCGACCCGTGAGCAGGACGGCCTGATCTGGGTTTATGGGGAGGCCGACGAAAGGCCTGCGACCGAGCCCTATGCGCTCCCCGTGGTCGGCGAGGAGGGCTACACCACGGTGCGTCGCGTCGTGGAGGTGGAGGCAAGCCTGCATGCCACCTTGGAAAACGCCCTGGACGTTCCCCACACGGCGTTCCTGCATCGCGGCCTGTTCCGGGGCAGTGGAGTTACGAACACCATCCGGGCCGTTGTGACTCGAACCCGCGACAGCGTGCAGGCCGAATACCTAGATGAACCGCGACCCACCGGAGTGGCGGCTCGGCTATTGGCGCCCGGTGGCGGAACGGTCACCCACTTTGATCGGTTCTTGATGCCCTCCATTGCCCAGGTCGAGTATCGGCTTGGGCACTCCAGTCACTTCTTGGTGACATCCTGCTGTACGCCAGTTCACGACTTTCGTACCCGCATCCATGCGGTCATTAGCTTCAAGCTGGGTCTGCCGGGCTGGCTCGTTCGCCCGATCTTGACTCCCATTGCCATGCAGATCTTCCGTCAGGACGCCCGTGTGTTGCGGCTGCAGTCCGACGCGGTTCGTAGGTTTGGCGGCGAACGTTTCTCATCAACCGAGATTGATGTCTTGGGCCAGCAGATCTGGCGACTCCTGCGGCGGGAGGAAAAGGGCCACGAAGTTCAGGACGAAGACTGGCGCCGGGAGATCGTGCTCGAGGTCTGAGGACCACCACTTGCTTTAAGGTGGCCCCACCCACTGGCCTAGAAGGTCGAGACGAGTCTCTCTGTCTCCATGACCAGCATCAATTGCCCTTCCAGCTTGGAGACCCCGGACACGTAGCGACACAGAGTTCGGGGCGTGTTTGGTGGGAGGTCTTCGAAGGAATTGAGGTCCGGCTCGATCACCTCTCCCACCCGGTCGATGATCAAGCTGAGAGTTCCCTGGTTGGTGTTCACGACTAGGTGCATGGCGTTGTCCTGGTCTTCGGTCGGGGGCAAGTCCAGGAGCGTGCGAGTGTCGATTGCGGTGACAATCTTGCCGCGGAGACTGATGACGCCTGCCACGTAGGTGGGGGCCAGTGGAACGAATGTAATGTCGGCTCGGTGCAAGACTTCTTGGACGCGCTCCACCTCCACTCCGAACATGTACTCGGCGAGCTGGAAGGTGCAGAAACTGTGGCGAATGGGTTCTTCTGTCTCGGGGGCAGGGGCTGCGGCCGCGAGCTCGTCTTGGGCCTCTTCTTCCTCTTCGGGTGCCGTGGCCGCCGTGGTCTGGGGTGGTTGGCTGCTGGGTGTTGGTGCAGGAGTGGACGGCGCGGTAGGTGCTGCTGTTGATGGCGCGGGTTGGGCCGGAGCTGCCACGGCGCTCTGCTCGCCGCTTGCGGCCGCTTCGGAGCCTCCTGGCAAGAGCTCGCGCCGCCCTTCGGCGAGGGCCATCAGGCGTTCGCGGAGAATGGGAAAGTCGCCGTCCCCCTCTTTGCCGGTGTCCGCGATCTCTTGCAGAAACTCATGAATGCCGTCGGACAGCGCCAGAAGCGCATCCGTGATGACCTCGTCTGCCCGGATCTCGCCGTCCCGCATCCTATTGAGCAGGGACTCGCCCGCATGGCTGAGGGCTTCTAGTTTCGGGAACTCGAGGAAACCGCAGGTTCCCTTGATGGTGTGGAGCGTCCGGAAGAGGCGTCCCAGGACCTCCTTGTCGTCAGGGTCCTTCTCCAGCTCCAACATGTCGTTGGCCATTTGCTCGAGTCCCTCTTGGCTCTCGGCCAGGAACTCTTGCAGGATTTCTTCGAGTTCTTCGTCCACCAGGGCCTCTGGTCTGTGCCTCGTTGCGGTGGAGCAGCGTCAGTCCCTAGGGATAGACGCGACTACTCTTCCTTGGTCATCACCGTGACCGAGAGCGGTTCGCTGGCGGGAGATGCGAAGTCCACACGGTTCACCACGGTGCTTCCTGGGATGTTCACCATGTAGTCCCCGCCGTTGGTGACAGTGGGCAGGGAGAGGGTGCTCGGGGCCGGCAGCAGGGCCTTGAGATTGCCACTTACCACATTGACCATCTCACCCATGGCGTCCATCAAGTCATCGTGCCCCACTTCGCTGTGCTCGATGTCGAAGAGAGTGGCAGTGATTTGTTTGCTCAGTTCTTCCGAGCACGTGAGCACCACAGCGCCAACCCAGGCTCCAGTGATCTGGATACAGGCCGTCACAGACCTGCCATCGGCAAAGTTGTGCGGTGTCCCTTCCATGGACGTGAGCGGATCGCCCGTCATGGTCTGCCAGGCAAACTCGGTTACAGCACAGATGTCAGCATTGGCCAGCGCCATGGCTTATCTCCTAGGGCCGAAGGCGATATACGGTCGCCTGGCCGATGGTCTCTCGCTGGAAACTATCATCCAACTCGGCAGCATTCTCTACCCCCAACAACAAGTACCCGTCCGGTGCAAGGTGCTCTCGAATGTTGTGCAGGACGGTCTTTTGGCCCTCTTGAGAAAAGTAAATCAGCACGTTGCGCAGGAATATGATGTCGAATCGTTCCCCTGAAGGCCAGGCGTCGACGATGTTCCTTTGCTCAAAACGAGTCATTGTTTTGAGCTGTTCATTGATTGAGAAGGTCAATCCATCTTGCTTGAAATACTTGAGCAGCTTAATCGCGGGCAGTCCTCGCTGGACTTCCAGTTGCTTGTAAACGCCCGTCTGGCAGCGGTCAATCATCTCTGGCGAGATGTCGACTCCTAGGATGTCTACAGTCCAGTCTGTCAGCTGGGGAAAGCCCGCGTCGATGGCCATGGCGATGCTGAAGGTCTCTTGACCACTTGAGCAGCCGGCCGAGAGAATCCGCAACTGGCGGTCCTCTTCCCGGGCTTCGATCATCTTCGGCAGGATGTCTCTCTCCAGAGCGAAGAAGGGGTGGAGGTCTCGAAAGAAGCTCGTCTCATTGGTGGTGAGTGCCTCGATGAGCCGGCTCCACAGTCCGTCCTCTTGGTTGAGGCGTAGCTGGTTGATGAGGCTGTCCAGGTCTGGGTACTCCGAAGACTCGACGATGGCTTCGAGGCGGTTCTCGATGAGGTAGGCCTTGTCTTCGTCCAGGGCGATCCCCGAGCGGCGCTCGATCGTCTCTCGGATGAACGTCATGTTGCCGTTGTTCATGACGTCGGCCCGGGTTGAGCGGGTTGTATGGACGTGGTTCTGAGAGTGCTATCGGAGGTCTTCATTTTGCTGGCGGTGACCCGAGCGACGATCTGCTCTGGGAGATCGATCAGCTTGTGGACACCATTGGCCAGGCCGGCTCCGGCCACAGCCCCTGGCATCCCCCATACAACGGAGGTGTCGCGGTCTTGGACGAGCACTTGGCCGCCCACGGACCGAACCGCGGCGCAGCCGGTGAGCCCGTCCGTGCCCATTCCGGTCAGGACCACGGCGAGGACTTTGTTGCCAAGGGTGTCGGCGGCTGTTCGAAACAGGACGTCGGCAGAGGGGCGACAGGAGTTTTCTCTGGGTCCATTAGAGAGTTGCAGCGTGAAGTCTTCAGCTGTTGGACGGATCTCCAGGTGTCGGTCGCTGGGCGAGAGCCAGACTTCACCGCCGCGAGGACACTCGCCGCCTCGGGCCTGCTTGATGCGCAACGGGCAATCTGTGGCCAGCTGGCCGGCGAACGCCCTCATGAAGTGGGCTGGCATGTGCTGCACGATGGCGATGGGGACGGGGAAGTTCCGTGGCAGCTTGGAGAGTAAGTACAGGAGAGCCTCGGGGCCTCCGGTGGACACTGCGATCACCACGAGCTCCACCGGATGCAAGAGGGCCCTGCGGATGGCTTGGCTACTGTCTCGGCCGACCGTTACGGCTTTGCCACTGGGCCGCAGGCGAGGAGAGCAGAAGGCTCGGATCTTGGGCACCAGATCACTCCGCACCTTGTTGCGCGCGAGGTCAAGCGGTCCCTCTTGCCATTGACCCACCATGTTGGTTTGACTTGGCCGCTGGTTCAGGAGCTCAAGCGTGGAGGCTAGGGGAGCGATGTCGGACGCGGACGAAGGTGGAAGCACGCTGAAGAGAAGGACCGGGAGGGTGGGCGCGGCTGTCCGAATACTCGTCAGGGTTCTGAGGTTCTGCCCGACGTCTCGCTCGAACGAGACCACGACCACATCGGGGCGGAGACCCTCGAGCCGCCGAAGGGCGTCGTCGTTTCCGCGTGCTATCTGTGTGACGACCACACCCCTCTCCGCAGCGATTCCCGCAGCGATTAAATCCAGCAAACGCGGCTCATCGCCGACGAGCAGGACGCGAATGTAGTCCATAAGCTCTGAAGGGGAGTGTCGACGCTAGGAGGGCTGCAATCCCATCAATCGCAGCTTGTCTCGCAGGCTGTCCTTGGTGAAGGGCTTCATCAGGTATTCATCGGCTCCGGCATCGAGCGCGCGCGCGATGGATTCAAGCGCATTTGCTGTCGTGACCATCATCAGCCGCATGTCCTTGAACTCAGGGTTGGCACGGACGGTCTTGAGAAACTGAACGCCGTCCATGCCAGGCATGTCCAGGTCCACAAACGCAATGTCGATGCTGCCGTGCTCGGAGAGCCACTCAATGGCTTCGTTGCCGCTGGCCGCTTCGTCTACTACGAAGCCCATGTCACTCATCATCCGACGTAGGATCGAACGGGTGGTTCGAGAGTCATCGATTACGAGCACATGCATCGGGAGTTCTCTTGTGGTTGGGTGGAGCAAATCCGAGTCAAGGTGAAACTATACCGTAGACGCGGCAGCTAAGCCTGGGCTGACGTCTCCGGGAGGACCAGACCCTTCTCGCCTGCAACGAATAGCAAGTTGTCGATATCCAGAATTTCCGTGATTCGTTCGCCAATCACCGCGGTGCCGAGCGTCCCGTCTCGGGTTGCACTGCCCATGGTTGCTTTGTCGACACTGACGATGTCGAGTACGCGCTCCATGACCAAGCCCACCTCGTGGGACCCAAACTCACACACGACCACTTGGAGCGTCTGGCGAGACCTCTCCATGTCGCTCAGCAGTTTCTCGTCCTCTGTCCTGGGCTCCCGCTCCTCTTTGCGGCGTTCCGGGAGAAGATGCTCCAGTGGAACCAGGGGCAACACGTCACCTCGATACTGAACCACTTGGCGACCGCCGGCTTGTTCCACCTGCTTCAGCCGGAATTCCTCAAGGCGCTCGATACCAGTCACGGGGATGCCCATCTGGCTCCCTGCGGGTCCCTTCACGACCAAGATCTCGTCCATCTCGCGGTGTTCCTGGAGTGGCTTCTTGCCGGTGGACTTGCCGATCAAGCTGCTGCCTGCGCCGGCGATGACCCCAGAGCGGTTCGCCAGGTGGACCACATCGAGGATCAGGGAAACCTCACCATCTCCCCGGATCGTCGCCCCTGCATACACTCCGAGGCTCTTGAGTAGATTGTCCAATGACTTCACCACGATCTCTCGCGTGTTGAGGATGTGGTCAACGACTAAGCCGAACTGCTGGCCTTCGGCTCGGAAGACCACAATTGTAAAGTCGCTCCCTGTGCCCAGAAGCACCTCCGGCTTGCGTGTATCCAGTCCCAGCTCTCGGCACAGAAACACGAGGGGGAGGATCTGTCCTCGGAGTCGGTAGACGGGCGTGCCGTGTATGAACTCCACGGACTCTTTTTGCCCCTCGCCTCGAGGCCGGACCAACTCGACAACGCTGCTCTGCGGGACGGCGAATAGGGTGTCTTTTGTCTCCACGAACAGAGCCGGGATGATGGCTAGGGTGAGGGGCATCTTGAGTCGTGTCGTAGTTCCGACGCCCTCTTGTGTGATGAGCTCGACCGATCCCCCGAGTTCTTCCACGTTGGTCTTGACGACGTCCATCCCGACGCCTCTACCCGAGATGGAGGTGACGCTGGCAGCCGTGGAGAAGCCCGGGGTGAAGATCAGGTTCGCCACCTGGCTATCGTCCATCTCCTTCAGGTCATCTGGGGTGACGATCCCGTTGTTCAGGGCTTTCTCGCGGACCCGGTCCAGGTTCAGACCAGCTCCATCGTCACTAATGTCGATGTTGACTTGCCCACCTTCATGGAAGGCGCGCAGGCGCACCAGGGCCACCGGGTTCTTCCCGCTTGCCTCTCTGACCGCCGCCGGCTCGACTCCGTGGTCTACCGCGTTTCGGATCAGGTGGGTTATTGGGTCCTTGATGGCTTGCAAGATGTTCCTGTCCAGCTCGGTCTCGGCCCCTTCCATCTCGATGCGAGCCTTCTTGCCTACGGCGGACGAGAGGTCTCGGACGAGACGTCCGTACGAGCGCCACATGGTTCCGATGGGACGCATCCGGGTCCTGGTTACGGACTCCTGTAATTCGGACGTGATCAAATTGAGCTGAGCCAGCGTGCCGGCGAGGTTTCGGTCTTTGTGAAACACATCGAATTGGAGCAGCCTGTTGCGCACGAGGACCAACTCGCCCACGAGGTTCATGACCTTGTCCAGCACACGGACATCGACCCGGATGGTGCGCTCGCTGATGGCGCCGTCCTTCGTGCCGCCCGCCTTCTTGGGTGCAGGCTTCGATTTCTTTGGGGGTGGTGAGCTCTTCTTGGTCGCCTGAGGCGTTGTGCCTTCGGTAACCGCAGGGGCTGTTGCCGGAGGGGCTGTGGGCGGACTTGCGGGAGCAGCAGCGCCTTCTGGTTTTTGCTGGAGGTCGCCTGAGGCTAGCTGCTCAAGCCGAACGGTCAGGGCCGAGTAGTCACCGTCGCCCTCGGAGCCTGATGCCGCGATCTCTTCCAGGAACTCTCTCGCCGCATCCGAGAGCGATAGAAGCGCGTTGGTGATCGTCTCGTTCGCGACGATGCTCCCGTCGCGCATCTTGTTGAGGAGGTTCTCACCGGCGTGGGTCAGAGACTCGAGCTTCTTGAACTCCAAGAAGCCGCAAGTGCCTTTGATGGTGTGGACCGCGCGGAAGATCCGGTCGAGCACATCCTTGTCTCCCGGAGCTTTCTCCAGGATGAGGAGGTCGCTGGCAATCTGTTCGAGACCTTCGTGACTCTCGGCGAGAAACTCACCGATGATCTCGTCAAATTCTCCCATCTCAGGCGGGCTCGTCGAACTGCTCTACGTGGTTTCTCAGCATGCTCGCCACTTGGGCGAGATCGGCTGCTGCGTTCTCTGTGAACTCGGCACCACTGGTTGTGCTCTCGGCCGCCGCGCTGACGTGTGTCAGAAGGCTTGCGATCTGCCCGGCCCGTTCAGCAGCTTGGGTTGCATTGCGCCCAATCTCACGGGTTGTGACGCTCTGCTCCTCGACGGCGCTCGCGATCGTGCTCTGGAACGCATTTATCCGATCAATGACTGCGCTGATCTCGACGATTGCTCCCACTGAGCTCTGCGTATCGGTCTGGATCGTGCCAATGAGGCCGGCGATATCCTTGGTCGCTCTTGAGGTCTCTTCGGCGAGCTCCTTTACCTCATTGGCGACGACCGCAAAGCCCTTGCCTGCCTCGCCTGCACGGGCTGCTTCGATGGTCGCGTTGAGAGCGAGCAGGTTGGTCTGCTGCGCGATCGACGTGATGACCTTGACCACATTGCTGATCTCGGTGCTGCTGTCGCCCAGGCGCTGCACGGTGTCCGTCGTGATCCGGGCCATGTCGACGGCCACGGTGGCGACCTCCGCCGCGTCGTGGGCGCTGCGAGCGATCTCCTTGATACTGGAGTTCATCTGCTCGGTGGCTGAGGCCACGGAGTGAACACTCTCGTTCACCAGATCGGCGGTCGTCTTGAGGTCGGCGACCTGTCGCTCGGTTGCCACAGCATCGCCGCGCATCTTCTCGGCAACAGAGGTCAATTGACCTGAGGAACTCGATAGCTTTCGCGAACTCTCGCCAATGGCCACCAGGGTCCCACCGACCTTGCCGACCGTTGCGTTGAGTGAAGTCGCGAGCTGCCCCATCTCATCGTTGGAGGAGATGGACATTCGCGCATTGAGGTCCCCTTGCTGAATGCGATTGAGGGTGTCGACGGCGACCACGATGTGCTGGCAACCCACTCGCCCCACAAGGAGCGAGATGACCAGCCATGCCAGGCATGCCGAAAACAAGGTGGTCCAGAAGGACCGCTCCGCCTGTAGGCGGAGTTCTGCTTGAAGATTGTCCTGAGCGACGCCGACGAGGACATAGCCGATGGGCTCTTCGGGAGCATCGAAGCTTGGAATCGAGACCTGTCTAGAGATCAGCGGGTTGGCGCTGGAGGACACTCCTTGCCGCACCCACTCGGTGAGCAGTTTTTGGTTGGCGTCGCGCACGG
>PBPL01000046.1 GCA_002724675.1 Deltaproteobacteria bacterium | reverse complement strand
TGCACCCCGGTTCTCTGTGGAACCGCTTTCAAGAATAAAGGTGTGCAGCCGCTCTTAGATAGCGTCGTGGATTTGTTGCCAGCTCCAATCGATCTACCAGCGACCCCCGGAGAGTGCCCAAAGACCGGAGATGAATTGATTCGGGAGAGCTCGGATGACGCTCCCTTTGCCGATGTGGGTCAGACGGTTCACAAGGGGCAGACCTTGTGCATTGTCGAGGCGATGAAGCTCATGAATGAGATTGAGTGCGATGCCGACGGTGTCGTCAAGAAGGTCCTCGTCGAGAACGCAGAGACCGTCGAGTACGACCAAGCCCTGTTCGTCATCGAGCCTGCTTGACCGCGCTTCAGCGCGCTCGTTCGCGCCGAGTCATGCCACCTCGTCCCACAAGGACCAGTTCGGAGCACAGATGTTCAAGAAGGTTCTGATCGCCAATCGTGGAGAGATCGCCCTGCGCATAGTCCGTGCGTGTAAGGAGTTGGGGGTCGAGACGGTTACTGTCCATTCGACTGCTGATGCCAACTCACTGCATGTGCGCTTTGCGGACCACTCTTTGTGCATTGGCCCCCCTGCTGCCACCGAGTCGTACCTCAATGTTCCTTCCATGATGTCGGCCATTGAGGTCTCCGGTGCCGATGCGGTTCATCCGGGCTACGGGTTCCTGGCGGAGAACGCAGAGTTTGCTGATGTCTGTCAGCGAGTGGGGGTCAAGTTCATCGGCCCCAACGGCGATCAGATCCGCAAGATGGGTGACAAGGCGACCGCCAAGGCCACAGTCAAGGCTGCCGGCATCCCCCTCGTCCCCGGCTCCGATGGCATCCTGGCGACTGCCGAGGAGGCTGCCGATGTTGCAGAGAGGATCGGCTATCCAGTGCTCCTGAAGGCTACTGCTGGAGGTGGCGGCAAGGGTATGCGCATCGCCAAGGATGCTGGCGAGCTCGCTTCAGCCTTCCAGTTGGCTCAGGCCGAAGCGAAAGCCTGCTTCTCCAATGGGGACCTCTACATGGAGAAGCTGATCCTGAAGCCTCGCCACATTGAGGTGCAGGTGATGGGCGATGAGCACGGCAACGTGGTGCACCTGGGAGAGCGAGAGTGTTCTTTGCAGCGCAGGCACCAGAAGGTGCTGGAAGAGGCTCCATCACCACTGGTGGATGAGGGGATGCGAAAGGCGCTGGGTGACGCGGCCGTTGCGGCTGCCAAGGCCATCAATTACAGCTCTGCGGGGACGGTCGAGTTCTTGGCTGATGTGGATCGCAACTTCTACTTCATCGAGATGAACACGCGGATTCAAGTGGAGCACCCCATCACAGAGATGGTGACAGGCGTCGATTTGGTCAAGACCATGATCCAGAGTGCCGCCGGCCAGCCCCTGACTTTTGGTCAGGAGGACATCCAGATGCGGGGCCATGCAATCGAGTGTCGTATCAACGCAGAGGACCCGGTCACGTTTGCACCGGCTCCGGGACGGATCACCGGATACCACGAGCCTGGAGGCTATGGCGTTCGGGTGGACTCCTGGGTGCACGACAGAGCGCGAGTCTTGCCTTTTTATGACTCGCTATTGGCCAAGTTGATTGCCTGGGGAGAAGACCGGGATGAGGCCATCGCAAGGATGCGCTGGGCACTGGATGAGTACGTTGTGGAAGGGATTCGTACCACCGTCCCCTTCCATCAGAAGGTGCTCCGAGATGAGGTGTTTCTCTCGGGTGATCTCGACACGGGCTTCATCGACCGCATGCTTGGATGAGGACGTCTCATTGCATCGCTGAGGCACCTGTTCCTGAGACTGCTACACTCACGGGCCTGGCCTGGGCAAGACCGGGTTGTTGTCTGAGGAGCTTCTTTTGGCGGTGAACAAGGCGAGAGTGCTGGCAGCAGCACAAAAACACTTGTCGCGTAACAACGTGGACCGCGCGATCAAGGAACTCGCTCGGATCGTGAAGGACGATCCGAAGGACTTGCGCACGAGGCAGAAGATAGGCGAACTCTTGGCTCGGCAGGGCAGCATCCCCGATGCAATGAAGGAACTCTCCGTCGTCGCTGAGGCCTACGAGCGTGGCGGTTTCTATCCCAAGGCCGCAGCCATCTATAAACAGATGCTTCGGTTCGAGCCTGATCAGATGCAGTGGCATCTGTCGCTGGGGGAGATCTACCAGCAGCTGGCACACCTGTCGGATGCCATGGACCACTTCAACGTAGTGGCTGAGCACTACGAACAATCGGGCTCCATCAAGGAGCGCATTGATATCTACAAGAAGTTGCTTCAGATCGTCCCCGAGAGCATCGAGTACGGCGAGAAGTTGGCTGACATCTATCACAAGGAGGCGGACCCCGTTGCCGCCATGGATGTCTGGGCCAAGATGGCGAAGGTCCTCAAGCAGCGTGGCGAGAACGAGTCCTTGCTCAAGGTCTACGAGGCGATGGCCAACCTGAAGCCAGATGACCTCCCTATTGCTAGGCGTCTGGCGGATTTGTATCTCGATCGAGGTGATCCGCGGCGAGCGCTCGCCAAGCTACAGGCTTGCTTCAAGGCGGACCCCCAGGACACCGAGACGCTGAATCTGTTGGCGGACTGCTTCGTGGATCTAGGCGAACCCTCCAAGGCTGTGGCGGTGCTGAAGGAATTGGCCCGCATCTATGAGGATGTGGGCTTCGATGACTATCGCAACCAAGTCTACGACCGCATCTCGGAGATTGACCCGGATGGTGCTGCTGCTCTCGAAGGTGGCTCGGAGCTGGACGAGTTGGGCTCCGCCTCTGTCATTGCAGACCTCACACTGGATGAAGGCGAGCTGTCGGAGTCGATCCAGCGGAGTCTGTGCGAGGCCGAGGTGCTCGTCGAGTACGACCTAGTCGAACACGCGCAGTCTCGGTTGCAGAAGGCGATTGGCAAGTCTTCAGGGTGCTTTGCCCTGCATCGTGCGCTGCTCCCGCTCTATCTTGAGGCAGAGGCTCTTGACGAAGCGAAGGCTACGATGAACGCCATGTACGAAGTGGCGATGGACAAAGCGAACTATCCTGTCGCCAAGGCCGTGCTGTCTCGGGCCGTCGAGCTGGATCCAGAGGACGAAGAATCCAACGGCAAGTTGGAGGCGTTCCTCGAGGCGATGGGCGACTATGTGGACGAGCTGGAGCCGTCGGCCTTGGACGCTGTCGACGTGGAGCCACTGACTGGCGAGGATGAGGGGGATGGCCTCGCCGACCTGGCTTCTCAGCTGGTCGAGTCCCTGGGTGATGATGATGCTCTTACGGTCATCGATGAGGATGACGACGAGGAAGCTGACGCCGAGTTGGTGATCGATGATGGGGATGTGGACGACGAGATGGCCGATCTGTTGATCGGTGCCGGTGCCGATGCCGATGCCATGGCCGATGCCGTGTTGGGGGATGTGAACGAAGACGATGCGGCGGATGGGGACGAGGGCGAGGACGAGGATGCCGCTGATGATTTCGGTGACTTTGACTTCGATGATGAGGAACTGCAACGCATTGCCGCTGAAATGACACAGGATGTGGAGCCGGTAGACGATCCTGATGAGGCAGATGAACAGCCGGAAGAGCCTGCAGACTCTGACCACGAGCAGGCTTCTGCTGACGATGATTCTGAGCCTGCTGCCGAAGCGGCTTCGTTGGGAGATGACCTCTTCGGCGACCTCGGCGACCTCGGCGATCTCGACGATCTCGATGACCTGAATGACGCTACCCTGACGTCGTTTCAGTTGGGCAAGTCCTACTTCCAGAGCGGCGCCTACGACGATGCAGTCATCGAGCTGAGGCGAGCGGTGGAAGAGGGAGACCAGGTGTCTGAGAGTCTGGAACTTCTGGGCTTGGCCTTGCGCCGTACCCATGACTTCAAGGGCTCGGTGAAGGCGTTCAAGGACCTGATCGCTCAGGGCTCTAGCGATCGGGAGCAGGTGGTTCGAGTGCTGTTTGAGCTGGGAGTGACCTATGAGACGGTGGGGAGCAAGGCCTCGGCCGTGAAGTTGTATCGAAAGGTGGTCACCCAGGTCCCGGATTTCCGTGATGGTGAAGCGCAGCGTCGGCTCGATGCTCTGGAGGGGTAGGCCGACTCCATGCCGTGCGGCCTTGCGATCACTCACACCGTGAGTACAATCCGGTCGGTTGCGTAACGCGCCAGCTAGCTGACTGAGCGGGCGTAGCTCAGTTGGTAGAGTACAAGCTTCCCAAGCTTGGTGTCGCGGGTTCGAATCCCGTCGCCCGCTCCATCAGTCAGCTCTTTCCAGACCCCTGAAATGCTCTCGAACCCACGTGGGTTGGTCCGGCGTTCTATCATTCGGTTATGAGCGAAGGCCAAGCTGCCGCGCCGACCCCCCCAACGAGAGTCGGGCCAGGGCAGCGTTCCCCCCGACGACCTGGTCGGTTGCTGGTGGCAACCGTGGTGTTGCTCGTGCTCGGTGCCATGTTGGTGGGCGCTAGTCGAGCAGTACCGACGCGAGACCGGCTACGTCTCTTTCTCGAATTCCAGGGAGGAGAGCTTCTAGGGGAGGACCTGTTTGTCCAGAAGCTCGCCGTCCGAGGAGTCCTGCGTCCGGGGCTCGTTCTAGAGGGTGTGACCGTGCACTCTCGAAGCGATGAACGGCTGGGGCAGCCGCTCGTTCGTCTCGAGCGTCTCGAGCTCAAGCTGGGCTCGCTCGTGCGCCTATTGCGGGGGACCCTGCCTGTTGAACTCTTGGACGTGAGTCGGCCAGCACTAAGAGCAGCGATTGTGGAAGGCAAGCTCCGCGATTTCACAGCCCTTACCGAGCGGATGGCGAGACCTCCCGAGGGTGACCCTATGGCGCTTCGGTTGGATGTGCTGCGGGTTGCGGAGGCTTCGGCACGGCTCTCGGTAGATCCACCCGGCTTAGGCGCATCCTTTGCTGGCTTCGAGTTGGATTTTCGCCAGGACCGCAGCGGCAGCGGTTTGGGACAACTGGGTGTGGAGACTGTGGACGTCTACGCAGGTCAGCTGCGGGAGCGGGCTGAGCTTCGCTCCGGCACCTTCGCCGTAGACCAGGGGGTGGTCAGTCTCGTGGGTTACTCCTTGGTGACGCGAACCGGGGAGATTGCGCTGGATGGCGTAGTGAATCTCAAACCGACCCAGGCCCCAGGCAAGGCTGGTCCGGTCAGCTACAGCCTCAATGGCGAGGGCAACCTCGACCTGTCGACCCTTCGTGATGCCTGGCCAGCCCTTCCCAACCTCTCGGGTCAACTGGATGTGAGGGTGGGGATGTCGGGTGCTGGCCTCGACCCCAAAGGGACCTTCATCATTCGAGGCCAAGGGGTGGGTGCGCAGCTGATGAAGCACCCGAAGAAGCGTTGGGTGCATGCGGGGGACCCCACCCTAATTGGCACCTATGAAGGGGGACTCCTCAAGTTGTCCGAGCAGAGCTCAGTTCTCTGGGGGGGAGGGCGGGTGCGCCTAGGCGGCGAGCTCGAATTTCGCGGGGATCTTCCGTGGAATCTTGCGCTGGAGTTCCAGGACCTCGCCCTGGAGAAGGTATTGGACTCTGTCACGGTTCCCGGAGCCTGGGTGGCCTTGGGGCTCAACGGTCAGGCGGAGCTACAGGGCAGGATCCGGGGTGGTTTTCTTGGTGAAGGCTCGGCCGAGGTCCGCGCCACGGACCTGTTGGTCTTCGACAAGGCTTGGGACGCTCCTGAGCCGCGCAAGCAACTTCTGCACGTGCCCTTGGCTGAGATCTCGACCGGGATCACGATCGGTCCCAAGAACTGTCTACTTGCGCCGGCTACTATCCGTGGTCCCGGCTCGACCCTGCAGGTCAGTGCTGACTTCCTGTTCCTTCGTCCGTTGGGCTTGAACATTCAAGTTCGTGCAGAGACCTTCGATGCGCGCGACTTGCGAAACAACGTGGTGGGAGTCCATGTGGAGGGCAGGGGGGGGCTCGAGGCACACATTGTCGGCCAGACCCGCGACCTGGACATTCGAGGCTTCCTCGAGCTGGACGACTTCGTACTCCTGGACTGGCCATTTGGGCGAGTCGGTGGCGATGTCCACTGGCATGTACGTGAACCGCTCAAGTTCACCGGTATTCGTGGCCTGCGCGGCGAGAGTGACTTTGAGGCCCAGGTAGTCCTTCACTTTGCTGATGTGAGGCGAGGAGGTGATCGGGAGCGTCTTGAGATTGGAATTGAGGCGACGGTGCCCGAGGGCCAAGGCCGAGCGCAGGACCTGCTGCCGATCTTTTTTGGGGACGCTGTTCCCATGAGTGGTTCGGCATGGGGTGAGGCTTGGCTCTTTGGCCCACCCTCACAGCTGTCTGGCTGGGGTTGGGTGCAGGGCAAGGACGTCCGATATCTAGGAGAGGGATTCGCCAGCGTTGATGTCCAAGCCCAGGTCAGGGATGGAACACTGTTCATCGAAGAAGGATTTGCCCGGAAGTCATCAGGCGATGCTTTGTTCGGACGAGGTTCCATTGCTCGCAGTGGCGCGGTGAACTTTGAGTTCCGCTTGCCTCGCATGGGCCTGGACGAGGTCTCCTGGATCGAGGCGACCTTTCCCGTCTCGCCTGACGGTATGGCGAGCGGAGACACCGGAGCCAGGTCCCAGTGGACTGGCAACCTGGCTGGGAGCGCTGTTCTCACGGGAACCCTCAGGGACGTACATGTTCAGGGGCGGCTCCAGGCTCGGGATGTTCGCTACCGTGGCCGGCCGTTGGGTGACTCGCGTCTCCATCTCGCCATTGCTGAGCATCGATTGACCGCGAATGCCTCTCTGCTCGGGGGCAACTTGGGTGCCGAAGCAACCCTACTCATGGAGGGTCTCTGGCCCTATAGCTTCGCGTTCGATTCGGAGGCCCTCACGCTAGACCCCTACTTGCCCCAGGCAGTCCTTGCGCGCAGTGAACCGGTGAGCGCGGGGCTTGCCGGTTCGTTGGTTGGCGCGGGGACGATGAAAGATGGGTGGCACGATCTCGCCTTGCGTCTGGACGATTTGTTTGTGCAGCGTGGGGCCCGACGAATCGAGTCCGCAAAGGACGAGCCCCTGGTGATTCGGTATCAAGGTGGGGCGTACCGCTTCGATCATGTTGCACTGACCGGCACCCAGGGCCGCACGGATCTGGAGGTGGCAGGGTGGCTGCGACCCTCGGGCCCGCTAGCGGTGACAGTCCGTGGCGCCGTTGACGCTAGCTTCGTGGACCTTGCCTACGATGTATTCGACCGCGTCGAGGCTCAGTCGTTGCAGTTGGCTCTGGACATCAGCGGCCAGTCTCCCGCTTCGGTCGATGTGGAAGGAACGGCGGAGCTGAGGGCTGCAATCATCAAGACCATCTATTTTCCACATCCACTGGAGGTCAATGCACTGCGAGTGAGTCTTCTAGATCGACGTCTGACCTTCGAGAGTCTAGATGCCCGGCTTGGAGGTGGCGTAATTAGTGGCTTTGATGGCTCTCACCTGATTCTAGATCAGACAGGCTATCGACCTCGGAAGTATGCCCTTAAGGCGAAGTGCACTGACTGCACCATAAAGTACCCAAGTTTCTTGCCACCAGGTCGTGGTGATCTTGATTTGCAATTTATTGGGACGTCTCCAGACAAGCTGACCCTCCAGGGGAAGATCGATGTCAACGAGATGGTGCTGCGCGAGCCGCTGAACTGGACACGTTCGGTGTTCACCTTTCGAGACAGCGCCACCGAGAACCTCGCCGGCGCCGAGGTCCCGGGCTTGTTCGACTTTGACATCAACGTCCGGTCCAAGCTGGGTGGGCTTCGGATCGACAACAACCTCGGCACTATCCGTGGGACAGCCGAGTCTCTTCACGTGGGTGGCAACACCAGCCAAGTCTTGTTGAGCGGTGCCATGCGCATAGAGAGCGGCCTCTTCCCGTGGAAGGGTAGAGACTTCACCCTTGAGCCTGGCGTTGCTCGATTCGAGGCTGGCGGTGGTTGGTTCCCGTCGATGGAACTCAGCATGTGGACCGATGTGAGTAACCGTGAAGAAACCTATCGGATCACCTACACGATCGTCGGCCCGCTGGATGGTCCGCAGCTCAATGCCATATCGAGCCCGTATCTGGCTGAGGCCGACATTCACAACCTGCTCTTGTTCGGCTTGACTCAGGAGCAGCTGGCAGAGGCCGACCTCGCCGGGGTTCTTGCTGCTGCTGGGGGTGCCGGTCTCGGTACCCTCGGCGAGACTGCGGCGACATCCTTTCGGGCGACCATGTCCGGTGCCGGCCAGAAGACGCTCCCCGACCGCCTAGAGATTGTGCCCGTGTATACCGAGACCACCGGCGCGACGACCGTCTGGGCGGTTCTCACCAAAGAGGTGGTGCCTGGCCTGCTCACCTTGGAGGGGGGAGTTGGCTACACAGCTGGTGGACGGACGGTCGACAGTGTGGGGCGGCTTCAGCTTCGATTCCTTCGCAACTTGTATCTGGAGGCGTCCTGGTTGCGAGACGACCAAGCGACTCAGGACTACGGCAACTTTGGTCTCGACATGAAGTTCGAGTTGGACTTGGATTGAGTTCTAACGACCTGCGACTAAACAGGCCTGGGCACTGGCTGTCGGTGTCGTTCCTGCTCGTCCCCCTGCTGCTGCTCAGCGCGGGTGACGCTGCGTGGGCCCAGGGCTTGAGGACCACGACCGACTTCGCGGGGAAGGCGGTTGTGGCGGTGGAGTTTCAAGCTCCCCGCAAGGTGGACGCCGATCAACTTAGATATCTGGTGGCGCAGGAACAAGGTGAACCGTACAGCCCACAGAAAGTCAGTAGCTCAGTCCAGAGATTGTTCCGGCTCGGCCAATTTGACGATGTGCGCGCTAGGGTCCGGCCGGTCCCGGGAGGTGTGAAGCTCACCTTTGTCCTGGTGCCCAGCCCCCGCATTTCTGCAATTCGTCTCCGAGGGGTCAGGAAGCTGTCCCAGGCGGTGGTCAGAGCCGCCTTGTCCCGGGCCGCAGGTGATCCCTATGTTCACGAGGACGAGGTGCGACTGGCTCGGCAGGCTGAAGAGCAGTATCGGGCTCACGGCTTCTTGGATGCGACGGTCAGTCACCGGCTGGGCCAGGGCCGCGGAGGGGGCAAGGTGATTGAGTTGCGCGTCGACGAGGGACGCCCGTATCGAATCGGCGAGATCCAGTTCCTGCCGGAGGCCATGGCCGGCTTCACTCAAGAGCGTCTCGTGGAGTTGGTTGGGGGGCGGCTCCGCGTCGGTCGGATCTTTCGGGAGGAAGACCTCGCTCGCGCGGTCCAGTTGTTGCTCGATCGATATCGCCGGGTTGGTTACGTCGAGGCCCGAGTGCTTCGGTTCGGTTCCCGGGCTTCGGGTCGTCTACCGGTGGAGGTACGTCTCGATCGGGAGGAGGCCGAGGTCACCATTGTGCTGCCGGTAGATGCCGGGCGACACGTGCGCACCGAGTTCCGATTTGATGGGCCGCGCAGGCCCGAATGGACCACGAGGCGCTTGGAGGAGGTGATCGGCTTGGTGAGCGCTCATCGCGTCTCGGATTCGTACACCGAAGAGGCTGCCAACCAGTTGAGGCGTTTCTTGCGGAGTAAGGGGTTTCTGCAAGCTCAGGTGGAGGTCTTAGTGGCCGATGAGGGGGCCCCAAACCTTTCGGCTGCACCGTATCGACAACCACGGCCTCAGCTGGTGCGGCGATTGACCTTCTTGGTGACTACCGGGCCACGGATTGTCTTGAGTCGCTCGGACGTGGTGGTGGAAGGGAACGAGGCCTTGAGCGACAACGAAGTCCTCCAGGTCTTGAGTGATGCGAGCCCTGAGGTACTTGGTCATCGACCCGCGCTGAGCCTAGTGCTCGGGTTGCCCATCTATCGCCGCTTCTACACCGAGAATGCGATGGAGGCGTCTCTACAGGTCCTCAGGGACTATTACCGGGCTCGTGGCTTCCTGAATGTGGGCTTGTCGCACGTTGCTGAGTTTGTGGGTGAGTCGGAGGATTCGTCCAGGCAGGGTCCCGATGTCGGCGGGGTGGGCTCCACCGAAGAGGGCCAAGCCAGCGGTAGCCGAGCCCCCGCCCCATCGCCCAGGCTACGCGTCGCTGTGTCCATAGACGAGGGGATTCAGACCAGCGTGGAGGGCCTGAGTATCGAGACCCCCGTGACGTTGGACCGCCGTCTTCTGGTCGGCTGGAGGCGTCGGCTTGTGGATCGCCCATTCAATCCGTCGGCGGTCGATGAGCTTGCTGCCGAGGCCCGTCTGGCGCTCTCGGAGCTCGGGTACTTGGATGCTGAGGTCGAGATCGCCCGGGAGTTCTCCGACGATGGCACTCTCGTACGCTTGATGATCCGGGCTGAGCCTGGCGTGGCCGCTCGCTTTGGTCAGGTCTTGGTGCGTGAGAACCGGCACACCCACGTGGGGCTGATCCGGCGCGATGTCCCCGTTCAGGCTGGGGACGTGTATCGCCCCTCGGTGCTCAAGTCCGCTCAGGCCCGGCTGCTTCGAAGTGGATTGTTCCGCCAGGTGGAGATCGGGCCCGTACAGACGATCGGCCGGGTGCGGGACGTGGAGGTCATTGCGAACGAACGCAATCGCTTCTCGTTTCTCTTTGGGGCTGGGGTCACCGCACCTGACGACGGGCCCCGACTCAGTGGTGAAGCGCGGCTTCGAAACTTGGATGGCCGCGGCTTCTCCTTGTGGACTCGTGGTCGCGTCTCCGTTGATTGGCGGTATCTGACTTTTGATGTTGTCCCCCGCCCCGAGTATCGGGCGGCTCTCGGCGCCGAGCTGCCCTACATCCCAGGGGTTCCGGTTCGGGGCACGGTCAGCGTAGTCATCAATGAGGAACTGGACGAGCCGACGTTTCGTCTCAGCCGAAGCATGGTGTCTCTGTCGGCAGGCTGGCGAGGTGCTGAAGGGCTGAACCTGGATGGCCGTGTGGAGTTCCAATTGCGCGCACCCATCCGGGTGGATCCGACCGCACAGCTGAGCCCTCGCTTCGACAAGGTGGTGGAAAATCCGCTGCTTCACCCCCACCCATTTGTGTTGCTGGGGATCTCTGCGGTGGTCGATCGGCGCGACGATCCCTTCAATCCGACCCGCGGTCTCTACGCTTCCTTGGCAGCTGACACGACACCAAGCTCCGTGCTGCCTGACTCACCTGCTTTTGGACGAGCTATCGGCCGAGTCGTTGGGTTGATTCCCTTCGGGGATCAGGGGTTTGGGCTCCAGTTGGAAGCTGGGGGTGGGGTGCTTTGGTCTTATGACGGCGAACTAGCGCCGGTGGAGTGGCGATTTCGCCTCGGTGGAACGAGTACGGTTCGGGGGTATCGGATCGACTCTATCGGCCCTTCGGGTCTGCGCTCAGGTGCTCTTCAAGACCTTGGACTGCTCTCGTCGACCCACGCGGATCGACGAGTAGCGGTTGGAGGCAACGCCTTCTACCGATACTCGGTCCAGTTTCAGTTTCCGCTGCCCTTTGTTGCCGACTGGAGGCTCGTCGTCTTCCACGATGCGGGCAACGCGCTGCTCTATGGCGATGTCCCCGATGGCATCCACTCGTCGCGGGCGCCGCCCTTGCATGCAACGTTTGGTATTGGCTTGCGGCGGATTACGCCCATTGGGCCGCTGCGGCTAGATGTCGCTTTCCGCCCGGAACAGTTTGACGATGCCGGTCGGATTGCCCTGGGTGAGTTGGTTCAGGTGCACTTCGCGGTGGGCGCGCTGTAGAGGTCTTCAGCGCTCAGTCGCGAATCTGGACTAGAGGCCAACGCTGCCACAGGAGCCCGTAGCGGACGCCGCGGTCTGAGACGAGGCAGCGGTCGCGCTCCAGTACACGCATGAGTCCAGCGAGCAGCGACAGCCCGGCGACGATGAGGTCCGCTCTCCCGGGATGCATTCCTGGGAGTTGGAGCCGCTCTTCCGCTGTCATCGCACTGAGACGCTGTATCAACCCTTCCACCTGATACGCCTCCAGCTCGCTGCCATGCAGTTTTGTCGGGTCCCATTCGCGCAGCCCCAGGAGGACCTGTCGCGCTGTCGTGACGGTTCCTGCGACGCCCACGACTGGGGCCTCCGCCGGCCAGGAACCACGCTCCAGGGACCAAGAGTCTCTCCAAGGGGCCAATGCCCGGTCTACCCCCTTCTCGAGGGCTGCAGCGTTGGAGCCGTGCTGCTCGCTCAACTGGACAGAACCCACATCCAAGGATGTTTTCCAGAGGGTCTTGCCGGGAAAGCGGAGGGCTAACTCTGTGCTGCGGCCTCCGATATCGAGCACAATGAGGGGGCAGAGGCGAGGAAACGAGCGCTCCTGAGCCAGCGCAGAGAGTTCCGCTTCTTCTGCCCCCGAGATGACTTCGAGCTTCAAGCCGATCTCCTCGCGGACTTCCTCCAGAAAGGCGATGCCGTCGGTGCTTCGCCGTATCCCAGCGGTCGCGACCGCTCGCACATCGGTGGCGTTGACACCGAGGGTCTCCAGGCGTCGAGCGAAGTGTCGAAGTGCTGTGCGAGCCCGAGTCTTACCCGCAGTCGAAAGATGTCCATCAGGGCTCAGATTACGACTCAGGCCCGTGACAAAGAGGAGCTCCTCCGCAACCCGAAACCGCAGCGGATCCTGTGCATGGCGGAAGAGCAAGCTCATCTGGGCGGAGTTACTGCCCAGATCGATCAGGCCAAGCCGTTGGGGCGCCTCGCGGCCATGTGGGGTGGGCAAAGGTCTTGGGCCGGTCTCTCCGACGTCAACGGCGGCTTGAGCCCCAGGTAGGGTTGCTGAACGACCCCGTTCCGTCGGTGATCCGTTGTTGGCTCGCGCCATCCGAAGTCATGATGTAGAGCTGCTTTCCACGGCCTGACCGAGCGGAGGAGAACACAATGTGTGTGCCGCCCGGTGACCAGCTTGGGTCTTCATCGTCACTCTCGTTTTGCGTCAGTCGACGGAGCCCAGTGCCGTCAGTGTTGATGACGAAGATGTCGAAGCGCCCTTCATCTCGTCCGGCGAAGGCGATGCGCATGCCATCGGGAGAGAAAACCGGGCTGACATTGTGACCGCCTCGGTGCGTCAGTAGACGGGTGTTGGACCCATCGCGGTCCATGATGAAGACCTGGGGAGTTCCATTGCGACTGCTCGTGAACGCGATCTGTTTTCCATCTGGCGAATAGCTAGGGCTCACGTCGATGCCCCACTGCCGAGTGAGCCTCCTGAGAATCGACCCCTCAGGGCTGATGGCATAGATCTCGGAGTCACCATCCTTGCTGAGAGTGAGGGCAAGCTCGCTTCCGTCGGGAGCCCACTCAGCTCCAGCATTGATGCCAGGATGAGCCGAGATCTTACTGTGTCGCCCGGTTCGTAAGTCGGTCACCCAGAGGTCGGGGTTGTTGTCGCGGTAGGAGGTGTAGCTGATCAGGTGTCCGTTGGGAGACCAGGCGGGGCTGAGGTTGAGAGAGCCGTTGCGGCTTACAGACCGGCGATTGTGGCCGTCCAGATCGAAGGTGTAGACCTCTTTGCCCGTGCCATAGTCGACCACCGCGAGAATCCGGGTGTCAAACATCCCTGGGGTCCCGGTGAAGGCTTCGATGACGGCATTGGCGACTCGGTGGGCGATGCGCCGCAGGCTGGAACGTGTGCCCGAGATGCGGCGAGCCAACATGGGTAGGCCGGCGTCTACATCGTAGATTCGGACTTCGACAGCCACATTGTCACCCTCGACGACATAGTTGCTCTTGACCAGTCCGACAGCTCCGGAGAGACGCCAGTGGTCGAAGTCGAACGTCCCGGACTCGATGCCCGCGGAGACCGGTTCAATGAAGGCGTCACTGCTGAGCAACTTGAAGTAGCCCGACAGCAGTAGGTCATCGCGCACGACAGTCTGCAGTGTCTGCTTCACGTCGCCGTCCACCGGGCCCAACTCTCGAGGCTCGGTGAGCGCAAGTGGGAGCTGTGCCGCGCTGCCACCCGTGATCTGGATGAAGGACCGAGCAGCGTCTTTAGGAGCTGCTTGTACGGACACGGGAGCCAGTGCCGTGGCTAGACTGACCATCAACAATACGGCGAGAACTGGCGAGGGAAGGGCAAGCGGAATGTTGGGCCCCCTACCATCGACCGAGGATGGCGCGCCGGTGTCGATCAAGGCTTGTCCTCCGGCGAGAAGCCTACCGAAATCGAGCGATTGGCGTTTGCCGGTGGTGGTGGCACGCGGCGTGTTCGGCTTACCGCTCTCAGGCAACTCTGGTCATAGACGAAGTCGCCGCTTGTTTGCTCGATGCGCGGGTCACGAATTGTTCCGTTGTCATCGATTGTGAAGGACACTGCGCTCCACAGAGAGGCCTTCGCGGCCCCCCGAAACTTGGGGAACCAGTTGTACTGGATTGTGTCGCGGACACGCCGCTCATAGGCGGTTAGTGAACGGCCGAAGCGTTGCTGTAGGCCTGTGTCCGGGGCGATGTCACTGTCACTGTCTGGGTCGGTTGCGAACCGGGCTTCGCCTTCCTCCACGTTGAGTCGGGCGAGCAAGTCGGCGCGGCTCGGACTCTTTGGCTTCTCCTTGGGCGGTTCCTTGGGTTGCGCCTTCTCTTCACCTTGGTCCTCTGGGGCCTCCGGTGTGGTCAGCAGCATCTCGTTGGGACGGGGAGGCGGAGCCTCTGGGGCTTCCTGGACCCCTTCGGCGCGAGGCCTTGGTGCGGAGGCCTTGTCGGGCAGACCCACTGCCTTTGGCAGCACGACAGTGGACACCATGTACACGTCTCGATCGATCAGCGGAGCCTCGTCACGGGCTGTCCCGAAGCTGGACATCAGCACGAGGAAGACCGGTAGGTGGAGTAGGAAGGAAGGAAGCACGGTGCGGCCCAGGTTGGGGCCCTGGTCTCGCAGCACACCTTGATAGCGAGGTCTGGTGCGTGCCTGGGAGCGGACGCCGGAACTCATGGGCTCTAGCGGCTGGCCTTGTCGGCGGAGGTGGGCGGCTCGGTCACCAGTCCCACCGAGATAATTCCTGCCTTGCGGCCGGCAGCTAAGACGTTCATGAGGTCGCCATAGGGGGTGTCCACGTCCCCTCGGATGAACAAACTCTGGTCGGTGCGATGTTCGTAGATCGCCGGCAGTCGATCGACCAACTCAGTGCAGGGAAACTCCTGCTTCAGAACGTAACAGGCACCCTTGGCATCCACTGTGAGTACGACGGGTTGCTCGTCCAGCTGCTCGAGGTTGGTCGCGCTGACTCGGGGCAGGTTGACTTCCATGCCCTGGGTCAACAAGGGGGCGGTGACCATGAAGATGACGAGCAGCACCAGCATGACATCCACAAACGGTGTCACGTTGATCTCGGCTAGGACGGTCTGAACGCCCGGAGAGCCCCAGTCTCCGGGTCCCCCCGACGCGCCGCCACCAGCGCTCATGCCCATCAGGGAGTCCGGGTCCGTTCGTGGCGTTCCACGAGGTTGAGAAAGTCGTAGGTGAAGTGGTTGATCTCCGCGCTGATCACCTTCAGCCGGGTGGCGAAGTAGTTAAAGAACATGACTGCCGGAATCGCCGCAAACAGCCCCACCGCTGTAGCGATGAGGGCTTCGGAGATGTAGGGCCCCACTTCCGCAATGGATGTCGTTCCCCGCACGCCGATTTCTTGGAATGCGCGCAGAATGCCCCACACGGTTCCAAACAGTCCGATGAAGGGAGCGGCGCTGCCGCATGAAGCCAGGAAGGGGATCCAGCGCTCCAGGCGAGTCAGCGACTCAGAGGCTGCCTTCCGCAGCGCGCGAGCCACATTGTCTAGGTGAGGGCTTCCGCCGGGCTGAGCACCGAGCTTTGTCAGTTCCTCGAAGCCGGCCTCGAAGACCGCTGCAACCGGGGAGTCTGGATATGCGGCGAGCCTTCTATGCGCTTCCTCCAGGGAGTCGCACTTCCAGAATAGATCCAGAAATTGGATCGATTGGTCCCATGCCCGTCGCAGGAGGAAGAAGCGCTGCAGGATGATGGCCCAGGACAGCACAGAGAAGAGAATCAGCACGATGATGACGCCTTGGACGACCAGATCGGCATCAGCAATGAGGGACCACGTGGAGGCGGCCTCGAGCCCACCGGGGACGAGGTCTTCCGAGGAGACTGGGACGTCCGCCACGCTGCTGTCGTCATCGTCGGCAGCCTCCTGGGCTCCGGCTGGAGGCACAGCTGGGGTGGGCAGAAGGAGGGCCTCGTCCAGGGACCACGAGGGTAGTGACAGGCTGAGAGCCAGGACTATCGAAACAACGAACCGTCTCATCATCGATCCAGGGTCAAGCGGCGGGGGCTAGACGGGAGTCTGGAGCGTTTGTCGCTCCGATTGCGGAAGCCTATCATCCGTTGAGCACCTCGACCTCGACCGCGGTCGACGAGTCGAAACCCTGAACAGCATGCCGACTCCGGAAAGCGCTCTTCATGCGCCGTCCAACTCGGTCCACCTCAAGGTAGTTCAGGACGAGCCCAGTGCCTCCTCCCAGTACCGGGAGCAGGCGACTGACACGCCTTCCGGCCAGGCTTGCGACGCGCTGTGCGACGGCTCGAAAGGCCTTGGCCAGCAGAGGATTCGCAAACGTCGTGCTGCCACGGAAGACGGCCGGGAGTCGTCGCAGTACGTCCGCATCCTTCCCGTCCCACTCTAGGTTGGCATCCACGGCGAGAGCGAGCGTCTTCCACAGCTCGACTTCTTCTCTGGGGGTTCGGTAGTCGAAGCCATAAGCGAGGGATGTCCTCTGGGCGAGCCGGATGAGTACCACCATCATGTGCAGCAACCCCGGAGGCACTCCAACCCACCCCCCGATGCCCAGCGATGCTCCAGAAACGGCGGCCGAACGTCGCGCGTTGCGGATGTATCGGTCGACGATGGGATCGATAATCTGCACATCGACGGACTGCAATGCCTTGATCTCTGGCAGGACATGGCCAGCGGCGGCGAAGTCGGCCAGGACTCGCGCGTCATCGACGGACGCCGCCTTGTAGAGGCGCTGGAGAATGCCCTCGTCGAAGGTCTCGAACACGCCTCTGAGCATCTCTTCAGCTTTCATCGGGCGGATTATAGGGCCGCCGATGAGAAACGTTGGCTCCCATCCCTATCCAGTTGTGTGAGCGTCGCCTTGGCCGTGGGTCTTTTGCTTGGCGCAGGGAGCGTTGCGTATACTCCCAAATCCGCGCACGGCCCGAGGAGGGTCTGGCGTACAACTCTCCGGGCAGGGAGAACCCCGTTGGTGGACGCCGCACTCTTTACTCCAGAACTGCGTGCTGAGTTGGCTGCGTTGGAGCAGCCGCATCCGTCGTTTTTGGTGTCGTTACTGACTCGTGAGGAGCCTGCTATCCAGGCGTTTCGGGATCAGATCAATACCTGGTGGGAGCATGTCCCGAGTCTCGCTAGGACGGGCCTCGCGTCCCGCCTTACGCACCTGGAAAATGAGGTCTTCTTCCAGGCCTTTGCAGAACTGGCTGTGCACGAGATCATGCGTTACCACGACATCGGCGTGGTTGAGCATGCCGAGGAGGCCGGCGGCTGGATGAAGGTGGCCAGCAGCGACGGCGGTCATGAGTTTGGTCTTGGCGTGGTGGCCTATCTACCCGAGGTCCAGATGCGCGGCTCGAATACGGTGTTTCGGCACCTGATTCGAGAGCTAAACCGGATCCATCATCACTATCTCTTCTCCGTGTATCTGAAGAAGTGGCTGCCGTATGACTTCGACCCGCGCCCCATCAAGCGGGCGCTTCAGGTCTGGCTCGACTCACTCGATGATGGCTCGTGGCATGGCAAGTATGCGGAGTATCGGGACCAAAACATCCACCTTGAGTTCTCCATCCTCGACAAGCTCAACCAGGACGCGACCTCTCTGGTTCGCTTCCGTATCTCGCCGCTCCAGACACCGGATGTGTTGGGCAAGGTACGTGACTGCATCGAGAGCTTGCTGGAGAGAGCCGAGAAGGATGCCCCGCCGGATCTGCCGCTCGTGGCCACGGTGTTCTGCAACGAAACCTGGTCGCTCCCCGACACGTTCTTACAAGACTATCTGTACGGGAAGCCGGACTATTCATTCAACTGGACCACTCACGGGGGCCGTGTGGAGCAGCTGAAGTCGTACCAGCAAGACACCAGTAAGTACGGCGTGTTCTCCGAGGAACGATTGAGTCGTTTGTCGGCCGTCGTGTTGGCTGACAAGGAGTGGGCTCGGGACAAAGTCGTGTTCACGCTGCGGGTGCTACACAACCCTTGGGCCGAGCGCCCCCTCCCTCGGGACTGTCTGGGCGAATTTGCTCAGTTCTGTACCATTGGAACGGAGGGGGACACGGCCCATCTTGCCTGGGACAACATCAAGCGCATTCGTTTCCGGCTACCCTGAGCCGGCTCCTTGTCCTCTCGCCCCAGACACGCTCTCACTTTCTCACCCAGCAGCCTCGAAGACGAATAGACGGACATGCATCTGACACCGCAAGGAACCGGTTGGATTGAGGTGGTCACCGGCTGCATGTTCTCCGGCAAGACCGAAGAGTTGATCCGGCGCCTGGTGCGCGCTCGTTATGCGAAGCAGGACGTGCGCATCTTCAAGCCACGTATTGACGTTCGATATTCCGATACCGACATCGTTTCCCACAGCAAGATGTCTCTGAAGGCCAGCCTCGTGGAGAAAGCGGAGGAGGTCTGGCGCTTGGGTCAGGGCATTCCTGTCATTGGAATCGACGAAGTGCAGTTCTTTGGGGCCGACATTGTTCCGGTCGTCGAGAGCCTTGCAAACGGAGGCAGTCGTGTGGTGGTAGCGGGGTTGGATCAGGACTTCCGCGGCGAGCCGTTCGAGCCCATCCCGACCTTGATGGCTATCGCGGAGTTCGTGACCAAGAATCTCGCGATTTGTATGCAGTGTGGAAACCCGGCCGATCGCAGTCAGCGCATCGTCAACCGGGCGGAGCGTGTGTTGGTGGGCGAGACGGAGGCTTATGAGGCTCGGTGTCGTCGTTGCTTCAGCCCCGACCTGCCGGGACAGATTCAGCAACGACTCTTGTACCGACCAGGTGACGATGTGGAGAGCCCGGCGGCCATCGCTTAGTGGACGCGTCCCTGCTCAGATTGGTTGGGGCTGAACCTACTCTCCGACTTGCTGGAGCATCCCGAGCCAGTTGACGGTCGGCACCTCGGCCAACAGTAGAGGCAAGCAAGCGACCTCACCGTCACTGCAAGCTTCACAATTCTGCCCGCCAGCGTTCATGGCCATGACGCAGAGGGAGCCCGAGCCTGTTCCGAGGAATGCCTCCGCCGACCGGGTGTCCCAGAGTCCGCTCAGGCTGACGGAACCGTTGTCGCTGGGGTTCGATGCGATGACACCCTCAAAGACAGGTTCCTCGACCACTAGGTCCCAGGCCCCCATGGCGTGCTCGAGCCGAGGGAGCCGGATCTCGAAGAAGGGGTCGCTCCAGCTGGCGACCAGTTCGTGTGTGGGCTGGTCCAGATCCTGGGGGCCACCGGTATCCGCTAGCACTTGCACCCCCAGCCGCACCGGGACGTTGAACTGACCTGGGTCGTTCTGGAATTGGACGATTGGGTGCAGTCCCGAGAGAGCCGGCGGTAACACACCAGCGAGGCCAGCTGGGTCGAGCAAGAGTCCTTCACTCAATGGAAAGGCTAGTGCAACCCGTGCCAGGTCCGCTTCAATGGGTAGCCCTAGCGAGGAGGTGGAGAAACTCCACGACAGGAAGCCGTTACTCACTTCGAGGTAGGCCTCATAGGTGGTCGCAGTCTGGAGGGGGGGGACGGGTCGGAAGCGGATCTGTCGGTTGCCATGATGGCGGGTTAGCAGACCGTCGACTGACTCTTGTTCAGGGTTCCTGACGATCAGAATACCGCCAGGTGCTGGGCAGTTGAGTTCGCCGAAGACCCAACCGGATATGTAGGCGTTTTCTTCGCCCGTGGCGGGTCGCTTGCGATCTACCGTGGCTTGAATGCAGTCGTCGCCTACGACGACACCGGTGTGGTCGAAGTAGTCACTGCAGCCGGTGGAGGCCAGAACCGCGAGGACGAGCCAAGTTCTGCACATGGCCCAGCGCTTACCGCTGCGCGAAGTTGGCGTGTTGGGAGGGTTGGCATCATTCACCGGGTGTGATGATAGCATCGCCTTGTGTGGCGAATCGGCAGACTGCTCGTGGTTCTCCTGGCTATTCTCCTGGCCTTCTCGATCCCTGGCGTGGCCAGTGACCGGCCCTCGAGGACCCCTCCGCTCGTTGTAGACCTTCATCTGGATACGGTGACGGCGATGATGAGTCTCCCGGCACCCTGGTCCGATGAACGGCTGGAATCGTCGCTGCCGTCCTTGCTGGATGCTGGGGTCAACGTGGTGGTGGAGGCAGCCTGGGTTCCCCGTGGCGTGGCGGACCCGCGTGGTGTGGCCCTGGGAAAGATTCGCCGCATTCGGAACATGGTTCTCCAGAGTGGCCACCAGGCGGCGCTCGTCACGGGGCCCGAACAGCTGGAGCAGGTTGTCCGGAGTGGCAGGATTGCTGTGGTGATTGCATTGGAGGGTGGCACAGCCTTGGTGGAGGGGGAGAAGACCCTTCGGGAGTTCCGAGATCTTGGTCTGTCTGTGGTGGGGCTGACCTGGTCGGAGTCCTCTCCATACGCGGACTCTTCAGCGGAGCCTCGAAAGACAGGTGGTGGTCTTACTGAGGCGGGCCGATCTCTTGTTCGGCTGTGCAATGACCTGGGCCTGGTGCTGGATGTCTCACACATGAGTGACAGAGCGACGTTGGAGACGGTGGAGTTGTCCCGAGCGCCGGTCCTAGCTTCCCACTCCAATGCCCGCGCGCTCTGTGATGTTCCGCGGAACCTCTCGGATAGCCTCCTGACTGCCATTGCGCGCAAGGGTGGGCTCATTGGCGCCATGTTCCATGGTCCCTTTGTCGTCAGTGGCCGGCCGGCGACCCGGGCGGATGTCGTTGCCCAGGTTCGTGGGCTTGTGCAGCGAGTCGGCGTGGCACATGTGGGGATCGGATCGGACTGGGACGGCATCATCAAGAGTCCTGTGGGACTGGCGGGGAGCCGAGATCTTCCCAAGCTACAAGCCGACCTCGGTGCGGCAGGCTTGAGCGCTACTGATGTCCGGGCCATTTCGGGGGATAACTTCCTTCGCTTCTGGCGAGATGTTCGCTCGGCGAGGGCCACGAAGGCTTCGCCCTAGACTCCTCAAGGTGCGCTCGTGGAAGCTCTTGTTCAGTGAGAACGAGGCTGGGTCTTAGCTCCAGCTAACCGGGCCCCCCAGCTTCCTGCTTTGGCTGGGACAGTGGCGTGGTATCCTCCGCCGCCCCCTGATACGAGGAACCACTTCATGTCTACGAATCGCCTCTGGCTCGCCCTGGTCCTACTCTTTGGTCTCTTGTCTGCCACGGGTTGTGGCGTGTCGTTGAACGGAGATGACGACGACAGTGCGGATGATGATGTCATCACGCCGCCTGACGACGATGACGACGATGCTGGTGATGATGATGACAGCGCTGGAGATGACGATGACTCCACGCCAGGGGACGATGACGATGCCGCGGTGGTCATCGATTCGTTCTATCCCGCGGCGGGCTCGACGGGTGTCTACGTCCGCACGGTGCTGTGGGTCGACTTCAGCGGTCCGACGACTGCAGAGGGCACGCTGGCGCGAGTAGACAATGGGGCCCAAGTGGAGCTGACGGCCAAGATGGTGTCGGAGACCCGTTGGGTATTCATTCCCTCGGTGCCGCTGGAATACAGCACGCTCTACACAGCGTCGGTGACCTGGGATGACGGTCAGGACTCAATGGAGTTCACCACCTCGGATGTGGGCAGTGTGCCCGTGGAGCAGAATCTGGTGGGTCGCGCCTATGCGTGGGATGTGGGCAGCGGTGCTCTGGTGATGCCGGCTGGCGCTGGCGCTGTCCTGGACAAGCTGAACCAGACGCTGCTTACAGGAGTGGTTGCTCAGAGTGACGATTTCCTGGGGCTACTCGCTGCCCGTCCGGTGGCTGGTAGTGACCCTCCGGCACAGGACCTGTGCACTGAGACTGCTGACCTGACGGGGCCCGATCCGGCAGGAGATGATGACGACTCCGCTGGCGATGATGACGATTCGGCTGGCGATGATGACGACTCTGCGGGGTCGGATGCCAGGGAGGCTGGTGGGGGCTGGTCCGATCCCTACTTCAGTGCAGGTCCGGCTGACATCACGGTGTCTATCGAGGTGCCCATCTTCGGAGAGATTCCTCTGACGTTCTATGAAGCTGAATTCTCTGGCACGTTCGTGAGCTCGACGCCCGGGGGAGCTGCGGACAGCATCGCCGGAGGCGCCTTCAAGACCTTTCTGGATCTTCGCGATACGGGCATCCCTTGTGAGCAGGCGGCTGCATTCCTCGCGGTCAGCTGTGAGCCCTGCCCCAACGAAGCCAAGTCCCTGGAGTGTGTGAATCTCTGGATCGTCGACCTCGTCGCCGACTTGGTTCCAGACCTGAGTCTCGTGCCTCGGTCCAGCGATGCCATCGACGCCGACCCTGGTTGCTCTGGTTGAAGCCTCACCTGCCGCTCATTTGTTGGGAGTTCTGGTTCCCAGAACTCGTTCCTGTGTCTTGGAGCAGATCATGAAAGTTCAGTCCTCTGTCGCTCTCCTTCTTGCCCTTTTACTGCCGGCCGTGGTTCACGCCGCGCCTCGCTACAACGCCTCAAGCCAGTTGGCTTCCAGCGGTGGCGACCACACGGTCGACCAGGTGTTCGATGGCTTGCTAGACACATCCTGGGCCGAGGATGCGCCAGGCTTGGGTGTGGAGCAGTGGATTGAGGTGGACTTCGGGCGTGACGTCGCGATGGAGACGCTGTCCATTTGGCCTGGCGCGTTCGCGGGCAAGGAGCATTGGTCGGCTCGAGGCCGCGTAGCAGAGGCCACGGTTGTCTTGAGCGGCCCCGAAGGAGACAAGACCAAAGCGGTCAGCTTTGGAGACCGCTACGCCCGTAAGGACGTGCGTATTGGCATGAAGGTTCGCAGCCTCAAGCTCACGATTGACGAAGTGCACGAGGGCTCTATCTTCGCCGAGACACACATCGCAGAGATCGCCATCAACCTGAAGTCGGATCCCGATCCAGCCTGGCAGGCATCGATCGACCGCTCCATCTCGCGCTCCCGTAGCCTCCGCACCCAACAAGAGAAAGAGAAGGAGACGCTGGAGGCTGCCTATCAGGGGTGCCGTGAAGATGAGGACTATGGCACCAACTTCAAGCTCATTGGAGCGACCCTCGCACACGGCCCCGACTACCGAGTGGCGCTCGTTCAGCGCCATGTGCCTGCTGGCTTTCGACTGCCCTTCCTTCAGTTCAATGAATCTGCGGCAGAGTTGATGGGGCGTCTCAAGAATGCCAATGCCATTCCGTACTTCGAGATCGCGGCTGCAGGCGCGCTCAAGAACGCCGACCGCGATTGGCTCCTGGACTCCGTGAAGTACTTTCGTGCCTATCAGGAGCTCCTCCGGACGGGCCGCTCGACAGTCCCCAACTGGGGCTCTACCGGTATGGAGGTGGGCGCCTTCCGCTCCCTTGGAGAGCCGCTGTCGATCGCAGTGGACTCGAAGGGCAATGTGTGGGCGGCGGATGTGGGGAACAACCGCGTGCAGCGACTGAGCCCCAACGGGACAGCGGACATGGTCCTGGGTGAAGGGGACAAGACGATCGCAGACACCTGGTTCGGAGATCGAGCGGATCCGTACGCCTCTGCCGTAAAGCCCGGCAAGGAGCTAGGCCAGTTCATGCAGCCGCTGCACTTGACAGTGGGCAACTACGACATCTTGGCAGTGGTCGACTCCCAGCTGCGGGTCCAGACCTTCGACGAAGAGGGAAAGCCTCAGAAGCAATGGCAGATCGATACGTCTTGGCGTCCCAGCCCCGGTACTGGGAGTGGGACCCCCCTCCTCACTTGGATGGGTGATGACTTCTACGCGCTAGTCAAGGATGAGGTCTTCATCTACTCCGCGACCGGGGAACTCAAGAAGCGCTTCAACCTGGAGGGTGGGGCCGTGCAGTGCGCGGTGATCGCCGCGGGTGGCCGTTTGTTGGTTCGGCACGTGGGTAGCCGCGAGCTCATCGAATACAACCCATCGGATGGGTTCCGCCAGGGCCGTTGGACCAAGAAGGGCGTCCCCGAAGACGGTTCTGAGGACTGGGGCCTGGCCACGGACGAGAAGGACAATGTCTACGTGGCGACCGATGCTGGCAAGGTCTACAAGTGGAACAAGCGAGGTCGATTCCTTACCGACTTCGTGGCCTTCGAGAACCCGCGGGACATGCCCCGCATCGCGGTGTTCGGGGCTGTGGTCTATGTCTCGGGCAAGGATCAGATCGCCCGAATCGTTCAGGACGAATAGCGTGGCGCTGCGTGCCTGTGTCGTGCAGGGGGTGGCCTGGTGAGCTCCGCTCTGCGCCGGATGCAGTGGCTGGTGGTGATGGCCGGGCTCTTGGCTTCGGGCTGTGGGTCGGACAAGACCGTCTCTGAGGCGCCGGCGAGTCCTTCGAAGACCGAGGACGACCGCGCGACTCCTGAGCCGGCTGCCGCCGCAGAGACTTCTGTCGGAGGGGGGTCGGATTCCAGTCAGGTTTTCGGCGGACGACCGTTTGAGGTGAAACAGCTGCCGCCAGGCACGCGCACGGAGAAGGAGGCCCGGGAGGCGGCCCAGGAACTCCTGTCCGCGGTGCTCGACCGAGAGGCGAGCAGCCCGGGAAATGCGTGGGCACTTGCTCACGGGATCTTGGCCAAGGGCAAGGACTTCAAGGCGGCCGACGGACGCCGCGCGGTGGATGTTCTGATCGACGACTTCCTGCTGGCGGATGCCCTCCCGGGGATGCGAGGTATGCACCCGTACTTCCCCAAGAAGCAGGGGGATATCCGCGTGGAGCCACACACCGATCTGGTGCTCAAGACTCTTGTGGAGGCCGGGTTTCCCCTGGATGAGTTGCTCGTGGATCGCATGGGAGCGCCTACGCTCGAGCGTCTGTTCCGTTCGTCTCGTCTGCGATTTCAGCCCAGCAAGGAGGGTCCCAGCCTGTTCCAGGTGCCTGATGATGCTCCCTGGTCTGCTCAAGCATGGTGCCAGGGTGTCCAAAAGGGGGCGGACCCCGCCTGGCGGACAGCGTCAGGACAGTCCGTCAATGTGGGGCAAGTGGCGGAAGATCTCCTCTCGCTGCTGGAACGGGAATACGCGTTCTTGGCGGAGGCTCGTCAGCGAGGAGAGACCGTCAAGAAGCAGCGTCAGCACATCTTCAGCTACGCATGCGGTGGGGCGCACTTGTTCCAAGGTGTCGCAGCTTGCGTCGCTGCAGGTCAGCCGACAGGAAAACAGCCGATCGAGCGCCTGCAGTCCATCATTGACCTGTACCTCTTCCGCATCCCGCTGGAGACTGGCATCGTCGATGGGGGCATGCGTCAGGCGCCCCGCATGGCACCGATTCTGTTGAACCAGGACGTGAAATTCCTGGGCCACGCGCTGGAAGGCCTCAGCCTCGCACAAAAGCACGGCATCTGGACGCCTACGGAGGAGGAGGTGCGAGACTTGGACCGCGCCGAGGCACGCATGGCGTTCCATATCCATCAACTCTCCCGGATGGGGGCTTATGAGCAGGAGCGGATGCAGCGCCTGACAAAGACAGACGGTGGCTTCCAGTTCTATCTGGATCTTGTAGGAGACGCGGCCCACGCATACCGAGGGATGGCCCTGCGCGATGAACTGAAGGGGCGGGGACCGTTGCTGTCGGACTGAGCCTCAGCCCATGGGCTTGTGGCGTCCATCCAGTTGCCCCACCCATGGGTTAGTCAGATGCAGTCAACGCAGTCTCTACCTGCTGTTGATGCGGCCAGTGAGTCCAGGTCGATTCGAATCACACAGGGGCTGCAGATGCGATGACTGGAGTCGGAGTAGGCCGACGAATGCGGATGGGGCCCAAGGAACTTCGCCGGGAGCCTGAGCCCCCGGCGAAGTTGTCTGTCGTCTCGTCCGAGAGACTAGAAACTACCGCCGAACGGGACGTCAAGAATGATGACATCCCCGCCGATGTTGTCCTCGCCCACGATGTCGAAGGCTAGGGCCTCGGCCTGCTCCATTGGCAGTCGCGGATTGTCTCGAACCAGGTAGTTGCCTGCGTCCGGGCCGATCGGTGCTGCAGCCATGCCGATGCTCTCCATCCCGTTCAGGCCCGTAATGTCTTGCAGCATGCGATTGAACGACAAGACGAAGTTGCCTCGCACGATGGTCAGAGATGACAAGCCATGGAGATCGCGGAGTCCATTGGCTCCGGTGATCTGGAGTCGCTGCCCCACTGCGTGCAGCGACTCAAACGAGATGTCGGCCAGCTGAGAATTGTCCGTGAGAGACAAGGAACTCCGCAGGTACTGGACGGTATCGGGATCCCCAACGGATTCCAGCGCAGGTACTTCAACTCGTCTAAGGCTGTCATTGTCGCTGATGCTCAGCGAACCATACAGATAGCTCAACTCTGGCAGACGCACTTCTCTCAGGCTGCTGTTGTCACGGAACAGGATGTTCCGGAGAGCGTTCTCCAAGTGGTCTAGGCGAATGGTGTCCAGAGACGGGTTCTCGTCAAAAACCAGCTCCTGACCCACCTCAACGAGGTCGTCCAGACGTACTTCGCGCAGGTCATGGTTGCGGGCGAAGACGATGTGGCTGCTGGTTGCCTCCAGTGAGGACAAGTCCAGCGTGTCTCGAAGCCCGGTATCGGAGAACTCAATGGATCCGCCCTCCACTAGGCTGGAGAGGTCGAAGCTTCGGAGCGACGGACTCTCGCGAACGACGATGCTGGAATGCGTCGCGGAGCGGAGATCGAGATCCACCAGTTGGTCATTGCTCTCGCTCCAGAGGCGGTAGTTGTCTCCGTCGAGTACGGGTGCGCTGAAGCTCAAGAGTTGTGGGTTGGCGATGAGATCGATACGCCATCCATCCTCGGCTCGCTCCAGGGAGATCTCGCGCAGCTCTAGGTTGTCTTCGAAGATTGCGCTGCCCACGAAAGTGGCAGAGGGCAGATTGACTCGTTCCAGCGCGGTGTCGATTGCTGTGATCGAGTTGACGCTTTCGAGGCATTCGAGGGCGTCCAGGTTCGTCAACTCCTGACCTTCGACAACAATTTCCCGGGCCACGGTGTGGACCGCAGCAAAGGCCTCTGCGTCCTCCTGGGTTCGCAGAACGACCGTATCCCAGAGAGTCTCACCCTCTTCGCACACGGGCGGCGGTGAAGGGGCCTGTGGGGGGAGCCCCGAGGGGCCGTCCTCGTCGTCGTCATCGTCGTCATCGTCGTCGTCGTCGTCGTCGTCGTCACCGTCGGGGCACGGCCCACTGTGTTCGTCGTCGTCATCGTCGGATGGCTGGTCGGGGTCGAGTTGTTCCAGGAGGAACCCCTCCGACCCAAGTTGCTCGATCAGATCGCACCCGGACAGGCTGAGCAAGCAGGCGGACAGTAATGCGAGAAAGAATAGAGAGCGAAAAGAACGGGCATAGGTGGTCATGGCGGTCTCCTTCGGTAGCCCGGCTGTCTCGGTGAGACCCGTGGCTTTGCGTCCCGACGTCGCCATCGGTTTGCCATTGTCGGGAGGGGACGATCCCCGCCCATGTACTCCTAAGTTGGTTCCCCACTAGGGCGTGTCAAGCGTGTTTGCCGATCCGGTCGATGGGTGACCGAAGGCTGCGGTCCGCCGGGCCTGTGCAGGGTCTTGGCTCTTGACGCCGCTTGGTCTGGCTTGACCGCTGGGGAGGTGGCAAGACGATCTGGCCCTAGCTCATCGTGCGGTTCCTTCGAGCCTCAGGGTCTCGAGTACGGATGCAACACCGGACTCCCCGATACGGGTGAGGGCCGCCGCGCGGTTCTGGGCCGCGACACTGTCAGCATGACGCACGGCGCGGGCGATTGCGGCATAGCTGTCGTGGTCGCGATATTCGCGCGCCAGGATGCCAGTGAGGAGTGAACGGAACTGACGATAGCTCTCTCGCAAGGTGTTGGAGACCAAGCGATAGGCAATGTTGTTGGAAGCTCTCGCGATCTCTGCCCAGAACTCCATGGCCAGCTCATGCAGGGAGTCCAGATTGGCACGACTCTCGTGCATGTCGTGGACGATTGCCTCCAAGCGCTCCGCCGCCTGAGGGCCACCGCGGATGGCGGCGAGGCGAGCCATCTCAGGCGCTAGCGCCGAGCGCATCTCCAAGACGCTCTCGGCGACCTGGATGTTGAGGGGCTGTTCCGGGTCCACGAGAAGAGCCGGAAGCAGATCGAGCCCGGCCTCGTCTCGGTAGTTCAGAATCCGCGTGGCTCCGCCGTGGTGCATCCGGACGAGTCGTGCCTGCTCTAGCCGCTTGAGAGCCTCACGGAGTGCGCCTCGATTGACCTGGAGGAGCTCACAGAGCTCGCGCTCTGCCGGCAGGCGCGAGCCAGCCTCGAGCTCGCCATGGACGATGCGGTCCCGCAGCTGTTCGAACACCGCATCGGAGAGGGTCTGCTTTCGGACAGGCTGGAGCATGGACGCAGGACAACAATATCTCCTGATCATCTACTCATCAAGAGGTATGACCAGTTAGTCCGTGTAGTCGTAGACGCCCCGCCCGACCTTCTTGCCCAGTCGGCCCGCCTTGACATATTGCTCGATCAGCGGGCAGGGGCGGTACTTCTCCCCCAGCTTGGCGTGCAGGTAGTTGAGGATGCTCAAGCGAGTGTCGAGCCCCACCAGATCGATCATCTCGAAGGGGCCCATGGGATGATTGAGACCGAGCTTGAGAGCCTTGTCGATGTCGCGAGCTGTGCCCACCCCGGCTTCCAGCATGTAGAAGGCTTCGTTGCCTATCATCGCGTTGATCCTGGACGTAGCGAAGCCGGCGTAGTCCTTGATGACGACCGACTCCTTGCCCATGCGGGCCGACACAGCTTCGGCGACCGCGATGGTCTCTTCGGATGTCTCGAGCCCCCGCACCAGCTCGATCAGCTTCATGAGGTGTACGGGGTTGAAGAAGTGCATGCCGATGCAGCGCTCGGGGCGCTGGGTGGAGGCTGCGATCTCGGTCACCGACATGGACGAGGTATTGGTCGCGAGGATGGTGTGCTCGGGGCAGTACCGGTCACAGGTACCGAACAGGTCGAGCTTGAGGTCGAGCTTCTCGGGGGCGGCCTCGATGACCAGGTCGACGCCGTCGATGGCTGCTTCGAGCGATCCCTGGAGGTCGATGCGCTCGAGCGCGGCATCTCGGGCCTCGGGTGTCACTTTGCCCAGGTCGACGCCCTTGTTCAGGCGGCGAGCGGTGGTCGCCTGAGCACGCTCCAGTTGTTCGGCGGACACGTCGAAAAGGCGAGTCTGGAAGCCAGCGAGGGCGCCTACATGGGCGATGCCCATGCCCATGGTGCCCGCGCCCAGCACGGCGATTGTTTCAATGGACTCGGCAGAATCGGTCATGGGGTCTCCGTAGTTGGGCTCTCAAGGGCTGAGGACTTCGCGGCCGGTGGCGCCAGCGATGACATCGTCGACGGCAAACCGGATTGGGAAGGCCTCGTTCGCTAGCCAGAGCGCGGCCTGATCAGCGAAGAAGGGGCTGTCGGGTTGGGCGGACTGTCCGCCGGGCAGTACATTCACCCCGCGGATCCCGTCCGGGTCCATGGCGATGGACATGCGCATCACGGGCCCACTCCCGTACCCGTAGTTGTGGGTGCCAATGCCGCCCGCGGCATCGATGGAGAAAGCGTCTCCGGGTCTGGGAAAGCCGGGGAGCCCCAGGCGAGCATCACCGAAGCTAGGTGGCGGGTCGGCGAGGGGCAGCACCGCTGGCGTGATGGAAATGTCAGAGAAGACCGAAGCGATGAGAGGGTCATCGCCAATCTCTCTGGCGACGAAGCTGTCGAAGTGCACGAAGTGCTTCAGGCCCCACAACCACTGGCTCTGATCCGTTGTGTTGTAGCCCCCGCTGCGGTCTCCGCCGAAGGGCGTGGCCAGGTAGTCCAGCGCATCTACTAGGGCCACGATGACGAGCTCGTCTCTGCTCTCTTTCTCGTCCGTCCCCACTACGTCGAAGAAGGCGGACTCCCCAGTCGCCGGGTTCCACGACGCCAGACCCCCGGGGTTGTCGGCACCCACCCCGTCGACCAAGGCCTTGAGTGTCCGAGTTTTCCCATAGCTCGAGGTCGGCCGGAAGATGCTAGGCAAGCCCTCGTCATCGAAGACGGCGTTCTGAAAGCGCCCCATCCAGGCGTTGAAGATCGTGGTGGCGATCGAGTCCTGAACATCCGTTGCGCTGGGTGTGTCGTAAAAAGTCTCGACTCCCGAGGCAGCAACTCGCCCGCGCTCGTTCCAGTCCGTCAACCGCCCATGAGCCTCTTCGATGGCTGAGAGTCGGCTGGTGTAGGCCGCTGCGATGCGTGCTTCGGTTCCGATGAGCTCGTCCTCGTTGGCTAGCTCAGCCGCTCGCTCCAGGGTGTCCAAGAGAAGGGGAAGGAATTCAGTGGCCATGCGGCTTCGATGGTCGGCCTGAATGTTCGAAACGGTCTCGACGGAGTGGGTTCCCGCGCCCTCTTCGATGAGCTCGATGATTCGTGAAGACCGCCACGTGCCGTACCAGGGGCCACCGATGTAGACGGAGTCATTCCATAGGTTGTTGTCCCAGGCCGCGTACCAAGGGGCGTTATTGGAGTTGACGACGTAGCCGGCGTCGGGGTTTCGGGCGTGGGGATAGGCCTCGTACGGCACCGTGCAGTTGAGGTCGGAGTCGGGCGCCGGATCGATGAAGCCGGCCGTGTCGTAGGTCACTTCGAACGACGGGTACAGGGTGCCGTCGATCAACAACTGTGGGTTTGCTCCGGCGACTGGGGTCCCGTCAGCCTCTTTGGGTAGATAGCTCCGACAGGGCATGCCCTGAAAGCCCGTGTAGAGGATGTTGCCCGCGGTGTCCGCCACGATGAAGTGTTGGGAATACGAGGTCATCCCGGCAAGGTGCTGGGCCCACTCGTCCACGTCATCGGCCGTCTCCCAGCCCCGGACGTGACGAACCATGTGGCGCTCCGAGAAGTGGCTAGCTGCTCCGGTGATGGCCGTGATTACACCGTCGGCGTCCTGGTCACCAGCGACGATCCACGAACCGAAGATGTTCACAGCTGCCGGGTTGTCTTCGGGGCCATCAACCGACGCGCCCTCCAGCGAAAACACCGGCCGTCCTTGACCGGTCACCCAGCGAGAGATGCTTTGAATCCCAGCGGTAGCTCCCAGCGCTGCCGAGACCGCGTAGTCCTCGGCGACTTCCACCAGGGGGATCTCATCGCCCTGAAAGAGCGTGGCTGCGGGTCGTCCATCGGAGCCCAGGACCACCTCGTCCCGGTAGTAGTCGTTGATGTCGCTGACTTGGGATGTGTGGCCCCATGCAACACGACCGTTGGTGCCGAGACCAATCATGGGGGCTCCCGCGATGGTGATCCCGATGGCGTGCATGTCGCCATCACCTAGCAGTTGAGTGTCCAGGTGGGTGTTGTAGAGGAAGGCTGGCACTGTCAGTGCTAGGTGCCCGTCCGAGCCCAGCACAGCGACGCCATCTTCGGTCAACTCGGGACCAATGGCCCAGGCGTTACTGCCGAAGCCCGGCTCTCCTGTGCGGCCCGGCCGACGGTCTAGGCGCTCGGCGACGGCGACCGCCCGAGAGAGAGTGGCTTGCTCCACACGTGGCCCGGAAACCAATGTGGGCCGTCTCGGCACGTCTGCCTCTCGGGCTTCTGCGCTCTGTCCAAAGTCGTGACCGCTGGCTGCCGGATAGACGGGCGCGATGTTCTCCCAGATGTCGTACACCGCGCCATCGTGTCGCAGCTGACTCTCGGGAAGCCCCGTCCCGTAGTCTGCGAGCTGATCGACCTTCTCTTGGTTCTTGATGTCGGTGGTCTCGAACCCGGAGACGAAGTTGACCGTGGAGGCAACTCCTGCCAGGTGCAGCGGGCCCCAGTCGACCATCAGATCAGCTGGGCTCTCGACGCCGAGAAACAAGTAGGAAGCCTCGAGCTCCGCGGGTGGCGGAAACTCCCCCGAACGCACTCGGTCGATGTAGGCGTTGACCCCGTCGGCATAGGCGGTCCAGGTGGCACGCTCCTCGGAAGTGGTGGACTCCAGGAGCTGGTCCGCAATCATCCGGCCCCCTCGGGAGCGGGTGTCGATGTCCGAAGACAGCCCGCCGCCGCCAAAAATCTCGGCCACAGTGCCCAGGCCAGCCCGGGCGATTAGGTCCATCTGGAAGAAGCGGTCCCGGGCGGTGACGAAGCCCTGTGCGCACGCCAGATCTTGCTCGGTTTCTGCGTAGATATGAGGCACATCGTGCTCGGTTCGCACTACATGCACCGGCTGTTGGAGGCAGGGCAGGCTCCAACTGGCGCTCTCGGGTACCTCCAGCAGAGGGTTGGGGCGGGTCTCGTCTTCGGTTTCCGGACAGCCCGACGTCAGGATACCGAGGACAGCGATGACGACCAATGTGGATGAACGCAGCATGGCGGGCACTATACAGATGGCATGAGAGCCCGCCAGGCCCGGGTTTAGGTCCTGCTTTACAACCGGGTCCGACTGGGGGAATGCTTGCTCCTGCCACCCGTTTGTCGCCAGCCGTCGGGCGCAGATGGGTTCGAGGAGACTGACGTGTCAGCACCGCTTGTGACTAGGACGCTGAGGCTTCTGGAGCGCCTTCCTTCGACACTCGTGGTCGTTCTCTGTGGTCTGCTCGTCGCCTCATCTTCTCTGGGGGTTGGTTTCTTCATCGACGACTGGTTCCACCTAGCGATGTTGGACGATGACGAGTTTCTCTCGCACCGAGGTGCGCTGGACCTCTTTGCCTTTGTGAAGTCCGATGACCCGGTGCTCTCGTCGGCGCAGGGTCTCCCATCACCCTGGTGGACGGCCTCGGACTTTCGCGCCGCGTTCTGGCGGCCGCTGACCTCGTTGACGCACAAGCTCGATCATCAACTCTGGGGCTACAACGCTGTCGGACATCATGCGACGACCTTGGTGCTGTGGGCTGCGCTTCTAGCTTCGGTGTGTCTGTTCTTTCGGGAGCTCAGCAGAGACTGGGGGCGGGCCATGACCATCGTCACGGTCGCCGGACTCATCTATGCCTTTGATGATGCGCACAACTGGAATTTTGGCTGGGTGGCTAACCGCAACGCGGTCGTCAGCGTTCTGTTCTCGGTCCTCGCGCTCGTGCACTACCATCGCTTCCGCAATGGGGCTGGGTCTCGGGCGCTTGCGTTCTCTCTGTGTTGCTATGGCTTGGGCCTTGCCGGCGGCGAGACCGCGATCTCGGTGGTCTTGTGGGCATCAGCTTATGAACTCAGCCTTGGACGCGGAAGCATCGGTCAGAGAGCCTCGGCTCTAGCCCCCATCGTGGTGGTGACAGCCGTGTACTTGGTCCTGTGGCAACAGGCCGGCTACGGAACGGCGGGTTCAGGCCTGTACGTCAGCCCCTTCGATCGCCCCCTGGATTTTGTAGTACTGGCTGTCACGCGACGGATCCCCCTCTTGCTGTCCGCTTCGGTCGGCGTCATCCCTGCGGAGGCTTCCACGGTGCTGTCGAGCAGCCTCGAAGGCTGGGACATTGGCTTGGCGTGTGGGGTGTTGGGTGTGGTGTCCTGGGCCCTTTGGCCGCTCTTGCGTCGAGACCCAGTGTGTCGTTTCATGGCGATGGGGGCCGCCCTGTCCACCGTGCCCGTTGCTGCCACCTTCCCATCCAACCGCCTGTTACTGTTTCCGACCCTTGGCGTGGCATGGGTCCTTGCCTGCTTCATTGTGGATACCTTGGGGCGTCGAGATCGTATGGGGAGTTCCGTGATGTCTGTGCCCAATCGCCTCCGTTCTCTGATCGCTTCGGTCTTGTTCCTCGTGCACCTGGTGGCTGCTCCGGTGAGTGTGGTGGGGGGGATGGGGGTGTTCGCCGAGCTGGTTCGGCAATTGGACCAGTTTGCTGCTGGGGCGGAGCTGCCCGAGGGAGCGGGAGCTGCTGGGGCCCAAGTGCTGCTGCTCAATTCGCCGGACCCGGTCACCCCCACCTATCTGGCTTTGATGCGGAGAGCTGCTGGAGGTGAGGTGCCCCAAGCCTTGTGGCAAGTCTCCATCGTGCCTGGGGACCAGGTGCTCCGTCGGACCTCTCTCAACTCGTTCACGCTGGAGGCCGGTCCGCCGGGTTTCCTGGTCGAGTTCTGGGAGAGCTTGTTTCGCGCGAGCCCTGAGGTGACGCCCGGAGACGTGTTCCGACGGGGGGAGATGCTGGTTACAGCGGATCAGGTGACCGATGGACGGCTGGAGCGCATCGAGGTGCAGGTGGAGCGGTCTCTGGACGACCCGGACGTCCACCTATTGGCCTGGAATGGTGAGAGGTGGGCGCGGGTGGCGGCCCCTCCGTTGGGGGACTGCGCGCTCCTGCCAATGGATGGCTATGTCATCCCCATGGCTCACCAGGCCCGCCCGAGTCTTGCTCACCTCTGCCCAACTCCGATTCAGTCCTATGCAACTGCCGAGGCGCAGGCGCGGCCATCGAGCGTCGCTCCAGTTACGGACAGCAGCGCGCCGCAGTTGGCCTCGGCAGCAGGCCAGAAGGGGCAAGGCGACGTTACTGACACCGGGCGGTGTCGGCTGGAGGTGTCGACTGGGGGTAGCTGGGAGTCACGCGGAGAGATCGCGTGTCCATCGGCTGGCCCCCTGCGGATCGTCGCGTTGGGGGACGTAGGACGGCCTGGTCGCATCCTCGACGACACGGTCGCTTCGGCTGCTGCTCTCTGCGCGGCTGAGCCTTGTCACCTAATGACCCTGGCTGGGGATCTGCTCTACGGGCCTGGCGATGAGGCTGCAGAGAATTGGCAGCAGGTGTGGGACCGCAGCCTCGCGACTCTGGAGCTACCCACCCTCGCCGTCTTGGGGAACCACGAATATCGCCATGAGCCTGGGCCCGAGAAGAAGCGAGAGGTCTTGTTCGCTGCAGACGGTCGACGTGGCCTGGTGTTGCCCGCAGCTTCCTATGCTGCCCGTCTACGACGTGGCACCACAACGGTCCTTGCGATTGCCGCACTCGACACGGACTCGGTCGCGAACCCAGGGCCCGAGATGCCCGGCTTGGGTATGGACGCACTGGCCATGGCCTGTGCTGAGGGGGCTCCCACCTTGGCCGTGGGCCACCACCCCGCCAGTAGTCAGGGTCGGCACCACACCCACGAGGCTCATGTGGAGAAGGCGATTCAGCGGGTGCTTGTGGACGCACGGACATCGGGCTGCAAGCTCGTGGCCAGTCTGGCGGGTCACGACCACGACATGCAGGCCTATGAGCCTGGCTGCGAGACCGAGGGCCTGCCGGGAGTGATCGTCTCTGGCGCAGCGGCCAAGGGCTACAGGGCTCCCGGGCCCCAGCACCTCGTTGCCTCGTCCTGTGGGGGCACGAATCGTCAATCTCGGTATCACGCCGGGCCCCGGGACACGGGCGGAGTCGCCATCGTGAATGTGATCCCAGAGACCGGTTCTGTGGAGGTTGTGCTCCACGATGCCCGTGGAGCCGGAAGTTCTGTCGAATTGTCTCGTCTGTCGTGGTAGTACGCGCTCAGTGTGGGAAGGAATCGATGGAGTACGTCAATCTAGGTGACTCAGGTTTGAAGGTGTCTCGGGTGGCTCTCGGGTCTTGGCTGACGTTTGGTTCGGCCGTGGACGCGAGTACGACACGGGCTTGCGTTCAGGCAGCCTTGGAAGGCGGTGTAATCTTCTTCGATACGGCGGATGTGTACGCGCGAGGTGCTGCTGAGGAGCTGCTCGGCGAGGCCCTCTCCGACGTCAAGCGCACCGACATCGTGTTGGCCACGAAGGCCTTTTGGCCCATGTCGGACAACCCCAACGATCGCGGCCTGTCTCGCAAACACTTGGTCGAGTCCGTGCATGCCAGCCTGGGCCGCTTGCGTACCGACTATCTGGATCTGTTCCAGTGCCACCGCTACGACGAGGACACCCCACTCCACGAGACGGTGGCGACCATGGGAATGCTCATCGACCAGGGCAAGGTTCTGTATTGGGGAGTCTCGTGCTGGACCGCGGCCCAGATCCTCGACGCCTGCCACATTGCCGACGAATTGGGGTGTGCGCGTCCCATTAGCAACCAGCCTCCCTACAGCCTGCTGGAACGAGCGGTGGAGCCGGAAGTGATCCCCATGTCCGAGCGCGAGGGGCTCTCTCAGGTTGTCTTCTCTCCGCTCGCCCAGGGAGTCCTGACCGGAAAGTACAGTGGCGGTCGACTGCCTGCTGGGAGTCGTGGAGCAGACGAGCATCGCAACGTCTTTATGGCCTCGCTTCGGGATGAGCAGGCCCTCAAGGCGGTCGATCAGATGGTCGGGTTGGCCGACGAGCAGGGGTGCAGCCCCGCTCAGCTGGCTCTCGCCTGGTGCCTTCGTGACCAGGCCGTGGCCTCCGTCATCTGTGGTGCAACTCGTCCGGAGCAGGTTGAAGAGAACATCACAGCTTCAGAGGTCGATCTGTCGGATGACGTGATCGAGCGTCTGGATGCCCTATTTCCGCCTCCTGAAGGCCCCCCCGAAGTCTAGGCATGCTGCCGTGATAGAGGACACTCCGATGTATTCGATCTTGTGCCTGTTGGTGTTTGCGGGAGCCTATCTGCTCAACATCTTGTACATCACGGTGTTCTATCACCGGGGCCTGGCCCATCGTGGTGTGGAGCTGAAGCCAGGGCTTCGTCGATTCGTGGCGCTGACAGGGAACTGGGTCACGGGCTTAGACCCCAAGGCGTGGGTCTGTATGCACCGAAGGCACCATGACTTCTCGGACACGAGGGACGATCCCCACAGCCCTCTCAATCACGGAGTTCTAGGAGTCATGCTGGCCCAGCTCCGTTCCTACGAGCGCATTATCTTGAAGCTTCGCGCCGGAAAGCCCGAGTTTACAGACCGGGTCGCTGACCTCGACTTTGACGTCAACTGGCTCAATCGTCACCGACTCTGGTGGCTGCCCTATGCCACCCACTTGAGCATCGGGTTGTTGCTGGGTGTGGCGTATGGCGCTTGGCTTTTGGGTATCTGTTACTTCTTCGGAATCATGAGCCATCCGATTCAGGGTTGGATGGTCAATGCCCTTGGCCACTCGTCAGGCGGGCGCAATTTCGACACCGATGATGATTCTCGAAACAATCATCTCGTGGCGTGGCTGGTGTTTGGCGAGGGTTTTCAGAACAACCACCATCGCTACCCCTCCTCAGCGACCTTCTCCTCCCGCCGTAGGGAGATCGATCTGGGCTACGGACTTTGCGTGCTCTTCGAAAAGTTGGGTCTTCTGAGAATTGAGCAGGAATTGCTCATTCCCTACCGTCAGTTGATGGCTGTGGATGGTGGGCAGCCAACTCAAGGGTCTCCGTCGCAGCCACTGGCATCCTAGAGCGGGTTCTCAGAGCGTTGTATCGAGTCTGAACGAGGCCCTGCTCACCCTAGAAGTCCTGAGGCGGCAGCTCTATCTTGATGTCACCCTGGACCCGCGCCTGACAGCCGAGGCGGTCTCGGTCACTCTCTCGAACGAGGTCCAATGTGGCCTCTTCGATGTCGTCCAGCTCGGAGAGCTCTCCGCTGATGACGATGACCCGACACGATCCACAGGAGCACATGCCGCCGCAATAGTTGTTCAGATCCACGTCGGCCTCCAGCGCTGCGTCCAAGATGGAGGTGCCGCTCGCTACCTGGATCTCCGTGCCCTGGCCCTCGAACCGAACCGTGTGCAGTTGATCTGGTGACTGAACCTGCTCACTCGTGCTGCCGGTTGGTGGCGCCTCCGAGGCCTCGCCTTGTGCCTTTCGGGGACCCGTAACGTCATTCCAGTCGTTGGGGATGGCGTCGGTTATCGGTGTCGTAGTGCTCCGCCGCTTGTCGCGGTCCTGTCGTTGAGCAAGCCTCTTCACAGTACCGACGATTCGCTTCAGCACAGGCTGTTCCATCCTACGTGTTCAGACGGTTGGAACAGCATCGCTTGATCGCTCTCGTTCACCGGTTCAGCTTCCGAAATGGCGAGGCCTTACCCAATGATGGGCAAGGAGCGGCGGCCTGCTGTGGACTCGTCCGTGGGAGCGGTCACCGCTGCTTGAGCCTCGGCACTCACGACGGAGATCCTCCCGGCGAGAGAGGCCGCCATGTCCAGGAAGGCCGCAGCGATCGATGATTGAGGCGCTGCCTCGACCACGGGGATCCCTCGGTCGCCTCCTTCGCGGACGGCACCTTCCAGGGGCAGCTCTCCGAGGATGGGGATCTCGAAGTGTTCGGCGGCGTGCTTTGCTCCGTCGCGGTCGAAGATCCAGTGTTTCTTGTCACAACCGTCACAGACGAAATAGGCCATGTTCTCGACCAGGCCGAGAATGGGGATCTTGACTGAGTCGAACATCGCCTTCGCCCGAACGACGTCAGCTAGTGCGACCGTCTGGGGAGTTGAGACGATGACAGCTCCGGTCACCTTGAGCTGCTGGGCGAAGGTCAACTGCACGTCGCCAGTGCCTGGCGGTAAATCGACGACCAGGTAGTCCAGCTCCCCCCAGTTCACATCGCGGAGAAACTGCACGACGGCTGAGTGGAGCATGGGGCCCCGCCAGATCATGGCCCGGCTGGGGGGGATAAAGAACCCCATGGACATGACCTTGATGCCGTGGACCGTGTGCGGATCAATGGTCTTGCCGTCTGACGACGTCACCTCATCGTGCTTGTCCAGCATGGTCGGCATGGATGGCCCATAGATATCCGCATCGAGCAGGCCCACCTTGCAGCCAGAGCGGGCGAGGGCGCAGGCAAGGTTGACGGCGACCGTGCTCTTCCCCACTCCACCTTTGCCCGAGGCTACGAGCACGATGTTGGAGACTCCATCGAGTCGTGGGAAGGAGGCGTCTCCCTGACCTCCGGGTCGACCCGAGCGGACCTGTGCGGTCCACTCGACTTCGGCGGTGGTGCCCGGTAGCCCTCGATCCAGGGCTGCCTGGATGTCGTTGAGGATTGTGTCCTTCAGCGGACAGGCCGGCGTGGTGAGCTCCACGGTGATCTTGGCGGTCGACCCCTCGAGGTCGGCCCGCTTGATCATGCCGAGCGTGACCAGGTCCTTGTGCAGTTCCGGGTCGTTCACTTGCCTTAAGATGTCGACCAGCTTGTCATCCATGACTTTGTTCCCTCGGTGTTGGCCACACTTTGCAGGCTCAACGGATGCCGTCAAGCGATTCGGGCTCTCTCAGACCACCATGCCGCCGTCGATGTCGATGCACCGACCGGTGAAATAGTCGCACTCGATGATGAACTTGACGCCCAGGAAGACCTCTTCGGGAAGCGCCACACGCTTCAGCGGGACGACCGACACCATCCTCTCGAGTACCTCTGGCCGCATGCCATCGAGAATGGGCGTCTGGACAAAGCCTGGGGCGATGGCGCCCGTGCGGATGCCATAGCGGGCGAGTTCTTGTGCCCACAGCTTGGTGTCGGCGACGAGTCCGGCCTTTGCCGCCGAGTAATTGCTCTGGCCGGTGTTCCCATGGCGTGCCACCGACGAGATGTTGACGACGACTGCGTCGGATACTCCGCCGTCGATACACGATGTCGTGAACTCCCGGGTGCATAGGAACGGGCCCGTGAGGTCGACGTTGAGCACCTGATTCCATTGTTCGAGAGACATGGCGCGGGACACTTTCTTTGTCTCTCGATCGACCTTGACGAGTAGCCCATCGCGAAAGATACCCGCGTTGTTGATCAGCACGTTCAGGCCGCCCAGCTGTTCACGGGCTTCCTGTACCAGGTTGTGGACGCTCGCCTCGTCTGTCACATCGGCAGTAATTGCGCACACCTTCCCCGGCAGATCGCTGGCAGCGTTCACTGTGTCGGCGAGCGCCTCTTCGGCGATGTCTGCCACGGCGACGGAGGCGCCTTCGCTGGCGAGGTGAAGGGCGAAGGCGCGGCCCATGCCACTTCCTCCTCCGGTGATGATGGCTCGTACAGCAGAGAGCTTCATGATGTGTTCCTTGCTTAGTGGGGCGTGAGTGCCCGTTGCCGAAGCGGGCGTTGTATACCAGGTTTCATGTCGCTGCCCTCCACGACCCAGCCTTCGGTGTCCCTTGCCCTACTCAAGGCGGCGGGCCTTGGCCTCCTGCTCGGGGCTGCGGCACTCCTCTCCGTGGGAGGCCGAACGCTCGCAGTCACCGGTGATTCGGGGCCGTGGTTGATTGCCTGGTCCGTGGCGGGCGCCCTGGTGCTCTTCGTGGGGCTCTGCCCTTTCTGCCTGCCCGTCTCGGCGAAGATTCGTGCCCCGCTCTGGTTGGCCTCGGGTGTCGTGACTGCAGCCGTACTCAGCCGACACGCCATCGAGGGTCTCACAGGGGCTGCGGAGTGGACTCCCTGGAGCACAATCGTTGTCGGACCCATGGACATGGCTGACCTGACCCTGACAGGTCTGTTGTTGCCGGTGCTTGCTCTGGCATCCCTGGGGGGCGATTGGGCCCGCGGGAACACGCGCTTGGCTGCTGCTGGAGCTCTCAGCGCCGCGGGGGTTGTTGGGGTCGTCGCGCTGTCCGTGGACCAGTGCCTCGCTTCGGTAGACATTCCGGTGGTGGCTGGAGTGGATTGGTCTCCTTTCCTGGTGGTCTTGTCCATGGCCTGGATCGCTGTGCTCGTTCGGCTTGGAACGTCGCACAAGGGCCGTGGTCTAGGCACCTTGCAGCGACTCGTGGGGCTTGTGGCGATGTCTGGCGTGCTGGTGTTGGGGTCTCGTTGGTTCCTGTCGGTGCACGGTGAATCCAGGCTCCTGAGGGCAGGGGAACTCTTGTTGGTGTGGCCGGGGGCTCAGGCATTCGGGGCTTCGGGGGGCCCTATAGGAGCCGGAGCCGAGGGGGTAATCTGTTTGCTCGCTGTGGTCGTTGTGGTTGTGTACACCGCTCGGGTGGCAGCCCGTGCGTTGCCGGGATTGGGCGGCGTTGTGCTGCCTTTGGTGGGCTTGGTTGTCTCGGGCATCGTTGTAGCGGTTCCCCTGGCGGTGCTGGTCCCTACAGCGGCTGTGTTGGGCTGGCTCGCCGTGGTGGTGGGCGCCGAGGCCGGAATGGAGTCGAGACCGGATGAGTGATCTGATGTTCCCTGTGGTGGAAGCCGTCCTGCGTGATGAGCGGGACTTGGTCGCCCTGGCCTTCGAGAACGTTCGATCGCAGGGGGCCGACCGCATCTTTGACGTTCAGTTTCGTGTTCGGCAGGGGCCGGAGGCGGCGCCGGAGCCCTTTCTTTGTGCGACAGCTCATCGGGAGCCGGCTGTGGCGCTCAGCTCGCTATTGGATGATCTGGGGCGAGCTGTCGTGGGTGAGATCTCTGCCCTGCGCCATGA
>PBPL01000045.1 GCA_002724675.1 Deltaproteobacteria bacterium | reverse complement strand
TCGCCGGCGTGGATGGTCACGTTGATGTTGTTGTTCCGGATCAAATAGAAGGCCTCGCGGTGGTGCTTGGCTGGGTGGTCGTATTCAGCCCCAGCCAGGTCGAAGCCCACGACACCTCGATTCTTGAATGCGACCGCGAGCTCGGCGATGCGAAGGCTCGTCTCCGGGGTCATGTTCCGGATACCGCAGATGATCAGGCCGGTCTTGATGTCGTATTCGTGCTCTGCGCGCTGGAGCCCATCAGTTACGGCTTCCACGATCTGGTCCAGCCGGAGCCCCCGTTGGGTGTGGAGGATTGGCGCATAGCGGACTTCCAAGTAGCGCACGTTCTCTCGGGCAGCATCTTCGGCGACCTCAAAGGCTGCCCGCGCGAGGGCTTGTTCGGTCTGGAGCACCTTGCAGGTGATGTCGAAGGCCTTGAGGTAGTCCACGAGGTCATCGCATAGCTTGCCGCAGTGCATGAGCGCCTTGAGCTCGTCCCGGTCGTCTGTGGGCAGGCGGACGCCCTCCTCTTCAGCAAGAGCGAGGATGGTGTCTAGACGCAAGCTCCCGTCGAGGTGACAGTGCAGATCCGTCTTTGGCATGGCGTGGAGGAATTCACGATCGATGACGATTCCTTCGGGGCGTGGAGACAAAGCAACTCCGAAACATGGGTGTTACTAGAGTATAGGTCCTTGCGGCCTGCCTGCGAGCATTGACGTCCTGGCCCCTGAGCTTCGGCGTGTACGGCGTCGGCGCAACATCATCGATAGAATCCCTTGTTCATGCCCTACTACTTCTACTCCGCCTGTACCGTGAACGACCTGCCTGTGGGTGGACGGCTGCGCGTTGCCGTAGAGGGCTACCCGGTTTGTCTTTACAACGTCGAGGGCACGTACTTCGCCAGCACGGACTCCTGCCCTCACGAGCGCGTCTCCCTGGGAGATGGTGGAACTCTCGATGGAGCCACGATCACCTGCGGAGCGCACCGCTGGTCGTTTGATGTGCGTACGGGTGAGTGTCACAACAACCCAGGGCACAAGCTGCGGCTGTTTCCCGTAGGCCGTAAGGGAGACGAGATCTTTGTGGGTTTTTGGGTCAATGAGGGAGACGGAGAGGAGCCCAGGGCTGACCCTTGAGGGCGTGTGCCCTCGGCCCATATGGACCGCCTAGTGATCGTTCAGGCTCAGGTCGAGTGCGCTGGTCAGGGGCGTGGGCTCCCAGTTGATCAGTTTGCTCGCAGGACCCGGGTCATACGGGATCTCTTCGGTGAGGGACGAGACGACCTTCCGTCCTACGGGCAGAGAGAAGCCCAGCTGTTCCATGAGCCCAGCGACGGCAGTTAGGCTCCGTGGAGTCACATGCAGCAGCTTGGGCGGCCGCTGCTGTCGGCACTTAGCGACGGCCTGAATCAGCTCACCCAAGGAGAGTGCCTCGGCGCCCCCGAGGTCGATGGCCGTGTTGGGGAGCGCCTCTTGGGGGATCTGAAGGGCCTGTAGGAGAGCATGTGACACATCGCCCACCCATACGGGGCGGCGCCGGGCTGCCCCTCTAGGCACCGGAACAGCGGGAAGGCGGGCGAGTCGTTGCAGCACCCGCAGGTGTCGTGATCCTGGACCGAGAATCATCGGGGCGCGCAGGACGACGCACGTTAGGCTGCCCTCCCTGGCTACCCTCCAGGCCTCTTGTTCGCTAGCAGCTTTACTCGTCGCATAGGCGTCTCGGTCCACCTTGGCGACGGTGTCTGACGAGAGCAGCACCAGGCGTTCGGCCCCGGCGTCGTTGGCTGCGCGCAGGAGGTTCTCGGTTCCTTGTGTGTTGACGGTCGAATAGAGACTTGGGTCTTGGGCTCGTACGGCTCCCGCCAGGTGGATGACTTGCCTCACGCCTTCGAGCGGCTGCTTCAGGCTCTCGGGTCGTGTGAGGTCGCCTTCGATGAGCCAGCCGCCGAAGCCCTCCAGCAGGGACCGGTCTGATGTGGGCCGCACAAGTGCACGAAAACGAAGCTTCCGTTTGGACAGGATCCGACAGAGGTGTCGACCCACCATCCCCGTCGCTCCTGTCACCAGCAGCTCACCCGTGCCGCGGGCCGGGCGGCTTCGCGGATCGACGGGTTGGATGGTCACAGCTCGCTCGAGCTGGCTGGGTCTTCGAGGCCTCGCCAGTGCTTGGCCACCATGGAGGGGGTGGCGATCCAGGCATCTCCAGCGTCTAGGATTTCGTCAAGCAAGGCGCGATAGAGATCTCGGAGGACCCGGCGACCGAAGAGGTGGGGCTCGGGGTGGGTCAGGAAGTGGCAGAGCCCCCCGACCGAGCGCACATGCTCCCACTTGCGGCGAAGCACGGCGATGAAGTCCATGCCCTCGTAGCCGAGCAATTGGAGGCGATCATCGGCGGGCATTGTCGTGGGGAGGACCAGTGTCTGTTGTCGCCGGAACGGAAACACCGTGGCGCACCCGCGTCGTGGCCCAATGAGGGTGTGAGTATCGGTGTCGGGCACTGACGAGTCCCAGGCAAAGCGGGTTCCTACCGCAGTGTAGAGCGCGTCCGAGACCAGAAGAGAGGGTGACCTGAACCCTCGGATGCCGTGCCGCTGGATCCGATCCTGGCAACTATCGAGGCGATTGCCTGCTCGCGCCGCTGTCTCGAAAGCGATGCGGTTGTCGTGTGTGTCGCCGTGGAGTCCGATCTCACCGCCTGCCTGGCGAACAGCATCACAGAAGCCATCGTCCCACTTGTAGCCTCGACCCACGAGAAAGAAACAGGGCTTCAAGCCCATCCCTGCCATTTCTTCAAGGATGGTTCCCGATGCAGCGAGCCCCCGGCGTGTGTCCACATCGTGGGTCATCAAGAGGGCAAAGCGCTTGCCTCCGGGCCAAGGGTTCTTGGGCGCCTGATGTCCACCGGCCATGCCCTCGAAGAGATCGCGGCGGAAGCGATCTAGGCGCGGTTCTACAGGCCAACTGGGGTTCGGAGGGCACTGTTCCGGTGTGATCTCTGGTCGACCTGCCACCAGGGGATAGAGCAGCATTCTCAGCCCCCCGGGCACTAGGTGATACGGCAAGGGGACCCGCGCGTGTAGCGGAGCCTTGAGCGGGCCGAGGTATTGCTCCTCCACAATGGCTCTGTAGGCGGCCCATGGGTGATACGGCAGCGAGAGGCTTTCATCCTCGCCTTGCGTGACGGCGTCCAAGGGATCCCGCTCGAACAGGTTGAACAGCGCCTGGGCCTGTGTGGGCGGCGCGTTCCCCAGGAAGTCGACCTGTCGTCCGGCGGTCTCAGCCAGAGCCGTGCGCAGGGCGTCCTCGTCCCGGTCCCACCGGGCTAGAAACCTCAAGAATGCGGAGTCGTCGCCCGGCGTCATCAGCTGTCTTCCAGCAGGGCTGCTGCGATGTCCTCAGGGTAGGTCTGCTCGCCCGGGCAGAGGTCGGCAACTGGGCAGCGGGGACAGGCGGGCTTTCGAGCATCACAGCAACGCCTGCCATGCCAGATCAGGGTGTGATGGGACTTGGTCCAGCGGTTCTTCGGGAGGATCGCCATCAAGTCCACCTCCACACCGTTGGGGCTGTTGGCCTTGCTGAAGCCAAGGCGGTGGGAGAGACGGTGCACATGGGTGTCCACCGCGATGGCGTCTACGCCAAATGCGTTGGAGAGCACGACATTGGCCGTCTTCCGGCCGACGCCGGCCAGGGCTTCGAGTGCTTTGCGTTCGCCGGGTACCGATCCCTTGTGCTCAGCCACCAGCTGCCTTGCACAAGCCACGAGGTTCTTGGCCTTGTTGCGATACAGCCCGCACGTACGGATCCAACTCTCGATGTCCTCGGGCTCGGCTTGCGCCATGCTGGAGGCGTTCGGGTACGCGCCGAACAAGCCCGGCGTGACCATGTTGATCCGCTTATCGGTGCACTGCGCGGAGAGAATGACAGCGACTAGCAGCTCAAAATTATTGGTGAAATCCAGCTCTGTCGTGGCCTGCGGATAGTGGCCGTCCAGTCGGTCTAGGACCTCGATCGCACGGGCCTTGAGGTCCCGGGTCACTCGCAGGGAGGTCTTGCTCTTCTTGCGGGACGCCGGCCGTTGTTTTCCAGAGATAGCCGCCATTTAGGGCGCACTATAACCCCTTCGTGCTGGTGACCCGCGGCGGGTTCGTTTTCCTGGGGGGGGTGGCGAGCCGGCAAACCTCGACCTAACTGTATCCTGAGGCGGGTTCGGTGTTCTGATTCTTTCCGCGCATCCTCCTCCTCCCCGGCGCGTAGAGACTCTCGTCAGCCGGCCCGCCTCACCTTTCTCAGTCATGGGAGGGAGCTTTTCGGGGGACAATGGTCCCGTGGCACCCGCCCTCCCCCCCGCTGACTCTGGCTCTGGCTCGCAGGGTCTCGTGATCCTGGTTCACGGCTTTCTCAGGACCGGTGTGTCCATGTGGTGGCTGGCGCGGGCCCTGCGTCGTTACGGATTTGTGGTGAGAACGCTCAGCCTTGAGACGCTGCTTCCCGACATCCCGACACTGGCGGACAGGCTCTCGGCGCGCCTGCCAAGCTTGCTAGCCCAAGGTGATCACGCCGGCCCCTTTGATGGACACGTGAACTTTGTCACCCACTCCATGGGCGGCGTTGTCGTTCGATCGTTGCTCTCGCGACACGAGGTGCCGGGTGCGCGACGGGTGGTCATGTTGGCCCCTCCCAACCAAGGCAGTCGATACGCGGAGCGACTCCACGATGGTTTCTTCCGGTTGCCGTGGGGGGGCTTCGACCCTCTGGAAAAGCTCTTGCCCGGACACCGCGGTGGCTGTGAGAGCGCTGGCGAGCCCTCTGTGGAGGTGGGGATCCTCGCCGGCGCCCCCGCTCGGCCCTCGGGCCTTCCATGGTCCCTTCTAGACTCATCTCCCTGGGGGTCGGAGTTGGCTCCAGGCCCACCCGGCGAGCACGATGGAAAGGTCGCTCTGGACGAGACAAGATGGGCGCTCGCGGATGACTTCCTTGTTGTGCCCTATGGGCACAGCTTCCTCATGAACCGGCGGGAAGTACAGCGGCAGTGTGTTGCCTTTTTGCGCAATGGACGCTTTGAGCGGTGACGGTTGCGAGCACGCTTGGGCTGGCGCCAGCCATGGGATGCGATATAAGGGCCAATCAGGCGCCACGTGGTGGCCTGTATCGAGGACTCCCATGGCCATCTCGCCAGACCAGCGAAAACCAGAATGGTTGAAGGTGCGGCCGCCTGGTGGCGAGCGGTACCGGTGGATCAAGGAGCAGCGTGTAGAGCTCGAGCTCGCGACCGTGTGCGAGGAAGCTCACTGTCCCAATATCGGCGAGTGTTGGAGCGGGGGCACGGCCACGTTCATGGTGCTGGGTTCTGTTTGCACCCGAGGGTGCCGTTTCTGTGCTGTGAACACCAACCGCAATGGGTTGCCGGTGGATCCCAGCGAGCCCGAGAAGCTGGCTCGCACCATTCGCTCCATGGGGCTCAACTACATCGTCGTCACCTCGGTCGATCGAGATGACCTTGCTGACCAGGGAGCGCAGCACTTTGCCGACTGTGTCGCCGCTGTGAAGAGGCTGTCACCTACGACACGTGTTGAGATCCTGATCCCGGACTTTCGTGGCGATCCGGCTCTTGTGGACGTCGTTGCTCGCAGTGGGGCGGAGGTCTTGGCACACAATATCGAGACTATTCGTCGCCTCACCCGAACCGTTCGAGATGGTCGCTGTGGCTACGACCAGAGCCTCGGTGTGCTCCGCCAGATTAAGACCTCGAACCCCGGCTTGCTTTCCAAGTCGTCCATCATGGTCGGCCTCGGCGAGTCCGAGGCGGAGGTCGTTGAGTGTATGCAGGATCTCCGCTCGGTGGATGTGGACTTCCTGACGATTGGGCAATATCTGCGTCCTAGCCGGAAGCACTTGGCTGTGGAGGAGTACGTCAGCCCCGAGGTGTTCGACCGCTATGCCGAAGCCGGTCGCGCCATGGGCTTCCGTTATGTGGCCTCGGGCCCATTGGTTCGTTCCTCCTACCGGGCCGGGGAGTTCTTCATTAGCCAGGTGCTCGACGAGCAAGCCGAGATCAACGAGGGGGCGCCGTCGGCGCGACTGAGGGTGGTGGGCTGATGGCGCGGGCAAGAACCAAGAAGGCGGCAGCGGCGAGCGCGACTCCAGCCACCCTGCCCTTGAGCGATCTGAAGAATACGTACCTGGCCATGGTCCGCTCGCGTGTTCTTGACGCCTGTCTAGCCGACCTCTCTCGCCGCTCGTTGATTGGCCTGCATCCGCCGGCTGCTGGTTATGAAGCCCATATCTACGGGGCTCTGGCAGCGCTGCGGCCATCCGACTGGCTGTTTCCGGACTTGCGCATGTCGGGGGTGCTCCTTGCTCGAGGTCTCGGGGCTCGCGAGTGGGCTCGGATGGTGCTCGGTTCGGGCTCCTCGGGTCACCTGGGCCATGCGAGCTCGGCTGAGATGACGGCACGCTCCTTGAACGTTGCATCGGTGAGCCCCTTGATGGGCAGCCACCTGATTCAGAGCAGCGGAGCCGCCCACGCCATGAAGATCAAGCGATCGGATGATGTGGTCTTGTGCTGGTTTGGGCCCGGGGCGGGCGCTACTGGTGATGCCCACGTAGGCCTGAACTTTGCCGCGGTCTACAAGGTGCCAGCCGTCTTCTACTTCTGCACCTCGGGAGACGAGACGGCCGATGCGGAGCGGCTTGGAGGCGAGTCCTTTGCTCAGCGAGCCGAGGGCTATGGCATGCCCGGGATCCGTGTCGACGGCAGTGATGCGGTGGCGGTCTTCCAGGCCGTCGAGGCCGCAGTCTCGCGAGCGCGCTCGGGTGGCGGCCCCACGCTGATCGAAGGTCGGACCCCGGCGCGGGACGAGGGCGCGGACCCCGTGGAGGTGCTTGCGGCACAGTTGGATGCTGCTGGACTGGACTCTTTGAGCTTGGCGCGAGATGCTTCCACAGCTTTCGAGGCGGAGTTGCGCGGCGCCGTCGAGGCCGTGCAAGGCGAGTCTGCTCCGACCAGCTCGAGTCTGTTCGAGCAGGTCTTTGCTGAGCCGTCGCCGCAGCTTCAGGAGCAACGGGCGGCACTGCTCGCCCACAGGAACCGCTTCCCTAAGGGGCTTGGTGATCTTGAGGAGCCACCGTCGTGACCGACATGAACATCATTCAGGCCGTGAACTCAGCGCTGGATATCGCTCTCAGCGAGAATGAGGACGTCGTGTTGTTCGGCGAGGACATTGGGCGCTTCGGCGGCGTGTTCCGCGCGACCGACGGCCTGCAAGCCAAGCACGGCGAGGAGCGGGTCTTCGACACACCGCTAAGCGAGGCGGGCATCATCGGCACCGCCATCGGCATGGCCCTGTACGGCATGACCCCTGTGCCCGAGATTCAGTTCAGCGACTTCATCTACCCCGCTTTTGATCAGATCGTGAACGAGCTGGCAAAGTTCCGCTATCGCAGCGGCGGACAGTATCCCTGCCCCGTTACCGTCCGCACTCCCTACGGCGGTGGGATCCGTGGCGGTCACTACCACTCGCAGAGTCCTGAGGCCTACTTTGCCCACACGCCCGGTCTGAAAGTGGTCGTTCCCAGCGATCCCTACACGGCCAAGGGCTTGCTCTTGGCGAGCATCGACGACCCGGATCCGGTCCTCTTCCTGGAGCCCAAGCGTGTGTATCGCGCGTCCCGGGCGGACGTTCCCGACGAAGCCTACAGGCTGCCTCTCGGCCAGGCGGTGGTGGACCGGGAGGGCGATCATGTGACTGTCGTCGCCTATGGGGCGGTGCTTCACGAGGCGCGACGTGCTTGCGATCTTCTGGCCGAGAACGACATCTCGGCAGAGCTCGTGGACCTTCGCTCGCTCGTGCCCTTGGACGAAGAGACCCTGCTCAACTCTGTGCGCAAGACGGGGCGGCTGGTCATTGTTCACGAAGCACCGCGCACCTGTGGCTTTGGTGCCGAGCTGGCTGCCCTTGTGGCCGAGAAGGCCTTGTTGCACCTCGAGGCACCGATTCTTCGTGTCACGGGCTACGACACCCCCTTTCCCTATACCCTGGAAATGCAGTACCTCCCGGATGCCCTCAAGATCTTCGAGGCATGCGAGACGGTGGTGGATTTCTAATCCGTCCTGCGTAGCGTTCCGCGGTTTCTGGAGCCCCAATCATGGCATTCGAGTTCAAGCTGCCCGACATTGGTGAGGGCGTCGTAGAGGGTGAGATCGTGGCCTGGAAGGTCTCGGTCGGCCAAGAGGTGGCTGAAGATGAGCCCTTGGTCGAGGTGATGACGGACAAAGCGACCGTCGAGATCCCAAGCCCTCGAGCGGGCACCATCTCAGCGCTCAATGGCGGAGAGGGAGACGTGGTTGCGGTCGGCGCCGTCATCGTCGTGATCGATGAGGGCGGCGAATCGACGGTGCGCCTGTCTGCCGACGAGTTGCCGACAGCCAGCGAAGACGATGAGGCCTTGTCCGACAAGGCGGCCAACATGGGGCGTGAGGAGAGCGGCTTGGCCCAGGTGGCGGCTCCGGTGCCCTCGCCGTCAGCGCCAGCGCCAGCCTCTTCGAGCTCGGAGCCGGCTCCGGATGTTCGTCCCACCAACGGTGGCGGGGCGTCGTCGTGGTCCGTGCCACCCTCACGACCCAGCGGCGGCAAGGTACTGGCGACGCCAGCGACGCGGCGCCTCGCCCGGGAGCGGGGCATCGACCTGAGCCAAGTGGTGGGTTCTGGGCCTCAGGGCAGAGTCACCAAGTCCGATCTGATCGCCTTCTCCGAGGGCCGAACCGCGCCGACGGTGGGCGGCGGTGGCGGGGGTCTACAGTTGAGCCACGCGCCTGTGCCCCCTGGATCGGGGCCCGAGGAGCGCGTGCCCGTTCGGGGCCTTCGACGGAAGATTTCGGAAGCCATGGTCCGTTCGTCGCTGACAATCCCCCACTTCTCCTATGTGGATGAGGTGGACATGACCGAGCTGGTGTCGCTCCGCCGAGAGGTCAACGAGAGCCTACTGGCCCAGGGCAAGAGCAAGGTGTCCTATCTGCCCTTCATCATGAAGGCGCTGTGGATCGCTTTTGAGGACTTCCCGACGGTGAATGCGCTCTACGACAACACCACCGACGAGATCGTCGTGAAGAAGTATTTCAACTGTGGGCTGGCCACGGACACGCCTCAGGGGCTGTATGTGTCGGTGATCCGAGACATTCCCGGCAAGTCAATCGTCGAGTTGGCGGACGAGCTGCGCGCGGTGACGGCACGGGTTCGAGAGGGCAAGGCGACTCGCGAGGACCTGACGGACTCCACCTTTACGATTACCTCCATTGGAAATATCGGCGGCCTCTTTGCCACTCCGATCATCAACTATCCCGAGGTGGCCATCCTGGGCGTCAACAAGATCATTGAGCGGCCCGTTGTGCGAGATGGACAGGTCGTAGTGCGCTCCATGACCCACCTGAGTCCGAGCTTCGACCATCGAGTTGTCGATGGCGCGGTCGGGGCTAGGTTCGTCACGAGACTCAAAGAACTGTTGGAGACCCCCGGCTTGATCCTGGCCCACCTATAGTCAGCAGACGGTCCTGCCAGGCAGCGGCTTGAGCTGCTCTTACCCGGGGCAGCCTCCGGTGGGGCACTCCTCATCCTCGCAGTCGACTTCACCGTCGCCGTCGTCGTCGATACCATTTCCGCAGATCTCAGCAATGCAGTCTGATGTGTCGACACACTCGGGGTCATTGCAGTCCACCAGATCGTTTCCGTTGTCATCGATGCCGTTCTCACAGTTCTCGCCAGAGCCGGCGCCGCTGTCGTCGTCGTCCCCGAGATCTCCGTCGCAGCTAGCGGCGTTCTCGCAAGGCTCGCCAGGTCCCGTGTAGAAGCAACAGTCGTCTACATCATCGCAGTCGATGAGGCCGTCGCAGTCGCCATCTAGGCCATCGTCGCAGCCCTGATCGGCTGTGTCGACTTCGCCGGAGCAGTCGTCGCCTCCGGTACAGACAGGATCGTCTGTGCAATCGGAGTCGTCACAGTCGACCTCCGCATCCCCGTCGTTGTCCGCGCTGTCTGTGCAGTTCTCGACCCCGCTACATGCGGATGAAGCATTGCAGTCGAGATCGTTGCAGTCGATGTGGCCGTCTCCATCATCATCGACGTTGTTGCCGCAGTTCTCGACGCCAGGGGTACAGCTCGCGTCGCCCGAGCAGTCCGAGTCGTCGCAGTCGATGTGGCCGTCGATGTCGTTGTCTTGACCGTCGGTGCAGTTCTCGTCGTCGGCGACAAGCATGTGAAGCGTCCAGCTGTCGATCGTGCCCGGCTGAGAGCCTGCGTTCTCCACGTGGAGCTCCCACGATCCGTTGGCGTCGTAGCCGTTGATGTTCGCAAGGTTTCCAATCGGCACGAAAGAGCCCGTGTAGGGCGCCGAGTTGTCAGCCAGTGTCTCTGGCGCTTCGTTGTCGAAGAGAGTCTCTGTGAAGTTGGCGCCCGTAGCGGTGCCGGAGCCGGAGAGATACGCCATGGCGCCTGACGGGTGCCGCACATACAGGACAAGCTCGGAGAGATCGGGGTGGGTCAGTGTGACCTCGACGTTGAGGTCGAGGATCCCTGCAGGGTTTGTGATGCAGTCGGGCGGGGGTGTGTGTGATGGGCAGCCAGCATCCAAGTACGACACAACCTCAAAGTTCGAGGTTCCGTCGGTGGGCAGGATGTCGGTGGAACTGGTCTGGCTGACCAAAACCAGCCCAAAGCCACAGACGAGGGCCGAGTCGCAGTCGGGATCGACACAGTCGACGCTGCCGTCGATGTCGTTGTCGATGCCATCGTCACAGATCTCGTCGGGGTCGAGGCAGGCCGGGTCGTCCACGCATTCGCTGTCAGCACAGTCCGGGTCGCCATCCAAGTCATTGTCCAGTCCGTCGAAGCAGTTCTCCACACAGTTGGGCTGCCCAGTACAGTCGCTGTCGGCGCAGTCGATGTCTCCGTCCACATCATTGTCTTGGCCGTCGGCACAATTCTCCTGGCAGAACGGCTCGGAGTCGCAGTCGTCGTCGGCGCAGTCCGTCGCTCCATCCACGTCGTTGTCGAGTCCATCCAGGCAACTCTCGATGCAGTTGTCTGCGTCGGAGCAGTCATCGTCGAAGCAATCGGCGTAGCCGTCGACGTCGTTGTCGGTGTTGTCGTCACAGTCCTCGATGCACTCGGGCTCCCCCACGCAGTCGCTGTCGTAGCAGTCGAGCTGGGTGTCCACATCGTTGTCGACTCCATCGTCGCAGTCTTCGATGCACACGGGATCGTCCTGACAGTCGTCGTCATGGCAATCAGGCAGGGTGTCGAGGTCGTTGTCTAGGCCGTCGTTGCAGTCCTCTTGGCACTCCACCGCGTCGGCGCAGTCCTCGGTGTCGTAGCAGTCAATCAGACCATCGAGGTCGTTGTCGTTGCTGTCGTCGCAGTCCTCCTGGCAGACGGGCAAGTCTACGCAGTCCGGGTCTAGACAGTCGGTCAACTCGTCGAGGTCGTTGTCTAGGCCGTCGTTGCAGTCCTCGATGCAGAAGTCGTCTTCCACACAGTCGGGGTCAGCGCAGTCGGTCAAGTCGTCGACGTCGTCGTCAACGCCGTTGTCGCAGTCCTCGATGCAGAAGTCGTCTGTCACACAGTCGGGGTCCGCACAGTCGACCAGGTCGTCCTCGTCGTCATCGATGACGTTGTCGCAGTCCTCGGGTACGTAACAGACGAGCTCGTCGTCGCAATCGGCGTCTGCACAGTCAACCTGGTCATCGCCGTCGTTGTCGACCCCGTCGCCACAGAGCTCGGGACAGCTGGGGTTGCCCAAGCAGTCGTCGTCTGCACAGTCGATGTCGTCGTCTAGATCGTTGTCCTCGCCATCAGTGCAGTTCTCCTGGCAGACATTGAGGTCTACGCAGTCGTCGTCTGCACAGTCGATGTCGTCGTCCAGATCGTTGTCGATCTCGTCTTCGCAGTTCTCCTGGCAGACTTGTAGGTCGACGCAGGCCGAGTCCGCGCAGTCAATCGCCTCGTTCCCGTCGTTGTCGACCCCGTCCGTGCAGTTCTCAAAGCAGGTGGGCCAGGTCGTTGCACAGTCGGGGTCCGCACAGTCGGTCGCTCCGTCTCCGTCGTTGTCGAGGGTGTCTTCACACAGCTCGGGGCAGCGATCAAATCCCAGGCAGTCGCTGTCGTCGCAGTCACTGTTCCCATCTACATCGTTATCGATTCCATCGAGGCAGTCCTCGAGGCAGTCGTCCTGTCCTACACAGTCGGCGTCGTAACAATCGACAAGGCCGTCGGCGTCCTCATCGATGCCGCCTGTGCAGGCCTCTTGGCAGAAGTCCTCGCTTGCACAGTCGTTGTCTGCGCAGTCGGTGGCTCCGTCTCCATCGTTGTCCAGGGAGTCTTGACACAGCTCGGGGCAGTCACTGCTTCCTAGGCAGTCGTCGTCCTCACAGTCGATGTCCTCGTCCAGATCGTTGTCGATCGTGTCGTCGCAGTCCTCCTGGCAGGCGGGTAGACCAAAGCAGTCGTCATCTTCACAGTCGGTATCGCCGTCTAGGTCGTTGTCCTCCGTATCCGTGCAGTTCTCCTGGCAGCTGCTGCTTCCCACGCAGTCGTCGTCTTCACAGTCGGTATCGCCGTCTAGGTCGTTGTCCTCGCCATCAGTACAGTTCTCCAGGCAGTTGCTGCTTCCTAGGCAGTCCGAGTCTAGACAGTCGGTATCGCCGTCTAGGTCGTTGTCCTCATCATCAGCGCAGTCCTCTTGGCAGTCGTCGTGGTCCGAACACCCCGCGAAGTCAGCACAATCCACTTGGCCATTTCCGTCGTTGTCGACCTCGTCCTCGCAGTCTTCGTATTCGTCTTCGTGGTCATTGCAGAGCCCGTCTCCGTCGCTGTCTCCGCTCGAGTCCGTGCCATCGCAGAGGTCGCAGTCGTTGGCGACTCCGTCGCCGTCCGAGTCGAAGCTAGGAAAGCTAGGGTTCGCATCCACCGAGTCAGCACAACCGTCTCCGTCGGAGTCGACGACCTGATCGTCTCCACAGGCCCAGATGAAGCCGGCGTCGGCGCAGGAGCTTTCGGTCGAGAGGGGCGGCCAACTGCAGCTGCATTCATCCGCAGCATCCCCGTCCGCTGAGTCGTCGTCATCGTCGACCACGTCGTCATCGCCTGCCACGTCGTCATCGTCAGTCGCCGAGTCGTCGTCATCGTCGACCACGTCGTCATCGTCGACCACGTCGTCATCGTCGACCACGTCGTCATCGTCGACC
>PBPL01000044.1 GCA_002724675.1 Deltaproteobacteria bacterium | reverse complement strand
GTAGCCATCGTTGTCGCAGACAGCCCGCCCCTGGTTGTCGGGACCCGTCTGATAGTAAGCGATGTCGATGTCATTACCGTACACATGGGTCCCCTCCGGGTGGCGCAGTTGTCCCACCATAGCTCCGGGGGTCGAACCATCACTCTCCCCCATGTCCATTAGGCTCAGGGGGTTGGTTCCGGGAAAGGTGTCTTCCACGGCCGCGGTCGCGTAGCGAACCAAGTAGGCCACCTCTCGACGCAGGTTGCTGTAGTGGGCCTGGTGCTCGACGTAGTAGCCCTGGTCCGCTGACTCCGCCTGCGGGAACTGCATGATCCGATTGCACGGGCCCGTCTCTGACGCCGGGGACGTTCCCGGGTAATAGACATCGCAGTCCAACCCATCATCCCATTCGGAGACCCGGATGACGATGTCATAGTCCGCAGTCGCGCCGTTGTAGCCGTAGACAAACAGGGTCTTTGATATCGCCACGCTACCCGGGTTGTGCCAGGCCAACCGCTCGTAGCCCTGCTCACTGGCCGACCACCAAATGGGGGCTGCGGCACCATCAGCCTCGACGAGATCGAGGTCTGTCATGTCGGTGCCGTTGTGGCCCGTGCCATCGATGTCCAGCTCGACAGAGACCCACATCCCGGCAGGAATGATGATCTCGTACCAGTCCTCCTCGTTGGCACAGAGCTGGACTCCCGAGTAGGTCTGAAAGTCCACGGCCACGAGGCCAGCGAGTGAGTTGATGTCATCGTTCTGACCGCCGCAGTCGTTCACGAAAGGGGGCACGTTCTGAACGGTGGGATCGCTCACAGAACCCGAGCTGTCCGAGTCACCACTGGATGTGTCACCGGCACCGCCGCCAGAGCCTTCGTCGTCATCAGTGGAGCCTGGGTCGGGAGACTCGTTGTTGGACCCCGAGCCATCATCGGAGCCATCCGCGCCAGAGCCACTGTCGCCGCCACTATCCGCTCCATCGTTTGAGCCCGTCCCGGAGCCTCCATCGTCCGAACCCGACACATCATCGGAGTTGGTTCCATCATCGGAGGGGGCGCTGTCGCCGCTGGCATCACCGCCAGTCTGCTGACCGTCCTCATCCGCACTGGCCTCATCAACCGAACCATCGCTGTCCGCATCGCCCTCAACAACCCCACCAAGACTCGAACCACCTGCTGGCACGTAGTAACAGCCGGAAGTCGACAAGGAACCAGCTAAGACGAGCAGCGCACAAACAGGAGAAGAGGCGCGAAGAAGGAGTGGCATCACGAGAGTCTCCGAGGGCTGTGGGGCCGCAAAGTACGGAGAGCACGGGGACGAGTCAAGAAAGAATCAGTGCCCTAGTCACCCGCGCGACAGGCTCAACCCAGCTTGACCTGCGCCATGCTCATCCTTGGACACCATGGAGGGCGCTCAAAGCACCCACGGAGAACGAGGCGCTCGTTCTTGAACGCATCGTCAATTGAGAGCGCAAGCTAGAAGACCAGGCCGCCCGACACAGCAGCACCAACAGACAGGTTGGCGAGCGAAACCGCCGCATCATCGCGGCCCACGAGGAGCCAGCCCCGTCGCAAATCGAGCCCAACGCGAATCAGGATCTCCTTCTTCGGCCGCAGCACAGCCCCCACCTCAACAGTCAGGTCGTTGAGCCCCCCTCCTCCTGCCAGCACGCCGGCCAGACCCACTCGAAAGTCAGCACCGAAGACTTCTCCCGGCTCCAACCGCACACCCACGCCTCCGCCTAGGAGGGGCGCTGGGACCACAGTGGAGGTTGCAGTGGTCTCGTCGACACTCTCGTAGACCTCCCAGGTGCGAAGCGCAAAGCCCAGATCAGCCAGCACCTTCAGCTTGACTGCCTTATCCAACAGCTTGAGGCGCACTTGAGCCCCTGCATCCAGTCGATGGCCAGCGTTCACACCCGACCGGGCGCCGTTGTGGGCCACAGGCGGCGGGCTGAGCAGGTCATATCGGACCTTGGGACCGAGGAACCCATCAGCCACGAAGTACTCCCCACGAAACGAGAAGCCACCAGCAGGCCCCGACCGAAGATAGCGCCAGAATCCTGGCCGACGCTCCTGAATGGGCACACAACCTTCACCCACCGCGCAGGGTTGCTGCACGTAGGTAATTCCGCCAATCACCGCCCCAAACATCAAGAAGCCACCACCAAAGGCACCCGAAGCCTTGGGAGCCGCCGTCGTTTCCACGCGTTCTTCCAGGAGCACAGAGTCCACTGTGATCCCCGACGTAACCTCCTCGCCTGCAGCACGTCGCGACAAGCGTTCCTTCAAGGCGTCTGCCTGAACGTTGTAGTCGGGCCCCGGCGCCAGATCGAAATAGGTCTCCAGCCAGCTCTCTGCGCGGCGATTCTCCCCCATGCCCTCATAGGCCAGCGCCTTGACCACCATGGCGTCGTAGAGCCCCGGATTGAGGCGTAGCGCAGACTCCGCCGACACGATGGCCTTGTCCCACTTCTGTTCCTTTACCTCCTGCCAGGCGAACTCCAGCTGCCGCATGGCCTCGGCCTGCATGCCTTCTTGCGCCCTGACCGAGGTGGCTGCGACAACATTCAGACCCAGTACCATCCCCACGACCAGCAAGAATGTGCTGCGCCAGCGACGAGCAGAAAGCTCCCCGCCGCGCGCTGAGCGGCGGCGTTGCCGGCAACGCCGAAAGCCTAGGCCGAACAGAGCAACCAAGCTGAAGAAGAGGCCCTCGTAGGTCACAGGAGCACCACCTACCTGCGTCCGACAGGACTCGCACCCGGCAAGAATCGTCGGAGGAGCCCCCTCCCAATCATCTACGATCTGGAGCCTGGGCTGCTCAGCCGAGTCGTCATCGTCACCGGAGTTGGTGTCGTCGTCGTCGTCATCGTCGTCATCATCATCGCCGCCACCGCCGCCGCCGCCGCCGCCACCGCCACCGCCACCGCCGGCATCGTCGTCATCGTCGCCGTCGGATCCAGAGTCGTCGTCATCACCGGTGTCGTCATCATCACCGGTGTCGTCATCATCACCGGTGTCGTCGTCATCACCGGTGTCGTCGTCGTCATCGTCGCCCGAGTCATCGTCGTCGTCACCCGAGTCGTCGTCGTCATCGTCACCGGAGTCATCGTCGTCACCGGAATCGTCGTCGTCGCCGGAGTCGTCGTCACTGGAATCATCATCGTCACCCGAGTCGTCATCATCCGAGGAGTGGTCATCGGCTGAATCGTCGTCGTCACCGAAGTCATCATCGTCACCGGAGTCGTCGTCGTCACCAGAATCGTCATCGTCACCGGAGTCGTCGTCGTCATTGGCGTCATCCAAGTCGTCGTCGTCGCCGGTGTCGTCGTCGTCTCCAGAATCGTCATCGTCGCCAGAGTCGTCGTCGTCACCGGAGTCGTCGTCGCCGGAGTCGTCGTCGTCGCCAACCCCGTCGATGGACCCGTCACAGTCATCGTCGATGCCATTTCCGGGCACCTCGGCAACGAGCGGGGAGACCGCGTCATCCTCGTCGTCACAGTCTTCGCAAAAGTTGGACCCATCGGAGTCGGCATCGACACCTGGATGAACCGCGTCATCGTCGTCGTCGCAGTCGCCGGCACACGTGGAGTAGCCGTCGGCATCTCCGTCGTTCAGGTTGAGGGAACTGTCCCCATCGTCACAGTCGTCCTGAACGGCATCACCATCTTGGTCTTGGTCACAGTCCAGACAGAACTCCATGCGCCAAGAGGCCCAGGCATCAATGATCTGGCCCTGACCTGCGAACTGATCAGGCAGTGGCTCTGGAGACGAATAGAAGCGCCGGTAGCCGGCCACCCGTTCGCCAAAGGCAAACGACTCGTCGTCCGCGGCGCCCGAACTGTGGTCAGGGTCGTCACAGTCGGCATGGCCGCATTGGTAGTAGACCGTCGCCGGCCCAGCGAGCCGCTCGACGAACAAGTAATACCGCTCGGACTCGCCATCGCCGGGCCGCAACTCGAGCCCCACTGGTCCACTCTCATGAAACTCAGACGAGGAGGTCGTTGACGACTCGACACCGATCTCCCTCGACCAGAGCAGCTCATAGGTTCCAAATTCCTCGGCAGCGGTATAGATGGCGTAGGTCGCCACACCGTCATAGTCAGGCTGGACTTCAAAGGCGAATTGGTTGACCCGAACCCCTGCCGAGAGCCGATAGAGCGTTCCGTATTCATGGATCACCGAGCCCGTGGGCAGCTGATGCGGAGTGCCCGCATCGCCTTCGGCGCCCAAGCCTTGGATCGAGGACAAGACCTGTCCGGTCTGCGTGAAAGCCTGCGTCAAGATTGGGGTCGAAGGCGGGATACCCGACGTACTGGGCGCGACAAAGGAATAGCCCACCGCACTGCCCCAGCTCGGGCTATCCGGGGTCGACGACGTAAAGTGCCGCGACGCCACAGCAGGCTCCGACCACACAAACCCGATGCTGTAGAGCCGACCCGCTTCGAGGGCAAGCTGCAGGTGGTGCACCCCGACCCATTGCTCCCCATTCCCGCTGCTCGCGACGACCTCCACAGGATCCGTACCGACGGGCGGGGGATAGACAACATCCCAATCTACGCTTGATGGAGCTCCTCCCGGGGCTTCCTGGACACCGCAAGCCCCCCGGTCATTCGATTGACAGCGATAGACACGCAGCTCCATCGACGTGTCTGCCGACACCTCGAACTTCTGCTCGACGCCAAGAAGAACCACGTCATCGGTCACCTCATAGGTCTGGCCGAGAAAGAGCGACTGTCCTGAGGATGGACTCAGGCCAGCCAGGTAGACCTCCGCAGAGGTCCGGTCCACATCGAGGGCCTCCCCTGCCGAGCTACGAAATCGCATGGGAAGGCCGGGAGTATCACTGGGCGTATCCAGAATGGCTGGTGGCTCCGGCCCGAGGCCCGAGTCTAGAAAGCCCCCGCCCAGATAGGTACCAAATGCAAGGGGCTGCTCCGACACGGGGGGGCTTACCTCGCCAAACTCGACGGGTATCGAGTCCGCAGACCAACAGACAAGGACGAGGTACTCGAGCCCCTCGCTCAGGGTAACCGCCAACGGGGGGCTTCGCTCCCACTCCAGATCTGGAGAGGCCACTGTGCCTGTCTTACTCGCTGTGGCCGCATCGATCCGCTGGAAGGTGTCCAGAGTCCCCCCACTGGTCGAAGCGACCTCCTGCTCATAGACGTAGAAGGTCAGGTCAGCCCCGTCGGTCGAGCCCAGCTGCACATCCACATCAAGAAGGCCTGCCGGATGCGTCGCCTCGACCCAGGCCCCGCGGCACTCCTCACTCGAAGAGTTGGTGATGGCCGAGCTGTCCAGCACAGTGTCGAGCGTGAGCGCTGCCGCGGAGTTCAGACCGAGACAGACGACACCCGCAATCAGCACGAGTGGCGCGATCCACAAGCCAATCGATCCTCTGCTCGACACTGGTCGCATCAGCGAAGCGCTCCAACTCGGGCCCACCGGACGTGCGAAGCGTCCACACCACCTGGGACAACCCGTCATGGACGGCCTGATTATAGCGACCAGCACCGTCGCCCCGTGCCGTGGGCACGGAAGTGCCCGAAATTGCCGAGAGAGATGAGAGGGTTACTCCTGATCGTAAGGAACCACAGAGACGACATCGGTACCCAGCAATTTCTCGAGCGCCGCCTGCAGCGTCGTCGACGGTTCCCCTTCTGCAACGGGAACTTCCTGGCCTGCCGTCCCCACCACGGTGCCGAACAGGTCACCGGGGAAGAATTCGGCTGAAGCTGCAGCATTTGCCGCCTCAAGATCGACCTCGGCGACCAGCGGCATCAGAGCCAACGGGTCATAGCCCGAGAGCCGCTTGCGCACTTCGTACGAGAGGCGCTTGGACGGAGTATCCACATAAAAGGCAGCGCCGTTCCCGATGGCATTGCGAGCATGGTTCAGTTCGTCTTCGGTGATCCCTTCCTGGACGAACCGGTCATACATCGACAGGACAAGCTCCATGCACGGCAGCGCATCCGCCGTGGCAGGGAACACCCAGATGGTGTAGCTGCTCGTGTCCTTGGCATGCACAAAGCCCCCATAGGCCCCATAAGACCAGCCGCGCTTCTCGCGAACCTCTTGCATCAGCCGAGCGGAGAAGCCGTGGCCTCCGAATGCCTCATTGGCCACCCAAGCTGCGGCAAATCCCGGGCCCTCTGGTCGACGGAAGAGGTGCGCCAGGTGGATCTGAACCTGGGTCCGCCCGGGCTTGTCGACCAGCCAGACTTTCCGTCCCACGGGAGCCACGGGCTCGTCGCGGAGGGCGACCTCCTCGGGCTCGCCACGGAGCTTGCCGGCCAGTCCAGCCAGGTCCGAGCCGGCACCCGCATCGAAGTCGCCCAGCAGCGCAAGGATGGCGCCTCGGGAGCTGAACCAGCGCCGATGGAAGCCCACCACATCTTCGCGAGTGATGCGACCAAGTGTCGTAGACGAGCCCTCCGAGGACCGCCCATAGGGGTGGCCCACGAACAGTCCCTTGGACAGGAAGTGACGTCCTAGCCACCGGTCATTGTTGCGGTCCTCCACGAGGCCCGCTCGCACTTCATCAATCAGTTGGTCCAGATCCTCCTGTTTCAGGGCAGGATCATCGAGGGCTTCGGCGAGCAAGGTGGCGATCGCCGGCCAGTTCTCGGACAGCACCGAGCCCGACAAGATGATGGTGTCGGCCCCCACGGCCACCCCCACTGATGCACCCAGGCCCTCAAGCGTACGCTCGAACACATCGCGGCTGCGGTCTCGGGTGCCGCGAAGCACGAGCTCAGCGGTGATGTTGGCCAGGCCAGCCTTTTCGTCCGGCTCCACGCCGGAACCAAAGGGTATGACCAACTGGAACCAGACCATGGGCAGGCTCTTGTCGTAGACCATCAGTCGGGTCCAGCCCATAGACTCGCGCTCGATGACTTCACCCTCCGTATAGGGCGGCGGACCTTCCGCAGGGCGACCGAGCACCGGCGGCAGAGTCTCCACTTCTCCCACACCGGGCTTGGGCAGGTCCCGCGCCCGGAAGGTCAACAGCTTCTTCCCCTTGGGACGAGCAACAACGAGCGAAGACTGCCCCTCTCCAAGCCAGGTCTTGGCAACGCGAAGGACGTCCTCGGCGGTGACCTGGCGGACAGCGTCGATCCGGGAGAGCCCTTGGTCCCAACTCCCAGCCGCCACCTCGTTGAATCCGATGAAGCCGGCGCGGCCCGAGTTGCTGAGCAGCCGCGAGTGCATGGCAGCCAGGAGTTGGTTCCGGGCTCGCTCCAGTTCCTCGGCAGTCACAGGTGTCGTCTGCAGATCGTTCAGCTCTGCCCGGACCACCGCTAAGGCCGCGTCTGCGGCCTTCTCCGAGCGCATGGTCACAGAGAACTCATAGAGGCCCTCATTCTGGAACGGCGGCAGGAAGGCTCCTGCTGATGCCGCAAGTCCAGTGTCCACGAGCCGCCGCTCCAGTCGCGACGAATTGCCCGCGGTCAAGATGGAGTCGAGCACAGCCAGGGCCGGATAGTCGGCGTGGGTCAGCGCCGGGACCTTGTAGCCGAGCTGAAGCATCTCGCTCTCGACCTCCAGCTCGAGGTCGAGTCGCCGGGCCTCGGTCTGTTCGGGCTCATCACCATGTTCCAGACGCGCTATGTCGGAAGCTGGGATGTCCTTGTACGCCGTCTGAATGAGGGACAGCGCCTCGGCACGGTCAAAATTGCCCACCAGCACAATGGTGGCGTTGTTGGGCGCGTACCACTGCTTGTAGAACTCCTGGCAATCCTCCACCGTGTAGCCCTCGATGTCGGCCTGCCAGCCAATCGTCGGCCAGTGGTAGCGGTTCTTCTCGAAAGCCAGTGACCACAGCCGCTCATTCATGGCTCCTTCAGGGTCGTTATCCACCCGATATCGGCGCTCATTGATCACGACCTCTCGCTCGGCATCCAGTTGGTCCTTGTCGAGGATCAAGCCATCCATCCGGGTCGACTCAAGGTCCACGATCAGGCCCAACTTCGTCTTGGGCAAGCTGACGTGGTAGGCGGTGATATCCAACCAAGTCCATGCATTGAGGTCCGGAGCACCAGACTCCTCAAGGGACTTGCTGAAGTGGTTGTCGTCGTACTTGTCGGTCCGCTTGAACATCATGTGCTCGAACAGATGCGCAAGCCCCGTCTTGCCCACGACCTCGTCGGATGAGCCCACGTCAAAGTAGGTGTGATAGGCGATGGTGTCGGACGACGGCTCGTGCACCAGAAGCACGCTGAGATCGTTGGTGCTCAGCTTCCAGCGCTCCACCTCCATGGAGCCAAAGAAGGGCTTGGTCGAGATCTTCTCGAACAAGTCATGGTTGAACTCCGGGGCGGCGGGTGTCTCCACGGCTGCGGCCTTCCTGCCCTTGCGTGGGCGCTTCTTTGCGGCCTCGGCGGGCGACGGGGGGATCAACATGGCGAAGGTAACCAACAGGGCCAAGAGACCCGGCAGGGAGAAAGGTCGCATGGACTCTCCGAAACTAGGGGCGGGGGGTGGTCCCAGGGAACCATCTAGAGAGACGAGGCCTGCGTTTCCGCACCCCCGAAAGAATGCAGCGCGGAACTAGCCGTTGTAGTCACGACCGAAGAACTCGTAGTTCTTTCGGATGTAGCCCTTCCAGTAGGCAGGCACCTCGTCCTCATCGAAGATCGCCTCCACAGGACACTCCGGCTCGCACAAGCCGCAGCCAATGCACTCCTCGGGATCGATGTAGAGCATGGTGTCCTTAGCGTCATTGCCCTTCTCCCAGCCCTCGGGCGGGTGAATGCAGTCAACCGGGCAGACCTCGACACAGGCCGTATCACAGACACCGACACAGGGCTCGGCGATGATAAAGATCATGATGTTCCTCTTGGACTCCAGCAGGCCGAACAGGCCCCAGTTCATCGTTGGGCCACGTAGTATGTCGTCTGCTAGGCCCACCCGCAACCAGGCAACCGCCCTGAAAGCAAATCAATGGTCTCCATCACGGACAGACAGGTGAGGAAAAACGCTTGAGTCAACTGCGTACGGACCTCGAGGAACTGCCCAGGCGTCCAGGTGTCTATCTCATGAAGGACGCTTCCGGTGCGGTGCTCTATGTGGGCAAAGCCGAAGACCTCCGCGCGCGCGTACGCCAGTACTTTCAGAGAAGTGAAAAGGGCGATGGACGTTTCCATGTTGCCTTTCTGGTGCCCCGCATCCAGGACGTAGAGGTCATCGTCACCACATCACCCCGCGAGGCTCTGATTCTGGAAGACACCCTCATCAAGAAGCACCAGCCCCGCTACAACGTGCGTCTCAAGGACGACAAGAGTTGGCTGTCCATGCGCCTCGACCCCAAGGAGAAGTGGCCCCGCCCGACCCTGGTACGCCGCTGGAAAGACGATGGCGCCCGGTACTTTGGTCCCTATTTGGACGAGCTGAACTCACGCAAGGTCCAGAGGCTGCTGAGTCGAACCGTGCCGCTGCGCACCTGCTCGGATGCCGTCTTCCGCGCCCACAGCGAGCGGCCATGCATCGAGCACCAGATGGGACGTTGCGCCGCCCCCTGTGTGGGCTACATCAACCGCGTCGAGTACGCCAAGTTGGTCGATGAAGCCGTCCTCTTGCTAGAGGGCCGGACCCGCACCCTCCAAGGCCGACTCAAGGAACGCATGGAGGCTGCATCAGCCGAGCTGCGATACGAAGACGCTGGCAGGATCCGGGACAACATCCGGTTGCTGCAGCGGCTCGGGGAACGACAGAGTGCTCAGGTGCCCGGCCTGTCGGACCGAGATGTCTTTGGACTCCACCGGGAAGGACAGCTAGCAGCGGTCACAATCCTGCCCATCCGAGAAGGCAGGATGCAGGATGTCCGTGCTTTCGACTTCCGCTCGGCCCTAGAAGAGGATGACGAGTTCCTAGGGCGCCTCATCGCCCAAATCTACAGCCCCACGGTGCCGGCGCCCGGCGAAATCTTGGTCCCTTGCGCCATCGACGACAGCAAGGGACGCGCTGAGTTGTTGTCCGAGGTAGCAGGACGAAGAGTCCGAATCGTTCAGCCTCGCCGAGGAGCAGGAAAACGCCTAATCGACATCGCACGGGAGAACGCCCAGGTGCGGTTTCGAGCGGCACACTCTCGTGCAGAGCGCGCCGAACAAGCTCTATTTGGGATCCAACGCGCCCTACACATGGACAGGCTGCCGAGGCGCATCGAGTGTTATGACAACTCGAACATCCAAGGCTCCGACCCCGTAGGCGCCATGGTCACATTCAAAGATGGTGTTCCCTGGAAAAAGGGCTATCGCACGTTCCAGATTAAGGGGGTCTCGGGGCCCGACGACTACGCCACGATGAAAGAAGTACTCCTGCGACGCCTGAAGCGCTCCACGAGCGACGATCCGGCCTGGGCGCTCCCGGAACTCATTCTCATTGACGGTGGCCGCGGCCAACTGGCCCAGGTGGTCGCCGTCTGCCATGAGATCGGCCTTGCCCTTCATCGAAGCGACGCAGAGGCCCCAACAGCCGGCGTCCACCTGGCCGCCATCGCCAAGCCCCGCCCGGGAGAGCCCACCGACAAGGTGTACCAACCTGGGAGAGCCAACCCCGTCGCCCTTCGCGCGCGAAACCCAGGCCTTCATCTGCTTCAACAGCTGCGGGACGAGGCTCATCGATTCGCTGTTCGCTACCATCGAAAGAGGCGCACCAAGCGCACCCTGTCCTCGGAATTGGACTCCATCCCCGGCGTTGGGCCAGCCACTCGCAAGAGGCTCCTCAGGCACTTCGGGAGCATCCAACGAATTCGAGCCGCCTCGTTGACCGACCTGGGCCAGGTCCAAGGCGTAGGACCGCGGACGGCCGAAGCAATTCAACGGTCGTTGGCCACTGGCAGCTAAGAGGGGCTATCCGTAGGTATTCCTCGCCGGAAATCCGGGCTAGGATTCGACCCTCCCGATGGGCTCTGCGTGATGAACAAGCCTCCAGAGAACGACAGCAAGCCCGTCGAATTCGGTCCCTACCGGCTGCTCAACCTCCTAGGCCAAGGGGGGATGGGCCGGGTCTATCGAGCGCTACGTCACGACGAGCACGGCGTCGACGAGACCATCGCCGTCAAGGTGCTGGACCGCCGGATTACAGTCATTCCAGACCAGGTCCGAGCGCTGATGGACGAAGCACGCCTAGGTCGGCTTCTTCGGCACCCCAACATCGTCGCGACCCATGAGCTGAGAAAGGTCGGCGAGACATTCTGCATCGCGATGGAGTTCGTGGATGGATGGCCGCTCGACCGACTGGTCAGGATCCACCGAGAACGGGAGCAGCCCATCCCACTCGTAGCCGCACTCAGTCTCATGATCGAGATCTGCGAAGGGCTGGCCTTCGCGCACAAGCTCAAAGACGACCACGGCGAAGCCCTAGACTTGGTTCACCGAGACCTGAAACCGGCCAACATCATGGTGGGACGCAAGGGCGAGGTGAAGATCATGGACTTTGGCACGGCGAAGTCGCGGACCAACCTGTACCAGACCGAGGATGGCCAGACCCGGGGCACACCTCGCTACATGTCGCCGGAGCAGGTCATGGGCTACGACATCGATCAACGCTCTGACATCTTCGCGCTCGGCTCGATCCTCCACGAGGTAGTCATGCTGGAGCACTGCTTCAAGGGCGACCACCTTGTCAGCGTCATGCGACGAGTCGTGGACCGGGAAATCGGGACTGCTCAGGAGGATGTGGCGCGCGCTGCTGCCGCGCTCGAGCCAATCTTCTCTCGCTGCATACAACAGGACCCCGACAAGCGCTTTGCCGACGTGGGCCAGCTCGAACAAGAACTCCGCAAGCTTCGTGGTACCCGACCCCCGGGTCCAGCCGTCGCGGATTGGATTCGCTCCATGGAGGTCCACCTCCCCGAAGCGGGCCCTGGCGAGTTCGGTGGGGTTGGAGTGCCAGGCGCGACGAAGAGCCTGCCCTCCTCGGCCATGGAGACTCTGGGCCCCATGGGCCAGAACTCCGAGACTGACCTCTTTGCTTCCGCCAGCAAGCTGCCAGCTCCCAGCAAGCCCTATGAGCTACAGCCTGAACCGCCTCCGGCCATGGTCAATGACCCGACCATGGGCTGGGATGCCACGGAAGAAGCATCCGAGGACGCCGAAGAAGACACTGTGGAGACAAGTCCCGAGGCTGCGCCGCTGTGGGCCTCCGAGTCCATCGAAAAGAGAAGACGTAATCGCAGACGGGTCCTGCGAACGATCCGGATCGGCCTAGTCACACTGGGTGTCATTCTAGTCCTCCCTTATGCGCCAGGGCCCCTGGGCGAGCATGGCCAGCGCATCCGCTCGCGTCTTGGAAAGGCGCTGCAGACGGTGACCACCCAGCTCCGAAGAGAAGACGAGCTCGACGGCAGTCCTTCTAGAGACAAGACACAACCGAGAAATGGCCGCGCTACTAGCTCGGCCAGTCACCTCGATATTCCCGTGGAGATTCGGGGCGGCACCCTTGTCCTTGGCTCTGACGGGGATGGTCTGCCCGTGCCTTCGCCCGAGCCCATCCTCATTCCGTCCTTCGAGATCATGGCCAGAGAGGTCACCGTGGCGCAGCTAGACACTTTCTGCAGCACGGAGGCCTCCCCCCCGACAGCTTGTCAGACCTGGGGAGGCAAGCAGGACTGGCAGACACCGGACCACCCAGCCGTGACCGTCCCATGGAAGCTCGCAGTGGCGTTCTGCCAGGACTGGCAGGGGCGGCTACCCACCGAGGCCGAGTGGGAACTGGCAGCGCGATCTCAAGAAGGCTGGACCTACCCTTGGGGCAACGAGTTCCGGAAGGGGGCTGTGAACTACTGTGATCTGGGCTGCGAGACCACCTACCTACCGGTCACCTATGAGGACGATGGCATTGCGCGAACCGCGCCGGTGGGCAGTCTGCCTCGGGGCCGCAGTCCCCAGAGTGTCTTCGATCTATCGGGCAACGTGTCCGAATGGACTCTGGACTGCTGGACCCCCGATCACAGCACGCGCACTGCGTGGAAACCAGCTCGCGGTCCATGTCCAGAACGGGTCATCAGAGGCGGCTCCTGGCGAGATCCCCATCCCGCCCAAGCGGGATGGTATCGAGCGCCGCTGCGGGCCGAGCGGGCAGAACCCCACGTAGGGTTCCGCTGCATCAAGGGTGCCGAGCCCTACGCCAAGTCCAATGCGATCAGGGACTGACACTCACCACGAAGTTCAGATCCCACTCAGCCAGGATGACCTCGCCGTCACCGTACAGCGTGGTGGGCACAACGAAGACCGTGTCGCTAAACATGGTGGCGAGCGTATCGGGCGAGGGCTGCAAGGTGATCGTGAAGCTGACGGTGTTCAAGGCGGGCACGTCGTAGTAGGCCGGCGGATCCACCGAAGCGAGGGCGCCAGAGGGATCCTCAGCTTCCATGGTCAGGTCATACGTCACGTTACTGGTGAACTGTTCGATGCCCGAGATCACCTGGTCGACGATGTCGTAGTTGTCGGACGCGTAGACCATCCACTCACCACTACTGGGAGCTCCATCACCATCCAGGTCGACCCAGGAGTCGGTGAACTGGGCCACGGACTCCATGGCCGGCACGGCATCGGTCGTGCCAGCAGCCACACCGATCGCCCGAGCGTTGATGGCATCAAGCGCCGCATCCAACATGGGGGGCACGGCGTCAACCGCGCAGCCGATGGGAGGCGTCGCGCCCTTCGGGCCCTCGCCGTAGGGGGCTAGGGAATTACGCACCGTCGCGTCCGTGGCGTACACCAAGATGGGCACAGCGCCCTGCCGGAAGCCATTGCCTCCCAGAGAGCCGGTCCCGGCGACGCCGGCCTCGTATGTGCCCGCAACCGTGCCGCCGAAGGCATCGAGCGGATTGGCCTGGAAGGGCCGGACGTCAGTGCCCTCGTCAAACTGACCGTTGCAGTTCTGGTCGTAGCCCGCGCCAGCCGCCGCCTGAAACAGGGCCTCTACGGTCGACTCGGACCAATCGTCACCCCCATCGGCGGTCAAGGCCGAGAGCGCCCCCCTGGCTGCCGCGAGATCGGTGGTCTGCTGCTGGCGCGGGTGGAAGGGCTTGTCTGCCCCCGAGCCCATCTCACCGTAGTTGTAGTCATCAAAAGACGCCACGCCGAAGGTGAGGTCGGGGATGAGCGTTGCGATCTCGCTCGCCACACTGTCGAAGTTGGCAGCGACGTCATCGAGCGTGCCCGTCATGGAGCAGGTCTCATCGAGAATGAACATGATGTCGCCTAGCTGGATCTGGGTCTCATACTCCACGACGATGGAGCTCACGTCGTAGCTCGGCACCTGGTAGTTGCCACCCGAGCACGCCGACTCGGGATCCAGGGGATCGGAACCGCAGGCGTCTTCTTGAAGATCTGTCCAACCGTCACCATCACTGTCGTTGGACGTGGGGTCGGTGCCCTCATCGACCTCGTCGCCATCGAGGACTCCATCGTTGTCAGAGTCTGCATCGCTGCTGTCGGCGGTGCCGTCACCGTCGGAGTCCCCTGAGGCCTCGTCGCTGTTGGCGATTCCGTCGCCATCCATGTCGAGATCAGAGCCGTCGTCCGTGCCGTCCCCGTCGCTGTCCTCGTCTAGGTAATTGGGCACCCCGTCATCGTCAATGTCGTCGTAGCCCTCATCGCTGTCCGCCACACCGTCGGAGTCACTGTCCAGGTCGAGGAAGTCCGGAATTCCGTCACCATCCGAATCATCCGTACCTTCCATGGAGTCCGGGATGCCGTCGCCGTCGCTGTCTCCGTCTTCGGAGTTGGGGAGACCATCACCATCCGGATCGTCATAGCCCTCGGTGCCGTTGGGAATGCCGTCGCCGTCCGTGTCCAGGCCGCTGTCGTCGCCGGAGCCGTCGGCTCCATCACCGTTGTTGTCGCCTCCGCCACCCACTCCGTCAAAGTCAGCAACCTCGTCGATCTCGTCGGTCGCACCATCGAGGCCGATATTGCCGTAGCAACCCATGAGGAGGACGAAGGGGAAGACGCTAAGGCGGCAACGAAGCATGGAGGGACTCCCAAAGAACCAGTGGTCTAAGTGAGTGTCCCGCGCAGATGTGGAGAAGTTATGGAGAAAATGTAAATACTTTACTTTTTATTTACATTTTACTGCGGTAAACCTACTCCGGGTTACGAGGAGCAGCACACTGAAGGCCCACCAGATCGACGGCCCCGCTCGGGCCTCCAGCCTCACCTGGCTACAGCCCGGAGCACAGAGCTCGGCCGCCATTACCCGAACCGTTGACGTCTGGCCCCCTGCAGTAGCGGTCACCTCCACAGGTAGAGACGGGAAGTCCGCGAGGTCCACCTCAACCAGATCTTCATCGGAGCGGAAGTCCTCAGCCCCGACCACCGACCAACTGACCGGCACCCCGACCACAGAGACACCATCGACAGTCTCGAATCGGGCCTCGACCGTGGCCTGCGAGCTACGGCAGTTGTCGATACGTTGCAAGATCATGGGAGCCAAGTCCGACTCCGCCACCACCGCCACCTCATAGCTAGCCACAGCCGGCTGACTTCGCGCTGAGAGCTCCAGTTGAGCCGAGCCTACGGTGTTCGCCTCCAGGTAGAGGGCTGCGCCGCCCGCATCCGACGTGATGGGAGCACCATCAGTCGAGGCCTCGACCACGTCGAAGTGATTCATGACACTGCTCGAACTGTCCAGCAGATGGACTTCCAGAGAGACCGGCTGGTCCACCAGGATGGCGAAGGTCGGAGGCACCAGCCGGTCCTCCTCGCTGCGCTCCTGGGTCCCGCCTGTCGCGAGCCGCAGGTCCGTAGCTTCGGAGATCGTTAACCGGATGAAGTCGAGTAGCTCTCCATCACCGCCCATCGTAGCGTCGAATAACTCCACCGCCGCCGTGCCCGTCCCAAGACCGAGGAAGATCCGCTCGTCAGAGGGCCCCACCGACGTACCGGCGAGCGAGACGACCTCGGAGTTGGAGCTGCGCAGGTCCACAGCGACGGGGTCTTGATCCCCCGATGCACGGACGGCGAAACGACTCTCCAAGGCGATGGGGGTCTCTGGACTCCAGGCTCCTTGCCGATCGTCACCGCCCCCCAAGTAGAATGTGGCGTAGCCCATTTCGCCGGGGGTGCCGCAGCCAGCCAGTGCCGCCCCGCAGGCAATAAGGGTCAATAGGTAGCCTGCCCGGCGCTTGAGTCCGGCTGACGCCAGAGCCCGCCCGACGACCATCACAGCTGAGCCTTCAGGCCACGCCCGCTTCGGCCCGAATGCAGTTGAGCGCCGAGCCTGCCCGGAACCAGTCGATCTGCTCCTGGTTCATCGTGTGAGCGGTCTCGAAGCTCTCTGTGCTCCCGTCCGAGTGGGTCAACTGGAGTGTGACACGGCTCCCCGGAGCCAACTCCGTCAAGCCCCGAATTGCCACCCGGTCGTCTTCCTGAACCCGGTCGTAATCCGCCGGGTCCACAAAGGTCAGCGGCAACACACCCTGCTTCTTCAGGTTGGTCTCGTGAATGCGGGCAAAGGACCGAACGATGACAGCCCGGGCCCCCAGGTGCCGGGGCTCCATGGCCGCGTGCTCGCGACTGCTGCCCTCCCCGTAGTTCTCGTCGCCGAACACGACCCAGCCCCGGCCCTCGGCCTTGTAGTGGCGCGCCACCTCGGGAAAGGAGCGAGTGGAGCCGTCCAGCTGGTCCTTGCCCTGGCCCGCCTCCATCGTGAACGCATTAATGGCCCCGATGAACATGTTGTCGCTGATGTTGTCCAGGTGCCCGCGGAACTTGAGCCAAGGCCCAGCCTGACTGATGTGATCCGTCGTGCACTTGCCATGAGCCTTCAAGAGCACGAAGAGGTCTTCATAGTCGCCGCCTGCCCAGGCCCCAAACGGTGTCAACAACTGCAAGCGCTTACTGTCCGGTGACACGACGACCTCGACCCCCGAGCCATCGGCAGCCGGCGGCACGAAGCCGTCGAAGCAGGCCTCAAACGATGTCTTCGGCAGCTCCAGTCCTTGCGGGTCATCCAACCGGACGCCATCGATGCTGTCCGTGGCGGGATCGAAGTCCAGGCGACCCGAGAGGGCTATGGCGGTCACCATCTCGGGCGAGCCGATAAAGGCCAGCGTCTCGGCCTGACCATCGTTCCGCTTGCGGAAGTTGCGGTTGAACGAGGTGACAATCGAGTTCTTCGTGCCCACCGTGTCGTCTTCCCGCTTCCATTGCCCGATACACGGCCCGCAGGCATTGGCGAGCACCACGGCGCCGATGGCCTCCAGGTCCTTCAGCTGCCCGTCACGCTGAATGGT
>PBPL01000043.1 GCA_002724675.1 Deltaproteobacteria bacterium | reverse complement strand
CGTCCTGCGCTCGGTGGGGAACGAGCCAGACACGTGCATCGGCTACGAGCATGCACTGTCGCAGGTGGCGCCTGCCTCTGACCAAAGCGGCTCAGGAGATGACACAGCGCTCATCGTGTACACCGGCGGCACCACGGGAAAGCCTCGCGGGGTGATGCTGAGCCATCGCAACATCGTCTCGAACTCGCTGAGCACCGTTCCCTACCTGCAGCTGAGCTCGTCAACGACACAGCTTCACCTTGGCCCCTTCTTTCATCTGGGTGCAGGCCAACGAATCTTCAGCGTCACCCATGTGGGAGGCACCCATGTCGTTCTCGGCAGGTTCTCGGTGGATGCTGTCCTCCAAGCCATCGAGCGCGAACAGGTCACGGCCACTGTCCTAGTGCCTACCATGATGCACCGACTCCTTTGTCACCCGGACCTCGACGCCTACGACCTGGGGAGCTTGAGGTATGTGTCGTATGGCGCGGCTCCCATGCCTCCATCGTTGCTCCGAGCATTCATGGCGCGTTTTGAGGGATGCGTGCTCTGCCAGTCCTACGGCCAGACCGAGTGCTCTCCGGTCGCAACCTCCCTAGAGCACGTCGACCATCTTGCAGACGGCCCGTTTGGCAGCAAGGTCAGCACCGTGGGGCGTGCGGTACCCAATGTCACCATCACCATCGTCGACGCCAACGGTGCTCCGCTGGCGCCCGGGACCATCGGCGAGATCACGGTGACCGGTCCCAACGTCATGAAGGGCTACTGGAACAACCCCGAAGCAACACGCCAGGTCCTCCGCAATGGGCGACTCCACACCGGAGATCTGGGCTTCATGGACACCGATGGATTCGTAACCCTGGTCGACCGACTCAAGGACATGGTCATCAGCGGGGGCGAGAACGTCTACAGCGTCGAGGTCGAGCGCGTGCTGACCCAGCACAGTGATGTGATCGCTGCCGCTGTCATCGGCCTGCCCGATCCAGACCTCGGCGAACGCGTGCATGCCATCGTGCATCACCATCCCCACCACAGACTCGACGCCGACTCCATTCAGACCCACTGCCGAGCCCACCTGGCCGGCTACAAGGTTCCACGGTCCATGGACTTCACGTGTAGCCCGCTGCCACTCACAGCCGCCAACAAGATCGACAAGCGAGCTCTCAAGCGTCTGTACATGGGCGAGTCAGGCGGACCGACCTGAAGCCACACAGCCCACTTGACACCAAACTACCAACTAGTAGATAGAATCGCGCTCGCACCAGCAAAGGTAGACGATGGGAAGATTCGAGTTCGACAGTACGCATCCGTACCTGAGCGGCAACTTCAAGCCCATGCGCTTCGAAGGCGAGGCTCCTTTCCTTGAGATCGAAGGCGAATTGCCCGCCGACTTCACCGGTGTCTTCTACCTGAATGGCTCGTGCCCCCAGTTTCCGCCTAGCTCAAAGCGCTATCACTGGTTCGCAGGCGACGGAAAGGTCCACGCCTACTACTTCCGTGGAGACAGCGTCGTGGACTACGCCACCCGCTGGGTGCGCACCGAGAACTTCGAGCTAGAGCGCAGGGCACAGCGCTCCCTCTTCGGGAACAAGAAGTATGGAGCACTCACGGAGATCGACCCCTCGGTGCGTCACATCAGGCCGCAGCTGGCGAACACGAATGTCGTCTTTCACGGCGGTCGACTCCTAGCTCTCGAAGACGGCATCGCGCCCATCGAGCTCGACCCATGGTCTCTGGAGACGCGAGGTAGCCATCGCTTCGATGGTCGGCTGGACAGCGCGATGACAGCCCACGTCCACACGGATCCAGGCACCGGCGAGATGATCGGCTTCGGCAGGCAGCTTGGAGGCTCAGGCTCTCCCACCATGAGTCACCAGGTGGTGAACAGCGAGGGGGTCATGACCCACAACGAGCCCTTCGAGTCGCCCTACTGCGCCTTGCTCCATGACTTCGCTATCAGCGAGGACTACGTGGCCTACCCCCTCGGTCCGGCAATCCTGGACCCGACGCGCCCTGCCCAGGGCAAGCCCGTCCTCCAGTGGGAGCCGCACAGACCCGCTTATCTGGGGATCTTGTCCCGCAAGGGCCCCACGTATTCGCCTCGATGGCTCCCCATGGACCCCTGCTTCATGTGGCACACGCTCAACATGTACCAAGAGGATCGAAGCCTCCACATCGATCTCGTTCGCTACAAGAACCTCCCCGGCTATGACACGGGGCGAGACGTGCGTAGTGCCGACAATCCCGAAGAATATGCCGGTCGCCTAGTGCGCTGGTCGGTCAACCTGGATGCTCCCACCGACGAGGTCACCGAGCACGTCCTGGACGACCTCATCAGTGAGTTCCCTCGAATCGATGAGCGCTCCATGGGTCAGAAGCACCGACACGCTTTCTTTCTGTGCTTGGACGGTAAGACGGGCGCCAGTCGTCACTGGGACGCTGCGGCACACCTAGATCTCCAGACAGGGCGCCGCACCCTCTACGACCCGGGCGCGCAAAGCTTCGTGTCGGAAGGGGTGTTTGCCCCTCGGGTGGGCTCCACCGAAGAAGGCGACGGCTACTACATGGTTCCGGTCTACCACGAAGACCAGAAACGCAGCGAAGTCGTCTTGCTCTCTGCCACCGACTTCGAGGCGGGCCCGATTGCCAGAGTGAAGCTGCCGTTTCGGCAGAACCCCACCTTCCACGCCAACTTCTGCGCAGGCCTTACGCAGCCTGAGGACGCAGCCTGAAGCCATGCAAGCACGCTTCCAGACCCGGATCACCGAGTTGTTCGGGATCGAGCACCCCCTGCTGTGCGGAGGCTTGATGTGGCTCGCCGATGCCCGCTACGTGGGAGCGGTGGTCAACGCCGGCGCCATGGGATTCATCACCCCTCGCTCCTTCCCCGATCTGGACGCCTTCCGCGCCCAGCTTGCCGACTGCCAAGAGATCACCTGCGGGCGCCCCTTTGGGGTCAACCTCTACATCTCGGGTCAGGCCAACCAGAATGATCGGGTGGATGCCTGGATCGAGGCCTCTCTAGGCGCCGGAGTGCGGCACTTCGAGACCGCAGGATTCTCTCCGTCGAGGTGGCTCCCTCGGCTCCAGGCAGAAGGCGCTGTGGTCATTCACAAGTGCACGACAATTCGCCACGCCTTGCGTGCCGAGCGCGACGGTGTGGACGCCGTTGCGCTGGTGGGTCATGAGTGCGGCGGGCATCCCGGCACCAACACCCTCTCGGCTGCAACCCTGGGCAGCCTCGCCGCGGAGCAGCTCCGAGTACCCTTCGTGCTGGGGGGCGGCATGGGCACCGGCTCCCAGTTAGTGAGTGCACTCTCCCTGGGAGCTGATGGGGTGCTTCTCGGCTCTCGGATGTTGGTGAGCGAGGAGATCTGGGCCCACGAGAACTACAAGAACCACCTCGTCGACCTGGACGCCTCGAGCACCACCACAGTCTTGTCCACCTTCGGAAAGACCTACCGCTGCCTCGACAACGAGGCAGCCCGCCGAGTGCGCGACCTGGAGGCTCAAGGCATCTCGGACTTCGACGCTTACCGTGACCTCGTGCGGGGCGAAGCCGCACGGACCGCCTATGAGACCGGTGACTGGTCCCATGGAATTCTATCGCTGGGCCCCGCCATCTCATTTGCCGACACCGTCGAGCCCGCAGCCGACATCATCCAACGCTTCATTCACCAGGCGCAGCACGCCACCGAGCGCGTGGGGCACCTGAACCCGACCCATCCTGGGGCTCGTTAATCCGAGTTCAACGAAGGAAGACCATGACTGACCTCTTCAATCCAAACGACCTCGACGTGCACAGCGGCCACTTCATCGACGGCGAAATCAGTAGCGGCGGCGACCCACAGTTCGATGTCATCCGGCCGTCGGACTTGGGCACTCAAGGCACCCTGGCCGACGCCTCAGCGCAGAGCGTCGAGCGCGCAGTCCACTCCGCTCGGCGAGCGTTCGAGCAGAGTGGCTGGGCGACCATGGCCCCCCGGGAGCGCGCCGGCATCTTGCGACGCTGGGCCGACCTGGTGGATCGGGATGCTGCTCTCCTCGCCCGCTTGGAGTCCAGCGTCTCGTGCCGCCCGTACCAGGAAGTGTTCATGCGCGACGTGCGTGTGGTCTCCGGCAGCCTGCGCTTCTTCGGGGAGTACTGCGACAAGGTGGATGGTCGGGTCACCTCGACCCCCAATGACACGCTCTCGCTGACCCTCAGCGAGCCCTGGGGTGTCGTCGCCGGGATCGTCCCCTGGAACTTCCCACTGATTCTCTCGGCCTGGAAGTTCGCCCCAGCCATGGCCGCTGGCAACTGCGTGGTCCTGAAGCCCTCGGAGCTCACACCCTACGCCATCACCCATGTCGCCCAACTAGCCCTGGAGGCGGGAGTGCCTCGAGGCGTCTTCAACATTCTCCAGGGTCATGGGGCGACGGCGGGGAGCGCATTGGTGAAGAGCCCAGAGGTGGACTACATCACCTTCACCGGCTCCACGGCGACCGGCGCCCAGGTCATGGCCGACGCAGCCTTGCATGGGCTCAAACCCGTCAGCTTGGAGCTGGGCGGGAAGAGCCCTCAGGTCGTCTTTGCCGACGCCCCCCAGCTGGATGCCGCTGCAGCCATCGTCGCGGCGGGAGCGACCTACAACGCAGGACAGGTCTGCTTCGCAGGGTCCCGCCTGGTGATCGAAGCATCCATCGAGGACATGTTCATCGAGAAGGTGGTCAAGCACATGACGAAGTTCCGAATCGGCGCTACGTGGAGCAAAGAGACGACCTTGCCACCGACCATCCATGGGCAGCAGCTGGAGCGGATCCACCAGATTGTGACGACCACCTTGTCCGAGGGTGCCGAGTTGCTCTGTGGAGGCCAGCGGCTTGAGGGCCTCAACGGGGCCCACCACTACGCCCCTACTCTGCTCCGGGGGGTCACACCCGAGATGACTGTCTACCGAGAAGAAGTGTTCGGACCAGTGCTTGCTGTCCAGACCTTTGAGAGCTTCGACGAAGCCGTCGCGCTGGCTGATCATCCCACGTTCGGGCTGGCCGCCTCGGTGCACACAACCGACATCAACAAGGCCATGTCAGCTGCGCGGCAGATCCAAGCGGGCACCGTCTGGATCAATGACTGGGGCCGAAGGTCCGACTTCACCAGCCCGTTCGGCGGCTACAAGCAGTCGGGCCACGGAAAGGACATGGGCCTGGCGGGCTTCCAGAAGTACCGTAAGCAGAAGGCCGTCTGGATCCTGGGTCAGCAACCGGCACCCGCCCCATCAGGCGAACATCGACTGGCAGGCTGATGCAGGACCACAGGTGCTGTCACCCATCACTCACGGAATTCCTGGGGACGGCAATGGACGCCTGAGAAGGGATGACTCGGCATGCAGCATCGTGATGACTCAATGACCCGACTTGGAGGCAGGACTTCGCCATGAACGACCACTATCAGGGGGCCAAAGCTGTGGTTCCTCCCTTCCGACGAATCAACAAGTGGGTTCTTGGACCACTTCTCCAGCTGATTGAGGGGGCGGCGGTACAGCTGGGTGGCAACGAGACAGCCCCCATCGAGAGCCCCTTGCTGGACGGCAACTTCACTCCTACCTCGGAGACCCGAGCCCCCACCGCGCTCGACATCGAGGGGGAGCTGCCTGAGAACCTGCGAGGCACGTTCTTTCGAATCGGCCCCAACCCGAGATTTGAGCCGAAGGGTCGGTACCACCTCTTCGATGGCGACGGGATGGTGCATGCGGTGAACTTCGCCGAGGGCGGTGTGTCGTATGCGAGCCATTGGGTTCGAACGAGCAAGTACGTCCAGGAGGACCGCTGGGGGCGCGCTGCGTTCATCAACATCGGTGAGATGACCGGCTGGGTGGGGCTCGCCAAGATCATCTTGGAGAGAACACGAGGGGCCCTGGGTGTCGTGTACCTGGATGCGGGGACTGGCAGGGCCAACACCAAGGTCATTGAGCATGCGGGTCGCGTCTTGGCACTGCACGAAGGCGACGCCCCCTATGAAATCGAAGTGGACGACTATGGAGCTCTCCGAACGGTTGGCAGGCTCGACTTTGGCGGACAACTAAAGAGCCCCTTCAGCGCTCACCCCAAGATCGACCCCGAGACCGGCGAGCTTCACTTCTGTAGCTACGACGTCCGCAAGCCACCACACTGCATGGTGGGAACCGTCGACGCGCGCGGCCAACTGGCACGATTGGTTGCCGTAGACCTACCGGAACCCGTGATGATGCACGACAGCGCCCTGACCCAGCGGTTCAACGTGATTGTGGCTCCATCGGTCGTGTTCCGTCCCAAGGAGATGGTCAAGCGGAAGGCCTTGCCCTTTGTTGTGGATCCCGAGCAGCCGCTTCGCATAGGACTGCTGCCCAGGGAGTCCATGACACAAGATGATGTGCGCTGGTTTGACCTCCCCTCCGGCAGCGTCGTCCACACCTTGAATGCCTGGGACGATGGAGACACTGTTCACATCTACGCGTGTCGCTCCGATGTTCTCGATCTCAACTCCCTCATGTCCGACGAGACTCCTGTCTTTACGACGGACTCGCAGTCCCAACTCATTCGCATCGTGCTGAACCTAGAGACCGGTGAGGCGAGCCAAGAAGCCATCACCCCCGCAGACATGATCCTGGAGTTCCCAAGGACTCGTGAGGATCGGATGGGGCTGCCCTCTCGCTTTGGTTATTGCTCTCGTTTCGCGGCTGAGCACAGCCTGAAGGTCACCTCTTTGGTGAAGATCGACCTCACGGGAACCGTGGACAACAGCGTTGTGGGTGAGATCGTCTTTGCCCCCGGTCGCTTTGGCGGGGAGTGCTCCTTCGTTGCCAAGTCAACGGGTGAGGAGGACGACGGGTACCTCATGGTTCACGTGCATGACGAGGTGAAGGGTCAGAGCTGCCTCGAGATCTACGATGCCAAGCACATGAGCCCTGAACCATTGGCCCGAGTGACGATCCCTGTTCGGGTTCCTTACGGCTTTCACAGCTCCTGGGTGAGCGCCTAGTGCTCGATGTCAGCCTTGCCTCAGCGCGGCCTTGACTGGGCACGCGATGTAGAGGCTCTCTACGCACGGGCCATTCTCACGGGGCACGATGGCGGGCCCTGAAACCGTCTACGCAGCCCAGCAGCATCTCTTCTTGATGCTTGCCCATTCCATGCGATGCTTCGCTGCGACCGACACCGACCCCACCCGACTCATGGGCTGATGGAGCTGCATGACAACCAACGCTCGCCACCTCTGGCTGCTCTCGACGCTGGGGATGGTGTCCGTAAGCCTCGCGGCCTGTGAGCTTCCGCCGGAGCCCCGTGAAACTCCAGCAGCAGCGGAGCCCCATGCTGACGAGGAGCCCGTCACCCCGGCACCGGAGGACTCCTTCGCCTCAGGCGCTGACCCCCGAGCAGCGAGAGAGCCCCAGGTGGACTGGGAGCCCGTATTCGCTTACCTACGGCAACTGGGGACAGACCAGAGACCCCTGAGTCCCTCCCTACTTACCGTTCGTGATCGCATCCAGTCGGACGACGGCGCGGCAGGGTCCGAGAAGCCCCCGCTCGAAGACCTCCTCCAGGCCGCCAGCGAAGCGGAACCGCAAGACCCCCGTCCCCTCATCGCTCGAGCCTTGATGTACGCCCCACCCGACGGCACCGGCACCTCGGATGAGTTCGGAGACCGAACCCAAAGAGCAGTCTCGCTTCTGGATGCCGCTCTAGCGCTTGATCCTTCTGAGGCCTTTGCGTTGGATCGTCTAGCGAGGATTCTGGAAGGCATCGACCGGGATCGATCGGTGCAGCTGCTCGTCCAACTGGCTGCCATCCGACCAGAGGACCTCGACGTGCGAAATCGGCTGGGATATGGCCAGGTGGCCATCGGGCAACTCGACCTGGCCGAGGCCACCGCCACGAAGACGGCCTCGATGGCCGAGACCACCGGAGACTCTTACTCGCTCCAAGAAGCCCGCTTCGTGCTCAGCAAGGTGCACCTGGCGCGAGGCGAGCTTTCCGAAGCCGAGCGCATCCTCAAGGCAGCCACGGGACGGCAGGCGGACTCACACCGAGCCTGCGCCTACCAGGGTCTGGGGGAGCTGTACTCCCAGCTGGGCGGGAACGTCGGCGACCCACCGGAGCAGACCGAGGGAAGCGGACTGGACGCCGGCTCCGCTGTTCTCGCATACCAGGCAGCAATCCAGGCCTACCAGGAAGAGGACCTCGATGCCGCGCTCGCCGCGCTCAAGCACGCCAGAGCGCACAGTGCGGAGCCCCACCTGTCCGTGCTCCAGGCTGTGTTTCTGCTGTTCCAGAGGCGCTATGTCGAGGTGGAGACGATCGTGCGCTCAGTCCAGGAAGTGGACCCAGAGAACTGGGGCATCCCTGTCGTGCTCGGCCACCTGGCCATCGCCCGGCGAGACTACCGGGCCGCCAAGAAACTACTGGAGCCCGCTCTTGAGGCCTGGTTCAAGGTCGACCTGTCCAGCAGCCCCCACCCCGGCTACCACCGCATCATCCACGAGCTGGCCAACCTAGGCATGGCCTGGACTGCGGCGAATCAGAATCATCACGACGAAGCGCTGGACCACTTCGACCGGGTGCTCTCCGATCAAGCGGATGACCTGCTGGCTCTGCTAGGAGCGGCCAACTCTCTTGTCGCCCTAGAGCGCCTGGACGAGGCCGAGTCCATCCTGCTTCGTGTGCTGGTCCGCTACCCCGAGAACCCCTACGCCCATGCGGAGCTGGCAACCATCCGAATGAGTCGCGGGCAGGCCGGCGAAGCCGAAGCGGGTTTTCGCCGTGCGCTGGCCGGAGATTCCGAGAACTACACCTGCCCTTACGAGGGCTTGGGGCTCCTCTACTTAAAGCAAGGACGAGTCGACGAAGCCCGCTCCAACTTGCGTCGAGCCATCGAGATCAATCCCGACATCGAGTACCGCAAGTACAACGGCTTGGCCCGTATCTACATCAATGAAGGCCGCCTCGAGGAGGCGAGAGCACTTCTCAAGAAGTCCATCGAGAACTTCCCGTACGACGCGGAGGCCCAGAGGATGCTAGAGACTCTGCAATCCCCGCCAACGCCCTGATAAGACGCGCGCTTCCCGCAGTACGTCAGAGGCCAACTTAGCGCGGAGCTGGCGACCGGCAAGAGGCACATCCTCGACGACGCTCCGCACAGGTTGGGTTCGTCAACGAAGCATCTCCCACGCCAATCTCTCCGGCGGAGTGCAAAGGGCCCCCAGGGGAATCTGGAGTTCATCCGCCGGCTCCTCTGTGGGCGCGTCAATGCCAACCCCACCGACCGGCTCGTCGGTGACGCCAGGCGCACAGAGGGCGCCGTCTCCATCCAGATCGGCCCAGGCGTAGACGAAGAGACCTCGGCCCCGGTCGACCGGATACAGGAGTTGGTAGTCAAAGGCCCCACCACCTGAGACCCGAAAGGCATCAATCAGGAAAATGTCGGTCGCCAGCTCCCCGCTGCCAATGGATTGGTAGTAGGCCTCCACCCACACATCAGCCTCGTCGCCCACCTCATCAATCGTCCCGCTCAGGGCAACCTCGAACAGCACCTCATCGCTGCTCCAGCAGCCCGTGGCGACGACGAGCGCCAGCAAGAAGACCCCACGTCTGACTCGAAGCTCCATCAGCGGACCTCCCCGCGAGGCCCGGGATTGCCCACCTGGATACCAAAGTGCACTCCGGGCAAGGTCAAGGCCACGACCCCCACGTCGACGAAGTGCCAGTCAATGGCGACGTCGAAGCCAAAGTGCCGCGTGGGGGCAAAAGCCAGCCCAACCTGGAGCCAGGGCGACCAGCGGTGAGACAGCTGGACCGAGACCTCCGGGTCCTCGACGCCGAGACGGTACGTGCGAGTGCGGTCATGCAGCAGCGTGTGGCGCGTGCCAGCCACAAGATAGGGTCCCACTGGTCCGGGCGACGCGACCAGGCGAAGCCGAAGGGTGCCGGACGGTCCCTGCTGCGGAAGGACGCCCCCCTGCACGACGCTGCCAAGTCCCAGCTCCAAGGACACACGTGCCTTGGGAGTTCCCACAAGAAGGAGCCCCAGACCCGCGGAAGGCTGAAATCGTCGAAAGACCGCCGTGTCCAGCTCTCCCACCAGGGTCACGCGCTGCGCCAATCCCAGCTGAGCACGCAGACCGCTCCACGGCCAGCCACCCTGGACGCCAGTGCTCCAGGCACCAGGGCGCGACGAGGCGCTGGCCCAGTCCACCGTCACGGAGGGCCCCTGCGCAAGAGCAGGACCTGTGGACAGGACGAGAAGAACTGCCACCGCAAGCCAGCAGACTCCCCCGGCATGCGCGCGGACGCGGGATTGGCGAGGCAAGAACGCCTTCATCTCTCGGCCCTTCTGCTCGATCAGGAGACGTCGAACTGGAACAACACGAGGTCCACGCTGCCGGGCCCAGCCATGATCAGAATGCCGCCCCCGATGTCTCCGGCGCCCGTGGTTCTCGGTTCGCACCAAGCTGGGCTGCATCGACAGGTTGCGGCGGCCGAGCCGCGAGTGGGCTGGGTCTCGGGCCTACCGGCTCCACCGCAATGAAGTTGGGAGCGACCTCGTCCCACTCATCCAGAATGCTCGCCACCCGCGGGCTGCTTGTTGCGCTCGCGAAGTCCTCGATGAGCCGACGAAGCGCCGCGAGCCTGGCTCCATCCATGAACACAGCTTCCACGTCGCTGTGTAGCTGTTTCGCGGCCTCTCCATCGCGGTCGAGCAGGAAGAGGCTGCCACCGGTCATGCCTGACCCAATGCAGGGGCCGCAGGTGCCCAGCACCACTCCGGTCCCTCCCGTCATGTACTCAAAGGCATACTTACCGACACCTTCGCAGACCATGGTCGCTCCCGAGTTTCGGACGCCAAATCGCTGTCCTGTTCGACCAGCGACGTACAGAGTCCCACCCGTCGCTCCGTAGCCCACCGTGTTCCCAGCCAGGTGTGGCGCGGCACTTCCGCCTCGTCGCTCGGGGGCTACGACGACGATCCTTGCCGTACCGCTCATGGCTGCCCCCACTGTGTCGTTTGCGTAGCCCTCCAGGCGCAAGTGCATGCCGCTGGTAGCTGCAAAGCCAAAGGCCTGGCCCGCACAGCCTCTGGCCAGAAGCTCGATGCGGGCGCTCGATTCCAGTCCCCCGACCTCGGCGATCACACCAGCCAACCGGGCGCCCACCGCCTGATCCGCCGTGGTGATCCCGTGTTCCAGATGGGCCAGCAGAGCGTCGCTCTGAAGCACGGGTGCGGCGACCTCCAATAGCGCCACATCCACCGGACGCATGGCAGGCCGCGGCGATGGCGCTGTTGTGGGTGGGGACGCAGGCGTCATGTCGAGCAACAGCTCGGACAAGTCCAGGTTGTCCCATCGAGGCTCACCCGTCTTGATTTGGCGCAGCAGATCCGTGCGGCCCACCAGCTCGCGAGGATGTCGCAAGCCGAGACGGCTCAAGATGGCCCGTACATCTTCGGCAACACACAAGAGATATCGTGTGACGCCTTCGCGGGCCTCGATATAGCGCTGGTCGTCTTCTGTGCCGGCACCGATGTGATCCCGATTGGCCACCATGAAGTACTTGTCACGCCGCTTCTCATCCTGAGTTGCGAGCCCGACCGGACACTTGCCCCCCTGACAGCCACGGCAAAAGACACAGTTCTCCGCGACCATCAGGGGTGTGCCCAACGCCACCTCGTCGGCGCCGAGAGCCAGGGCCATAGCGACATCAAACCCTCGCTTGATCCCCCCATCGGCGCGAAGCCTGACCCAGTGACGAATGCCATTGGCCACGAGGTACTGGTGAGCATCGGTCAGGCCGAGTTCCAGGGGCAGCCCTGCGTGAAGAATAGACCCGGAAGCCGCCGCGCCAGTGCCACCCTCGAAGCCGCTAATGGAGATGATGTCCGCGCCGGCCTTGGCAACGCCAACCGCAATAGTGCCCAAGTTGGTAACTGAGGGCGTCTTCACTCCGATGCGGGCCTGTGGATTGACCGACCGCAGGTTCCGTATCAGCTGAGCCAGGTCTTCGATGCTGTAGATATCGTGATGGGGCGGAGGGCTGATCAGCGCGACACCCGGCTGAGTCCGACGGATACTCGCGATCTCGACTGTGACCTTGTGGCCGGGGAGATGGCCCCCTTCCCCCGGCTTCGCGCCCTGGCCAATCTTGATCTCCAGTTCGTCCGCTCCCATCAAGTACTCTGCGTCCACCCCGAAGCGCCCGCTCGCCACTTGGCGAATCCGGTTGCGGTCCATGGCCCACTCCCGACCCGGATTCCGGCGTGGGTCCTCCCCTCCCTCGCCGGAGTTCGACGCCGAACCCAGCTGATTGAGGGCAGCCGCAATGGCGCGGTGTGCCGTGGAATGAATCGCGCCATGGGACATGGCCGCACCCCGCAGCGTCCCACGGGCAATCTCGCGGGCACCGCTCACCTCGTACAAGGGAATGGCCGCTCCATCAGTAAAGCGCAGAAGATCTCGCAGATAGACCGGTGGTGTGTTCTCGAGAAAGTCGACGAACTTGTCATAGGCGCCGTGTTCATTACCCTGGCGCGCCACCTCCTGCAGGGCCCGAGTGACCTCTTTGCGATAGATGGAGACGTTCTGGTTTTGAGCCAGAGGACCCTGGCCTCCGCGGGCGCGCAGGACGATGTCTTCGTACACATCGGCCATCGACAAGCCGCCGACGCGCGTCGGAGTATCGGGGAGGTAATAGTCCACGATATCGGGCGACAGCCCAATGGCCTCAAACAAAGCCGAGCCTTGATAGCCGGCCGAGGTGGTAATGCCCATCTTCGACATGATCTGTCGAACACCACCCACCAGAGCACGGGTGAGGTTGCTTCGTGCAATCGACGGCTCGACGCGAGAGACCTTGTTGGCCTGGGCAAACATCGCCCACGGATTAACGGCAGCAGCCCCGTACGCCAGCAGGACGGCAATGTCGTGACTCTCATGGACCGCCCCGGTCGAGACCACGAGGCTGCACGGACGACGGCAGCCAGCCCGTGCGAGTCGGCGGTGAATAAAGCCGACGGCGAGGGGGGCAGGGACGGCCAAGCCATCGCCGTGGAGCACCGCCCGGTCACTGATGAACAAGAGGTTCGCGCCGGCGCGGACAGCGTCCTCAGCTTCCTGGGCGAGAGCATGCAGGCGCTCGTCCAGTGCGGTGGCGTCTCGGCTGACGAAAGTGGCGTCCAGAGTGTGGGTCTTCAGCTCGGAGAAGTGTCCAGACTCCAAGGCTCCAAATCCTTCGTTACTCAGAACGGGGTGAGGCAACTTCACCTGGGCATCAGGGGCTCGGGCGTCAAGGTCCGGCGAGCTCCCCAGATAGACCGACGTGTCCATAGCTGCGCCCTCACGCAGTGGGTCCACGGCTGGGTTCGTGACGACCGCGATCACTTGATTCAAGAAGCTATAGAGGCGACTCCCGTTTCGGCTGAAGACGGCCAGGGGCCGGTCGTTCCCCATGGAGTGCACCGGCTCCTTACCGAGCTTCACCATGTCACGCAGTCTCTGCACCCGCTGGCGGGTCCAGCCAAATGCGTTGAGCACATGAACCGGCACCTCCAGAGCGTCCAGTTCCTCCTGCGACGGGAGGCTCACAAAGCCAACGGCCGTGGAACTAGGTGCCGCGGCACCGTGTCGCTCCACAAACCACTGTCCCGCCATCTCTGGCTGCACCAGCAGTCCGGCCTCGAGATCAACCACCAACGTTCCCCCCGGCTCCAGCTGACCGTCCTGTGCGATGGAACTGGGCTCGATCGCCACGGCGCCGAACTCGCTCGCGACCACGAGCTCTCGCTCATGGGTCAACACCCAACGAAGCGGCCGAAGGCCCATCCGATCCAACTGAGCCACCAGATGTTGCCCGTCGGTCGCGACGAGTGCCGCGGGCCCCTCCCAGGCACCCAATGAACCGAGGGCCTTGCGAGCGTGCTCGAACCACCGACGTTGGTCCGGGTCCGAGACCTCTTCAACCCACGCCGGTGGGACCGCTAATCGCATGGACTCGGGCAAGTCCCGAGCACCCAACTGCAAGAGCAGATCAACAGATCGGTCGAGCTGGGCTGAGTCGCTCCCATAGCGCATCAAGATTGGGACGCCCCCTCGCCTTCTTCGGGCGAGGTCACGGACAGACCGAGTGTTGGCTGAGATGGTGTTGATCTCACCGTTGTGGGCGAGCAATCGGAACGGTTGAACGAGATGCCAATTGGAGAACGTGTTGGTCGCAAATCGGCGATGCCCCAGGACGAACGAGGTCTTCAAGGCGGGATTGCGTAGGTCGGCATAGAAGTTGGGGAGCTGAGCTGCGGTCGCCAACGCCTTGTAGACGACCGTTCGCTGGCTCAGGGATGGAAGAGCCACCTGACCCGCCAACTCCGCCTCCACCGCACCACGAGCATCGCGAAGGGCTGAGTCGAGGGCGTCGGCAGCGAGGTGACCACGCCCAACGAGGATCTGTCGCATGACCGGTGCGTCGATGCGCGCGCGATCACCTACAGCGGCTGGATCTACGGGGACTTCGCGCCAACCCAGAGGCTGTAAGCCGCGGGTCCGAAGGATCGAGTCCACGTCCCGCTCAATCTCCCGAATGTTGCGTTCGCCAACCTGGAACCAGACCGTGCCCACCGCCAGAGGTTCATCACCATCGAGGTGACGGCCGGGCGCCACGTGAGGAAGAAAGAAGTCGCGGTCAATCCCGATGAGGAGGCCAGCACCATCACCGGTCTTCCCAAGCGACCCGCCCCGATGCTCCATGCAACAGATACTCGTGAGAGCCCGCTGAATGAGGCTGTGACTGGCGACGCCGTCGAGCTGAGCCAAGGCGACGATTCCACAACCGCCCCGCCCAGGATCCTGCTCTATTTCGTGACGACGCTCGCTCTGTGTCTTCATGGGTCACTCATCCACCAGGCTCAAGCAGCACCGAACCACTTTGGTGCTGGCGACCCATACCACAGGTATCTACCGCCTGGTAGGTTTATCCTCTACGGGCCCGAATCGAAGCGAGCCCGGCGGCCTGCCGGTCAGGCTTCTAGACCACCGGTTGAGTCGAGTCGCCCTGGTCGAGGCCGCGCTAAGACGTCCCTAGCGCGACTTGTCACAACTCGGTTTGGTGAGGTAGGTCAGGCTGGCAAGAGCCTAGTGGGTTCTACCGGCTGCGGTACCGACATCGATGGTGTCCAGGCACGGTCCAACTTCGTTTTGCGATGTCGGTGAACGGGTGTCCGAGTGTTCTCAAAGCTGAGCACAGCTATTCGAGCCTGGAAGGCAACGGCAGACATTCCGCCGGAGGTGTCCAGGTCGGTCCTTCTCTTGATGTGTCCGGTAGGCATCGTGGGCTTGGTGCTCAAGCTACACCGCATCACACAGCACCCCAGTGATCCCGGGTTTCTAGAGGGAGCGCTGCTCCTGGGTGGCGAAGTCCTGGCCTACCTAGGGTTTGCTCTCCTCATGGTGGGAGGCCTGGTCCTGACCGCAAGGGTGGGAGCGTCACGGGTGGGCCTCGTCGTGGCCCAGCTGGTCGCCCTCCTACTGATCATCGTGAGCCTCGCGGCTCACAACTATTTCCTCAGCACTGGCTTCACGCTGGGCTTCGGGTTCGTCAAGTTCTCGCTGCTGCGCATCAACGAGACGGCCGCCGTGGTGGCGAGCGAGATCAGCCTGCCTCTCATCGCCACGTTGGCAGGTGTAGTGCTCAGCATTCTCGCCCTCCCTTGGATCTTTGGAAAGAAGCCGAGTGGCCCAGCCAGCCAGGCTGTGGGTGGTAAAACCGCCGGGGCGGCCCTCGCCCACGTGTTCCTTGGTGCCACGCTCGTGAGCCTGTCGCTTGTTCCCACAGGCCAGGACCTCGGTCGTGAGTTCTTCAGAGAACCCACAGTGGCCCTGGTGGCTTCCGGGCTTCGGACCCATCTCGGTTCAGCTTCCGATGGGAGCCTAGGGCCTGTCGTGTTGGGAACCCATAGCGGTCCTCGCCCTGTCGGTCCGGCCCAGGTGACCGCTCGACCAGAGGCTGGCGCGTTGAACCTAGTGCTCGTGCTGTTGGAGTCCACCCGCGCGCAGGCAACAACTCCTTACAATCCAGAGCTACCCACCACCCCATTTCTCGACCAACTTGCGAAGAACGGCATGCTGGTCGAGCGGGCTTATGCGGTCGTCCCACACACCTCCAAGTCCCTAGTCTCAGTTCTCTGTGGCTTCGAGCCGTCACCAACAATGGAGATCCTTGGCTCGCACAAGACCGGCATGGTCGGTCGCTGCCTCGCCGACCTCCTCCGGGAGCAGAGTTATTCGACCGCCTACTTTCAGGCGCCGACACAACACTTCGAGGACCGCTCCCAGCTGATCTCCAACATGGGCTTCGACCGCTTCTGGTCGGGCGACATGACCAAGCAGAAGGACATCCATAGAGTCAACTACTTCGGGAACGAAGACCTGGTGATGATCGAGCCAACTCGGACGTGGCTTGAGCAGGAAGCCCGAGAGCCCTTCTTTGCGGCGTATCTAACCAACAACAGCCACCACCCTTACGCTGTCCCACCAGACTTTGAGGTCGAGAAATTCAGCAAGACGAAGAAGCTCAATAAGTACTTCAACAGTGTTGCTTCCGCTGACCAGTTCCTGGAGCAGCTGGCGGAGGTGTACCGAGGAGAGGGCCTCTGGGAACGTACTGTCTTCATCGTAGTAGGAGATCACGGAGAGGCCTTCGGTGAGCATGGGCTCCGGACTCATGACAACGTGATGTACGACGAGGGCATCGCCGTACCTCTGGTCATCCATGCTCCCGATAGGGACCCCGAGCGCGTGCCGGGACCCGTCAACCAGCTGGCCATTGCCCCAACCGCCCTAGACCTACTGGGCTATGACTTCCCGGACGAGGACTACGCAGGCAACTCCATTCTCGACACTCCATCGGAACCAGTGCTCTTCTCCACCTGCTATCGCTCCGACTACTGCGCGGCGATGATCCGTGGGTCTAAGAAGCTCATCTATCACTTCGGAGACCGGCCCCCTCTACTGTTCGATTTGTCCCGCGATCCATTGGAGCGAGAGAACCTCGCCCCTCTGCACCCTGAGGAAGTCGCCCATTGGTCCCAGCAGACAGCGGACTGGAAGGTCTCGCTCTGGGAGACCTACCGAGACATGGGCAAGACCATGGTGGACCGCTATGTCCAACAGTCTCCACAGCCAGTGCAACACGAGCTTGGCGTCGTCTTTGAGGACCTCGTTGAGCTGAGGGGCTACGAGCTGTCCAAGACCAAGGTGCGCAAGGGCCGATGGCTCAAGCTCCACTACTTCTTTAAGGTCTTGAAGCCCATGCCTCCGGGGTATCGTCTTCGGCTACACAGCACAGCGAAGCGCAAGAAAGACAGTCGCATCTTCGAGCATGTTCCTGTGCGCGGTCTGTACCCCATGCGCGAGTGGAAACCAGGCGACTACATCGAAGATGTCGACCGCTTTAAGGTCAGGCCGTGGTGGAAAGGCTCCAAGCTCGACCTCTGCATTGAGCTCATTGATGATCAGAAACGCCCAGTACCAGTCAGCGGCTCCGACGGCACGACCTGCGTCTCTCTGGGGAGTGTGGACATAGTCGAAAAGAAGAAGAAGAAGAAGAAGAAGAAGAAGAAGAAGTGAGACGACGGCCTAGAGCCCCGACCTCTCGCAACGATTCTGGGAGAAACAACCTGCCGGTCTCAGGCCCACCCCATCAACCCTTGAGCCTGCAGCGACTCGATAGCTAGGATCCAGGCCCCTCAAGTTGGGCAGGACAAGTTATCGGGCCGCTTATCGGTCCCGTCGGCTAGCCATGGCAGCGCCAATCCTAATATTGTGGGCTCCTGACGTGTCCAAGACTGCGCCCACCGTGCTCCGATCCTCGTTGGCTGATCGGCCCCTTTCTCCCAATCGAGGCCTGGTGCGGAGCATGCTCCTGGCGATCGGCTTGCTGTGCAGCCTCCCGAGCTCCTCAGCCTGGGCAGAAGAGCTCGGCGCGGCCGCGGCAGCCGAGGCAGCCAATCAGCGGGGTCTCGAGGCCTACGCTGAAGGGCGGTATCCAGAAGCAGTAGAGGCCATGCTTGAGGCCTACCAGCACTTCCCAGACCCCGCCCTGCTGTTCAACGTCGCCCGAATCTACGAAGCCATGGATGAGCCGGCTCTGGCACTCAGCACCTACGAGCGGTTCGTCCAGGATCCAGAGGCTGACCCGGATACGGTTCGCCGAGCCTTGGAGGCGCTCTCGACGCTCCGCGACGAAGGACGGCGACGCCCGAACACGCCCGAACTCAAGGAGATCGGCTCGGACGCGGCCGACTCCGGGGCAACCAGAGCAGCTCCGACGGAACCAGAGGGCGGGGCAGCGACTCCCATGCCTTCCTCGGAGGCAGCGATGAGCGCAAGCGCCAAGACCTCGCCCCCCAGCCGCCGGCCCTCACCGGCCCCCTTCCTCCTCGCTGGAGGCGGCGCCGCGTTCCTCGGGGTCGGGGTGGGCTTCGCTATTACCGCAGGCCAGAGCTATGCCAGAGCGACCGATCTCGAATCGTCCTACGAGGAGCGGCTGGCAGCACAGCAGTCGGGTCCGACCCAAGCCCTGACGGCCGATGTCCTCGCCGGCGTGGGCGCAGGTATGGTCGCCGCCGGCATCGTAGCTGCCCTCATCGAGACGTTGCGGCCTCGAAACTCACAGGTCGTAGTCGCCCCCTGGGGAGGCCCACAGGGTGGAGGCTTGCTCTTGGGCTACACACCTATACCTCCGAGGAACACCGGCCACTCACGGTGGGAACTAGGACAATGAAGAGCCCCATGCACCGGAGTCTTCTCGCGGCAGTAGTCCTCGGTGTAGTGGGTGTGCTCGGCGCCTGCTCCGTCCTCCTCGACTTCCGCCAGTGCGTGGTCTCTGGGGACTGCGGAGAGCAAGAGTGGTGCAGTGCCGACGGCCTCTGCCGCACCCTACTGACGGAGCACTGCACGGAGATCCTGGGCAACTACACCTCGGACGGCATCCTGCTGGGCGGCATCCTGTCTCTCAGCGGACGAAGCCAGGAATCAGGCGACGATGCCCGGTCCGCCATCCTCCTCGCGGTGGACGAGATCAACGACAACGGAGGAGTCGGTGGTAACCAGGGCGGCCGCACGCTCTCGGT
>PBPL01000042.1 GCA_002724675.1 Deltaproteobacteria bacterium | reverse complement strand
CGCCAATCCCGGCGAGCTGCGAGCCGCAGCCGACGAGCTCTATCGACTGTTCATTCGGGGGCTGCTGGACCTGACCGACAACATCGTCGAAGGAGTGATCGTCCCTCCCAAAGACGTGGTCCGCTACGACGGCGATGATGCCTACCTCGTTGTGGCCGCAGACAAGGGCACGGCACACCTGTCGGACACGGCGAATGCAGTCGCCGAGGACTACGGCTTTTGGCTAGGGGACGCCTTTGCATCCGGGGGCAGCCATGGTTACGACCACAAGAAGTACGGCATCACCGCAAAGGGAGCTTGGGTCTGCGTTCGCCGACACTTCCGCGAGATGAGCCTAGACCCAGAGGTGGACCCCATCACTGCGATTGGCATCGGTGACATGGGTGGCGACGTCTTCGGTAACGGGCTGCTCCTGTCGCAGAGCATCAAGTTGATCGCAGCGTTCAACCACATGCACATCTTCCTCGACCCCACTCCAGATCCCGCGACGTCCTGGGCTGAGCGAAAGCGACTCTTCGAGTTGCCTCGTAGCAGCTGGGATGATTACGACCGGAAGCTGCTGAGCGCGGGTGGCGGCATCTTCTCCCGTCAATCCAAGGCCATCGAGCTCAGCCCCGAAGTACAGGCCATGCTCGGCACAGAGGAGAACTGTCTGGAAGTGCCCGAGCTGCTCGCGGCCATCCTCCGCACGGAAGCCGATCTCCTCTGGAACGGGGGCATCGGCACCTACGTGAAGGCATCGCACGAAAGCCACCGGGATGCGGAAGACCCCGTCAACGACGAGGTGCGCGTGGACGCGTCCGAACTACGAGTCAAGGTTGTAGGTGAGGGCGGAAACCTTGGGTTTACTCAAGCCGCTCGCGTCCAGTTTGCACAGGCGGGTGGCGCCATCAACGCCGACTCCATGGACAACTCCGGTGGCGTGGACATGAGCGACCACGAGGTCAACCTCAAGATCCTCTTCCGAGGCTTGGAACGATCGGGCCAACTGAACCGGAAGCAAAGAGACGAAATGCTGGTGCGTATAGCTCACGAGGTGAGCGAAGAGGTGCAGAGCAACAACCACCAGCACAGCTTGATGGCCTCTCTCGACATTGCGCGCAGCGCTGACAACCTCGATGACTTTCGCGTCTTGCTGAACGACCTGGAGCGGTCGGGGCGAGTGGACCGATTGCGACACGCCCTACCCGAAGAGGGCGAGCTTCTACGGCGTATTCATCGCAAACAAGGGCTGCTCCGGCCCGAACTCTGCCGCCTAGGGCCGTTCGTGAAGATGGACGTGTACGAGGCTCTACTCTCAGACCCTGACTTTGACCAGCCATACGTCGGTCGCTGGCTGCACCAGTATTTCCCAAAGCCCGTTCGCGAGGAGTTCGCCACCGAGATCGAGCAGCACCAGCTTCGAAAAGAGATCTCGGCCACCGTCATCACCAACACCTTGGTCGATGACATGGGCGTCACACACTTCTCGCGCATGGGGCGTCTGACTGGCGCGAGCGTCCTGGAGGTTGCCTTCGCCTCCCTACTGGCTGCCGATCTTCTGCAGGCCTGGGACGTCAAGAGTGGACTCCGAGACCTTCCAGAGGTGCGAGCTTCCGTGGAGGCTGTCAAGCTCCGTCACGTAGAAGAGAGTGTGGCCGAGCTAGGCCAATGGCTACTGCACCGTCGCATTGTCCTTCGCGAGCCCCAGTTGGCCCTTGAGCGCTTCGAGCCAAAATTCCGCATCTACGAGAAGGCGCTCTTGCGCATCCTGGATCGAAGCGAGCGACGAGAGCACCAGCGCCGCCTCCGCTACATGCGCAACCGCAGTATTCGCGGCCCCATCGCAGATCGCGCCGCTGGCTTGGAGTGGGTCGCTGAAGCTGGCGACGCCATTCTCCTAACCGAACAGTACCCCTGGCTCGATGTTGTCTCAGCTGGAATGCTACTCAAGCAAGTAGCCCGAGATACCCGACTGCTCCGGGCGCGACAGTTGGCTACACCCTCGGACGCACGGGATGGCTGGGAGAGTCGGGCCATAGCTGATCTTCGCTCCAGCATCTCGCTCCTAGTCATGACGATCGCGTCACGGGCCCTTGCTGGGATGAAACCACCGAAGAAGACCGCGAGGAAGAAGGGGGCCGGCCGCAAGGCAAGCACTCCCAGGCGCCTGCCGGCTGCGCTGGCGGAGCAGTGGAAGGCCTTTGCCGAGCAACGACGTGATGTGTTGGGCGGCTCTACCCATCTACTGAAGCGCATCGAAGCGTCCCGGGCACGAGGGCTGGCCCCTGCACTCGTCCTGTACGGAGCTGTGCGCTCCCTCAGGGATTGAGTAGGTATGGAGTGCACTGACACTGCACCTCCAAGGCTATCTGTCCGGCCATGACCAAGCCCAAAAGCCCCACTCTGAGGGGGGCTGGGTGTGGCCGTGCCCGATCCCTGCTGTAGTCCCGTGCTACGATTCCCACTATGCGGGGCCATCGTCTGGTGTCAGCGATTCGTGACTTCTTTGCCCGCAGCGGTGAAGGCGCGCGGGCCCTACCAGCAGCCACGATCCCATCGGTTCCTCTGCCCTCGCCCGCACCAACCAGTTGGCGAACACACCGCTGTCTCGTCGGGCCCTACGAGCGCTTCAGGTTGCACTACCCCAGAGACTGGGAGGCCATCCCCAGCGAGAGCGGGGATCCTGTCCACATTCGGCTGGCAGGAGCCGATCTCGCGCTCACCGTCTCGGCAAACCCTGAGCCAGTCCAAGGTCCTCAAGGGATCCTGGCGGCAGTGGAGAGCCTGGCAGAGGCACATGGTCTGAAGCTCGACCGCAAGACCGTGACCCTGGACCGCTGGGGGGACGACAGTTGGGCTGGGTCCTGGGCTTGGCGAGAGCGCGAGGCTGACGAGACTGTGAGGTTGTGGCGCCTTCTGGTGCTCGGAAACGAGCAAGGCAAGGTGTTTGCACTTGTCAGCGGAGACGCCGATGCCGTCCAGCAACATCAGACCGTCGTCGCAGGGATGTTGGCATCTCTGGTACTTCCGCCCGCGGACCTGTTGGCGCCAGAATTTTTCCCCCTGGCTCTCTGCGAGCTACTCAACGATCGGCGTAGCCGCACCGAACAGACCTGGCACATCGGCAAGGAAGGTCACCTGTGTTCTGGGGACCTCGTCGTGCGCGTGGGGAATCTGTACCGAGCCTATCTGGAACGAAAGAACCTCGACGAGATTGCGGCTGAAGTCGACATGCACCAGCGGGGAGACGTGTCCAAGCTCTGGGCAGGCTGCTCCTGGGACCAAGTGCGCGACAATGTACGCGTAGTGCTTCGCCGTGAAGACACGCTGCATGATCTGGACGTGGTCCGCATCCCGCTGAGTGGTGGACTCGTTGCCTGCCCTGTCCTGGACTCCAGTGACCGCATGACCTTTATTCCCCGCAGCGAGATCGAGCGGTGGGGGGTCGACGCTCGTGCCATCCTAACTCGTGCCGTCGCAGCTCTCGATGCAGACGCGTCCGTAGGGTTGATGGAGTTGATCGACGAACAAACAGGCCATCTCCAAGGCTTCTGCATTGCTGCTGGAGATGGCTATGACAGTGGACGACTTCTGTGCCCAGGCCTTCGAGCCAGGCTGGAAGAAGCCCTGGGTGGCCCGCTGCTCGTAGCCATGCCGGCCGCTCACTCAGTCGTGGTGCTGCGCGATGGGCACCGCCAACGTAGAAGTCTCGCCGCCGTCGCAGCCAAGGACTACCGAAGGCGCCCGCGCCCTCTCAGTGACACCTTGTGGCTGTGGACCGAGACGGGCCTGGTTCCGGTCCAAACTTGAGCAAGGCTTGAGTCCATGGGCGCGTATCTCACGAACACACCTCGCAAGCTCGTGTCGTCACAGCCCTCGGCCGCCCTTGGGCTCGAAGATGATGGGCTTTCTTGTTCCCCCCTTCTGTTCACGCCTCTTCAGGGCCGTCCACGAGCCCGACTCTTCAAGCCCGAGAGGGACACCTCAAGGTGCTTGGAGTGGTGCGAAGTCGGGAATCCGAGGCAATACTAGGTTTCAACCTGAACGGAGCCGTCATGCGTCAACTGCAACCACTCCTTGCCAGCATCGCGACCGCATTCCTCGTGGGAGGCCTGCCCTCTATCGCACTGGCACAAGACAACGACGCAGACACCTATTCGCCTCCGGAAGATTGTGACGATGCCGATGGAGGGATCTATCCCGGCTCCCTGGAGATCTGCGACGGAGAGGATAACGACTGCGATAGCCAGGTCGACGAAGTGGGAGCAACGCCCATTCAGTGCGACACCAATCCAGTGCTCGAGTCCCCCTTCGAGAACACGGTCGACGGCAACCTGATCCTCCACATCGAACGGTGGGTGCCCTCCGTCGACCTGACGGGCATCGACCTGTGGCAGAGCGTCCAGGCCAACATCTCCGTGGAGGGTGGGCCTACCACAAACGTGCAGTCCCTTTTCTTCCGCAACTGGATGGGCGAGGACTCAACCGCCGTGATCGCCAACGCCATCATGACGTTCCCCCCAGAGGTAGAGCTTCTGGGCTGGGTCATCGATAGGACCAGCGGCAGTCCCATCAATCGAGGTCTGGACAGCACCTTCTCCACCGTACCTGGGGGCCTGGCGATTCCGGGGCAGAACAACACCCAGTTCGAAGGAAGCAGTCAGGACTATGCGTTGGTCACCAGCTCCGTCGCGATCCTGCACACCTACATCGCGAGCGCAGCCGACGAAGCGCGCCTGCTGATCCGATACGACCCCGCTGAGGTGGGCGAGCTGGTCGTAAACATCGAAATGGGTACCGGAGCCATCCAAGATCTCACCGTCTGCGACGACGACCAACCAGGAACAACCGACTTCAGTGTCTCCATCACTCAAGCTGATCCCGAGCTAAACGATGGGGACGGCGATGGCATGGTCGAGTGCGATGGCGATTGCGATGACAACGACGCCCTCACTTACGACGGCGCAACCGAGCTCTGTGACGGCAACGACAACGACTGCGACGGAACCATTCCCACCAACGAGATCGACGACGACGGCGATGGCGTCGCGGAATGCGAGGGCGACTGTGATGACAACGACGTCTTCAACACACCAGGGGCCCCCGAAGCCTGTGATGGGCAAGACAATGATTGCAACGGACTCGACGACGCAGGCAATGCCGGCATCGACAACCAAGAGCTGGACAACGACGGGGACACTCAGAGTGAGTGTCAAGGAGACTGCGACGACGCGGACCCCACCAACTTTGATGGCAACACAGAGGTCTGCGACGGCCAAGACAACGACTGCAATGGCCTAGACGATGCCGGCGATCCCGGCAACGATGACCACGAAGTAGACGATGACGGGGATGGACTGAGTGAGTGCGCCGGAGACTGCGATGACGAAAACGCCTCCATCGCCCCAGGCGAAGCAGAGATCTGCAATAGCGTTGACGACGACTGCGACGGGTTCGCGGATGCTAGCGACACCGACACCGACACCGACCTAGACGGCTTTTCCGCCTGCTCAAACGACTGCGACGACGATGCCGCGACCGTCTTCCCCGGCGCCACAGAAGTGTGTAACGGAGTCGACGATGACTGCGATGGCAATGTGGACAGCGATGATCCAGAGACGGACGCCGATCAGGACGGTTTCTCCTCCTGCGATGCGGACTGCAACGACAACAACAACCTGATCAATCCCAACGCAATCGAAGTCTGCGACGGTACCGACAACGACTGCGATCCCAGCACCAACGAAAACGCGGATCTGGACAGCGACGGTCTGAGCCTATGTGATGGCGACTGCGACGACACCGAGTTGACCGTCTACACCGGAGCTCAAGAAAACTGTAGCGATGGTCTGGACAACGACTGCGATGGTGACGTGGACACAAGTGACCCAGACTGCCCAGTAGGGGACGACGACGACACCGGTGATGATGACGACATCGGTGATGATGACGACATCGGCGACGACGACGACTCCAGTGGTGACGACGACGACTCCAGTGGTGACGACGACGACTCGGG
>PBPL01000041.1 GCA_002724675.1 Deltaproteobacteria bacterium | reverse complement strand
GCCCCCTGCTGTGGGCAGGCATCGTAGGCGTCAACGTGGCGGCCTTCATCCTGCTCAGCCAGTGGCTGAATGCCGTGCTCTGAAGCCAGCTCGCCGACGTCCTAGAAGGGCGGCGTGGACTGACCCGCCCCATCATCGCCCCAACACGTGGTTGTGCCACGAGTTGTGAGCGCGCAGGTGCTGGAGCCTCCAGTAGCCACCTGGGTGTAGGTGTCAGCCACGACTCCCGTCACTTGACCCTCGTCGGAAGCACCACCGTCATCCACACCCCAGCACTGCACAGCAGCGGTACCGTCCACCGCACAGGTATGGAAGTTGCCCGCATCGACCTGTGAGAACGCGCCAACAGGTGGGGTTGCCTGACCGAAGGCGTCATCCCCCCAGCACTCGACGTCGCCCAAGGTGGTCACCCCACAGCTGTGGATGACGCCAGCGCTCACCTGGACGAATGCGGAGGCCGCAGGTGGAGTCGTCTGGCCGGAAGAGCCGTCACCCCAGCACTGCACCGTGCCACCCAAGAGCACCCCACAGCTGTGATTTCCGCCGGCGTCGACCGACAAGAATGTGCCGGCCGGCGGAGTCGCCTGTCCGAAGCTGTTGTCACCCCAGCACTGCACGGCACCCCCCACAGTCAAGGCGCAATTGTGAGAGGTTCCGGCGCTCACTGCGGCAAAGGTTCCCGTTGCCGGAGCCCCCGTCACTTGACCGAAGTCTGTCGCGCCACCATCGCTGATACCCCAACACTGGATTGCGCCCGCATCGGTGACGCCGCAGGAGTGCGCTGTGCCCGCGCTGACCTGGTCGAAGGCAACGCCGGCCGGCGGAGTAGCCTGCCCCGCGCTGTCATCACCCCAGCAGAGGACTTCCGCTGTAGAGGAAACCCCGCAGCTGTGTGAGAAGCCGGCGGAAGCCTGCAGCCAAGAGCCGTCGGTGCCGCTGCAGTCCTGGTCAAAGAGATCTCCCACCGGGTCCGGCGCGTCGGGATTCACATCGGGGTCGGAGTCATCACAGTCTGCCCGGTCGCCATAGGCCGTCACACAGTCGGCCACAGCGTCGTCGAAGAAGCCGTCGCCATCCCCATCGAAGAGATCATCGACCCCGTTCACACAGTCATTGTCTGCACCGTCACAGACCTCGACTTCCGAAGGATTCACCTGGGCGTTGCCATCATCACAGTCGCCATCTTCACACTCGTTGAAGCCGTCGAAGTCATTGTCCACCTCGTCCACCGGAATGAACGTGTCGCAATCGCTGTCGGCTCCGTCACAGACCTCGGTGGCGCCTGGGAAGGCGGTAACTACCGTGTCGTCGCAGTCGAGCCCGCCTTGAATTCCCGGGTTGCTGCCCACCCAATCACACTCGACAAAGCCGTCCCCGTCGTCGTCCAGTTCGTCGACGGGCAAGAAGGTGTCGCAGTTGTTGTCCTCGAAGTCACACAGCTCGGGAGCACCGTCAAAGATCGTGTCGTCGGTGTCATCACAGTCGAGATCGGCGCACTCGTTGAAGCCGTCGCCGTCGTCGTCCGTCTCGTCGGTCGGGATGCCGCCCACACAGTCGTTGTCGAGCCCATCGCAGACCTCAGCGGCGTCGATATTGATGTCCGGGTCGCTGTCGTCACAGTCAGCGCCGCTGCACACGTTGAAGCCATCATTGTCCTGATCGAGCTCGTCATCCGGAACAGTCCCGTCGCAGTCATTGTCGACCCCGTCACAGAACTCCGTGCCACCAGGAACAGCGGTCCCGTCCGTGTCGTCGCAGTCGCTCCCACCCTGAATGCCGCCACCGGCCGTACCCACAAAGACACACTCGACGAAGCCATCCCCGTCGGTGTCTTCTTCCTCGGGCAGGAGCTCCCCGTCACAGTCGTTGTCGATGGCATCGCAGATCTCGGGGTTGCCCGGGAAGCGAGCAGCGTCCCCGTCGTCGCAGTCGCCCTCACAAAGCGACACCGAGTCGGCATCGGCATCGGCTTCATTGGCCGGCACGCTGCCATCGCAGTCGTTGTCTAGGCCATCGCAGATCTCGGGATTGCCCGGGAAGGAGGCCGCCTCTGCATCGTCACAGTCGTTGTCCGCACAGACATTGAAGCCATCGCCATCGGCATCCAGCTCACCTGCTGACAGCTGACCATCGCAGTCGTTGTCGAGGTCATCACACACCTCGGGATTGCCTGGGAAGCGGTCGGGATCGAGGTCATCACAGTCATCGCCACCGACGATCGTGCCGGGCGTGCCGCTGAAGGTGCACTCCACGAAGCCGTCCCCGTCGTCGTCCACTTCCACCGCCAGGACAGCGGAATTGCAGTCGTTGTCGAGACCATCACAGGCCTCCGCATTGCCTGGGAAGTTCGACGCATCCCCATCATCACAGTCCCCAGCGCACTCAAACACGCCGTCCCCGTCCGCATCAGTCTCATTGGTGGGGATGATGGAGTCACAGTTGTTGTCGAGTCCATCGCAGAGCTCGATCGCCCCCTGCCCTGTAGCCGTGTCGGCGTCATCGCAATCCCCAGCACACTCAGACAGGCCATCTCCGTCGCTATCCAGCTCATCGGAAGGCACCTGGTCGTCGCAGTCATTGTCCAGACCATCACAGAGCTCAGGAGCACCTGGAAAGAAGTCGAAGTCGGTGTCGTCGCAGTCATCGCCACCGAGGAAGTCCCCCACCGTCCCCACAAAGGTGCACTCCACGAACGAGTCGTTGTCCAAGTCCTGTTCCACGACGAGGACCGCTCCATTGCAGTCATTGTCTACCCCGTCGCACACCTCCGGGTTCCCCGGGAAGTTGGCGCTGTCGGAGTCATCGCAGTCACCAGCACACACCAGCACACCATCGCTGTCATCGTCCGACTCATCCGCAGGCACACCTCCTACGCAGTCGTTGTCTGCCCCATCGCACACCTCGGGATTCCCCGGGAATGAGGTGTCGTCCGCGTCGTCACAGTCCCCGTCGCCACACTCGTTGAAGCCGTCACCATCATCGTCCGTCTCGTCCACGGGCACTTGGGCGTCACAGTCATCGTCAATGCCGTTGCACGCCTCGGTTGCGGTGGGAAACACCGTATCGTTGCTGTCATCGCAGTCATCGCCACCGGTGATCAGTGGGTCGGTTCCTACGAACGAGCACTCCACAAAGCCGTCGCCATCGTCATCCACCTCGCCCACTGGGATGGAGCCATCACAGTCATTGTCTACTCCGTCACAGATCTCGGCTTCACCGACCCCCACCGCAGGATCCGTGTCATCACAATCCAAGTCAGCACACTCGTTGAACCCATCGCCATCGTCATCGGTCTCGACGGCAGACAGCTGACCATCACAGTCATTATCCAAGCCATCACAGAGCTCCACAGCGGACGGGAAGAAGTTGGCGTCCGTGTCATCACAGTCGTCACAAGCAAAGAAACCATCACCGTCGCCGTCGACCTCGCCGCCTGCCGCCGCAGTCGCGCTATCGCAGTCATTGTCCTGACCGTCGCAGACCTCTGGGTTCCCGGGGAAGTTCTGCGGATCATTGTCCGCGCAGTCGACACAGTTCAGCGCGCCGTCCCCATCGGTGTCGGACTCCCCTCCCACCGACTGGGTAGCGCTGTCGCAGTCGTTGTCCTGGCCGTCACAGACCTCGGGGTTGCCAGGGAAGTTGAACGGATCGGACTCATCGCAGTCCTCACAGCTGGGGGAGCCATCCAGGTCGGCATCAAACTCCCCACCTGCCAACGTGGTCTCCGCGTCACAGTCGGTGTCAAAGCCGTCACAGAGCTCGACGTTGTCGGGGCGCGCTTCGGGGTTGGAGTCGTCACAGTCGAGGTTGTTGGTCACAAAAAATGGGATTGGACTGCAGCTGGACACCGCCGGCTCGGAGGAGTCACCGAAGCCATCGAAGTCAAAATCGCCGAAGTAATCGGCCACCGGGAGCCCATCATCCACAAGCCCGTTGCAGTCATCGTCAAGAAAGTTGCACTCCTCCACTGCGGCCGGATTGATGTCCGGATCGATGTCGTCGCAGTCGCCAGAGGCAATGACAAAGCCCTCGGGAGCCACGCAGTCCGTCACGACCTCCTGGCTATCGTCACCAAAGAGATCGCCATCCACGTCGGGAAGCCAGTCCAGATAGACCACACCGTCGTCCACCAGACCGTTGCAGTCGTCGTCCACGGCATTGCAGAGCTCGGGCGCCCCAGGGAACGTCGTCGCAAGGCCGTCATCGCAGTCGAGGCAACTGTCGACCTCATCGCCGTCCAGATCGACCCCAACGTCCGTGATTCCATCACAGTTGTTGTCGATGCCATCCCCACAGATCTCGACAGCACTGGGATTGACGTCCGGATTGTTGTCATCGCAGTCTTGACCGTCGTCCGAGAGGGCAAAGAACCCGTCGCCGTCCGCATCGACCCTGGGCGCAGGGATCGAGACACCGCGAAGGCTGACAGAGACCGGCAAGAGGGGATCCGTCTCCACATACTCACCGCTGCAACCGCCGCCGCCACCAGCAACCATGACGGGCTGTGTGGACTCAAAGCTCAAGGTGGCCTCGTAGACCCCCTCGATCTGAGCGATGTACTGAATCTCTAGGGCGACGCTCTCTCCAGGACCAAGCTCGAGCGGCCAGTCCACGCCAGGGATGTCGAATGCGGCGAGGCCCTCGCCCTGGGCCACGGGATTGGCTACCTCGGTGCGGCCCTCGCCAAAGTTGGAGACGACGAGGGTCTGGATGGGTGTCTCACCGACAACCACCGAACCAAAGTCGAGCATCGATTCCGAGGCAGAGAGCAGCGGAGAACCCACGTCTGCACAAGCAGAGAGGGCCAGAATCAACGTCAGCGCGGGTGCGAAGCAAAGCGACGACACCCGAAGGCGCAACAGACACATCACCTGTTCCTATCGGTCACTATAGCCAGCACTGGAGAGGAATCCGCCTAGTTCTGCTCTTCGCGGCCCTCTCCTCCGCCCCTTGAGGGGATGCCCAGGGGACCGGATATACTGGTTTCGGTTCCATCTATGGCGCGTTGTTCCCCCCACGTCCCCTTGCTTGCAGTTCTCTTGCTGGGTTGTGTTCTTGGCTGCGAGACCGAGAGCGCCGATGACAACCTGCCAGCCACTGAGACAGCCAACTGCGAGGATCCCATCAGCGACCAGCAACCCAGCGACGAAGCACCGGTGGACTTCGCGCCGGGCATCGAAGACGAGTTAGCCGCACTCGACCTGGACGAGCTCCCCCAAGAGGTCGACATCACCTCGTTGATCCCTCTGTACCGGGGCTTTGTGGCCTACGCGCTGGAGATCCCTCCCGGGGAGCTGGGCGAGACAGTGGAACGGGACGCAGCCGCCGACAGTGGTCCGTTGGGCCGAGTCGTCCTGGGGGCGTTGCTGCTGGGCCAGAACGACGCCAGCGGCATCGACTTCTCGTTTTTCCGACGTGGACTCCAGCGCTACTACACCTGCAGCCGAGGCTTCCCGACCACTCTCGAGGCCTTCAGAGAGGCGATCCTGGACTATGAAGCGCTGGACGCTCAGCTGATCGACTCGGCCCCCAAGTGTGCCCCCCGCAGGCTCCTCACCAGTCCACCGGATGGTGTGTTTGTCGCCGAGTCCGTCATTGGCGACGAGGTACGAGAGACGGAGATCCTCCTGGCCAACCGGCGCGACGATGGTCAACTGGACTTCGTGGTCTACGACGCAGAGGGAGCCCTGGCAGACCGCTCCTTGTTCCCTACGATCACGCCAGACGTTCACGTTGTGGCCTCAGCGCCCTACGCGTGCATGACCTGCCACGTGGACAGTGAGGCCTCAGACAACACCTGGGGCTTCAACGTGCTGATGCCCACAGGTACGGGCGCGTGCGCTGAAGACTAAGGGCTCTCTGCTCCGGGGCCGCTAGACGCGTCGAACCACCTGCAATAGCGGCCTCCGTCCGCCTGGGTGATGCACCAGGGGCCACCGGCGAGAGTGGACAGGGCTCGCTCAGCGGGCGAGAGCATCCAGAGCTGGTGACGCACACAGTCGTCCTGGCCGCTACAAGCAACCGGACGCAAGAATGCGTCACCACAGAAGCGAGACGGCTCGGTGAGTCGACAGAGCCCCTCCTCGCACAGAAAGCGCTGACAGGGGTGTTGGGTCTGGCACTGGGAGTCTGAGGCACAAGCCCGCACACCGTCAGCCAAGTAGCTGCCGCAGCTCTTCGCGGAGTCATCGCAGTGGTCCCAGGTGTGAGGGTCCGAGTCATCGCAGGGTGCCTTCTCGGGCACACACTTGTTCTGGACACACTGAGTTGGGCTGCAAAACCCACTCGGGCAGTCACCAGCCGGTCCACACGGCGGGCAATCGTCGCAGACCGTACTTGAAGGCGCCTCCGAGGAGCTCGCGGGCCCAGACGAACCGTGACAACTACCCAGCGCAAGCCCCAGCGCAAGCCCCGAAACAGCTATCGTCCATTTGCGACGTGCATTGCGCTTGTCCATGCCCACTTGCCGACTCTCGCTCCCCCACCTCACCGACCTCACCCACCTGCCAACTATACTCGGCCCGTGCTGGTCCTCTCCCCGACCCCCGACACTCGTCTCTGGGTCCTCTTCCTCAGCGGCTGCCTTCTGGCAGCCACTGGCTGCGCCTCTGAGCCTCCGGACCAGCCTCTCGCCCAGGCGGAGCAACTGCTCCAGGAGGCGCAACGGGAGCTGACCCTGGCTCGCAAGTGGAACGATGCCGACCGGTACCGCAAGACAGAGCAGCTGTTGGAGATCGTTGTCGCCCTGAAGCCCGGCGCGGTCGAGGCGCGCCTGGCCTTGGCTTTACTCCTATCCCCAGTAGAAGGTGGGCCCGGTGTCGATGCGGCTTCCGATGACCGTAGCCAGCGAGCCCAACAGCTCTTGGACGAAGCACTCCAGCTGGACCCCGACCGGCGCCTCGCCCATCACGCTTTGTTCCTTCACCACGAGATCGATCGCCAAGACGAGGCTGTCGAACACCTTCAGGATGTGGTGCGCCTCGATCCGGGGGACACGCGAGCCCACTACAAGCTGACAAAGGCCCTGTTCCTGGCCGACCAGCCAGAGAAGGCCCGGGCCTACGCACAACGGTCCATCCAGCTGGCATTGGCAGAAGAAAACCACTTCGAGGTTCAAGAAGCGAAGCACATCCTCGGTCGCCTGAGCATGGAAGAGGGGGACTTTGAGGGAGCCGAGGAGCTACTGAAGGAGGCCATTGTCAACGAAGATGGAACACACTGGGCCTGCGCCTACCAGGCTCTGGGCGAGCTCTACTCGCGAGTGCGGCGCGGCCCGGCGGCCCCCGAGGAGCAGCCGAGGCACACGGACGAGGAGACGGCAGACGAGGCCTACGCGGCAGCGCTCGATGCCTACGAGCAGACCGACATGGAAGCGGCGCTTGTACACGTCGAGCGTGCCATCTCGCGAGAGTCCCGCCGTTCCTTCCGGGTAACTCGCGGGCTGTTGTTGCTCTTGGTCAAGCGCTACGAAGAGGCGGAGACCCTGTTCGGCCAGGCGCACCGAGAGGATCCCGACGACCCCGGACCCCGCGTCGGGCTGGGCCACCTAGGCATCATCCGCAAGGACTACAGTGCGGCAAAGAGTCAGCTGGATGCGGCTCTCTCGTCCTGGTTCGCGACTGACGTCACCACGGTGCGAGAGCCCGGCTACTTTCACGTAATCCACGAGATGGGGTCGCTGGGTATGGGCTGGGTCTTCGCCAACCGCAACCAGCACAAAGAGGCGCTGCCCTACTTCGACAAGGTGCTCCACCATCGCCCCGACAACTTGCTGGGCCTGCTAGGCAAGGCCAACTCGCTCATCGCCCTCAACCTCCTGAGCAAAGCAAGAGAGCCCGTCGACGCTGTGCTGAGTATGGACGAGGGCAACACTTACGCGCTCGCCGCGCGCGCCACCATCCAGCTTCACGAGGGCAACGACAGAGGCGCGGAGGAGAACTTCCGCGCAGCGCTGGGGCCCGAGGGAGTCAACTACACCTGCCCGTACGAGGGCCTGGGCCTCCTGTACCTCCGACAAGGGCGCACCGACGAGGCCAAGAAGCACTTCGAGCGAGCCATCGAGATCAATCCCGACATCGAGTTCAAGAAGTACAACGGCCTCGCCCGCATCTACATGGACGAGGGCCGCTACGATGAGGCGCGACAGTTGCTGCGAAGATCGATTCGGAACTTCCCCGAAGACAGCGAGGCGAGCCAAATGCTGAGCGAGATGGAGGCCCAAGAGAAATGACCTGGGCCCTCCTCACTCTGATCGCCCTGGGCTTGACCCACCTGCTCCTCGGACGGCCGAGGCCCGTGGAGGGACTGGCGTACCTGCTGCTGTTTTTTCTGGTGCCCGTTCCGCTGGTGATGGCCAATTTGCTGTTCCTGGGCCAACGGTTCTCCACGGCTGGCTTGCTGCTGGGCACAGCTCTCGCCCTGGCGCTGGTCGTCACAGCCGCTCTGGCCGTGAGACGCTGGCTGGCCGGAGCGCCGGCCCCTTCCGTCGTCGGTGGGACATCACCCGCTCCTGCCTTCGAGTGGCTCGTAGTCGGACTCGCTGGCTGCGTGGGCGGCGGCGCGTGGTTCTACTACTGCGACGCCGAGTTCCTACTGTCCATCGGGTCGTATCTGCAGCGAGGCGAGGCCGAGTGTTTCTACATGCAGACATTCAGCTTCATTGAGGGGCTGAATCCCGACCAGGCTAAGCCCGTGGTCGACAAGGCCTACGCGATCATCACAACTCCCGGCAACGCCCTGTTCACGGCTTCACTGATGCCACTGCTGGGCAACGAGACGTTCCATGTGCTCTACGCCGTCTTCTTCGCCATCCTCTTCCTGTTCGCCTTCCTGCTGGTGCGGTCCTGGAGCGGGAGCAGCCTGGCAGCCCTCGGCGCCGCGCTGTTCGCCGTCGCCAACCCCTACATGTTGTCGGTGGAGGTCCTGGACCGGAACCTCATCGCCCTCGCCTTGTCCTGTGCCGCGTTCCACGCACTGCTGACCCACGGGAGTCGTCCTGTCCTCATTGGTCTGCTGATGGGGTTGATGGCCGGGTCTGGGCTGCGATTCCTCCCTCTGACCTTGCTCCTGCCCGCAGCGCTGCTGATCCGGGGAACACCCAAGACCCGAGCCTGGTGGGGCCTGGCAACCGCCAGCTTCGTGGTGGCCTTTGGGTTCAACCTGCCCCACCTCGGCCATCATGGCTTTCACAGCCTGGGCGAGACAGAGTCGCTCTGGGCCCTAGCTTCACTAGTCGTCACTGAGTTCCAGCGGACTCCCCTCCTCCCTTACCCCAACCTGCTCTATTACCCCATCCATGCGTTCTCCTACACGGGCGCGCTGGCGTTGAGCCTGGCGATCCTCGGCGCGCTTCGCATGGCAGCTAGAGATGCCCGCCTCGCTTGGGCTCTGGGCCTCGCCTTCGCCCTCCCCTACTTCGTGCTCGCGTGCCAGCGAGACTGGATTCAGGGGGACAAGAGCCGAATCCTCCTGATGGCCTTTCTGCCGGTGGTTGCTTGGCTGGGGGAGGGACTGGCAGCCCTGTTCAAGAGTGATCGACGACGATCGGCCGCCGTGATCACCGCACTGGGAGCGGCAGCCGGTCTCATTCTTGGCAGCCTCGCGCCCCACCTGGAGACCCAGGCGGATCCAGGAAGTCGGGCTCGGCACCCGGTGTACCAGGGAGAAACCACAGCGTGGTCGGCCCACTACCGCGAACAATTCACGAGCATCGGCCTCTTTCCCAACTTCGATCGGCTGTTTCAGAAGACGGACGTGTTCCGAAAGAAGCACGCCGATGCCCTCGTAGCCCAGACCCTGTTCGGAACGAATGCCCCGGAATCGATGACGGGGAACCCGTGGGTCCGTCGCTGGCTCGGAGCCGAGTCGCTGGTACCCACGCCCGTACGAGCATCAACGGACCAATACGCACTCGTCTCCATTGACCTCGAGAAGCTCGGCGTCGGTGAAGCTGGGGCCGTCCAGCTGATCCCAGAGGCCCCACCCCAGCAGCCGCAGATCATGCCCCTGGTCGATCTCCGCACCGAGCAGGACATGCTGCAACGACGGCGCGCCTTCGGAGTTCACATCGCTGCCTACCACAAAGAGGTAGAGGTCTCCTGGCAGACAGAAGCACTCAAGGTGACCGTGCTGGCGGATCAGCCCGAGGTTGGCGCGCTGGGAGAGCTCGCCATCGACCTGAACGCCTGGACGTCGGTCGGTCGGGACGAGTTCGAGTTCCAGCGCATCCAGGTACTGCGGTCGGCAGCGCCCCCGCGACCTTCGGCCGAAGCCATGACAGCCTTGCCGCAGCGAGACAAGGACCCAACCGTGCTGCTACGGATCCCGAGAGACGTCCAGGTCCTCGTGCGGTCCTGGGTGGTGGATGGCCAAAAGGGCGTGCCACACCGCATCGATGCCTGGCGCATAGGCATCGATGACACTGGGATCCCCGAAGTGGACTTCTACTGCATGGAGCCTGAGAGCTACCTCTAGCCCGAGTCTTGTCTCGATTCTGGCTCGCTTTGTCCCTTGCAGCCAGAGTCGAACAGCGGTACGAATCGCGCGCCGGGTCGCTAGTCACACGCCGTCGTCACAGGACGAGCCTGAGACACGCAGACTTCGCCGTCCCGGTGCACGCTGGACTGAGCCATTGC
>PBPL01000040.1 GCA_002724675.1 Deltaproteobacteria bacterium | reverse complement strand
GCCGTTGGTGTTAGCGCCCGAGTTGGCCATGGACATGACGCCTGGCTTGTGGTGCCGAAGTGTTGCGTGGAACTCGTCTCCGAAGCGATAGCCGGGCCCCCCGGTTCCGTTGCCCAGTGGGTCGCCCCCTTGAATCATGAAGCTGGGGATCACTCGATGGAAGACAGTGCCATCGTACAGGGGGCGGGTTGTCGTTTCGCCTGATGTGGGATCGGTCCACTCGATCTTGCCAGTGGCCAGCCCGATGAAGTTGGCCACGGTGCCCGAAGCCTTTTCTTCAAACAACCGGATGACAACATCCCCCAGGCTGGTGTGAAGGCACGCCCGCAGCTCACCCTCACCATCGACCTCAATGGGGGGGAAGTCGGTGAACTTTTTCCGCAGGAACCCGCTCATGATGACTCCCGTTCTTAGATCCGTCTCGGGTTGTTCCGCTGCCTCAACTGGGCCCGTGGGGGTCCGTTGACACAGACGGTAGACCCGGAATGGTAACAGGAACCGTGGTGTAGCGTCTCGTGTGGTAGCCAACTGTTTGTGGAACTGCGCGTCGTGCTCGGAGAAATCCCCGGCGGCGGTGATGGTGAGGGCTCGCTGAAATGCCGTAATCTCAGCCCCTTGACACTGCTATCGCCGCTGACCTACAACTGCGCCTCCGCTCCCCATTGCCGTTGCTCAGAGGGTCTTACCGTGATGCCCCGATTTCCTCTCCTTCGTCTCCTTACGTACCTGCTCTTCCTCTCTGTCGTCGTGGTCGCAATCACGCCGGTGGCCTATGGCGGCTCCGAGGACGAGGAGCCTGTAGATGCCGATGAAGACGGCTTCAGTGAGGACGAGGACTGCGATGACGATGACGCTTCGGTGAACCCCGATGCCGAGGAGGTCTGTGACGACGCCATCGACAATGACTGTGATGGGGTGGAGTGGGTCGTTGGTCAGGACCTGGACGGAGATGGCTATACCCCGGCGAATAGCGGCTGTGAGGGCACGGATTGTGACGACACGGACGCGTCCTTGAATCAAGATGATGCCGACGAGGACGACGTTACTTCTTGCAACGGTGACTGCGATGACAACGAGCCGTTGGCTGGGCCCGGTGAGGACGAAATTTGCGGAGACACCATCGACAACGACTGCAGCGGCGTCGCTGATGACTTGGATGAAGACCTGGACTCCTACATTGCCCCCGAATGTGGTGGTGACGACTGTGACGACAGTGAGGCGACGGTCAATCCAGCCATGACAGAGGGCAGCGCAACCTGTGCCGACGGTGTAGACAATGACTGCGACCTGCTGGCTGATGCCGAGGACGAGGACTGTCTGGAAGAGCCAGAGGTGGATGCCGGGATCGACCAGAATGAGCGCTATGTGGGCGGCACTGTCTTGATCGCGCTCGATGGCAGCGGCACGACCGACTTCAACGAGACCGATGTCCTCTCCTACACTTGGACCCTCGAGACGGACGTCTCCGCCATGGATGGCGTGACCGTCGAGCTCATTACGGACTCGGCCTCGCCCTACGCGTACCTCCGGTTCCAGGCTGAGCCGACGTCCGCCGAGTCGGAGTGGGTCTTCGACTTCAGTCTCTCTGTCTCGGATGGGCTGCACAGCACGGATCCGACCCTTCCGGAGGCTCAAGTAACTGCGCGGGTGTTCCGTCCTAGCAACTACATTGAGCCTGGCTGTAGCCTGGGGCAGGGCTCTCGCCTCGGTGGCGTGCCGGCGTGCCTGTTGCTGGCGGGCCTGGCGCTGGTCGGTCTGCGGCGTCGACGCGCGACCCACGGCTGAGCAGTCTCGTCTGTTTAGCTGGTCCTCTGGCGCTGGAAGTGGCGGCGCTTGCGCCGGCTGCTAACCTCCATCCCGATGCAAGCGGCGGCCTCTCCCATCTCGAGCGATTCCAGCAGCCAGGAATTGTTTGCGACTCTGCGTGATTCGATTGGCCAGGTCTTTCGCGGACAGAGCCAGCTCGTGGATCATCTGCTCGTGGCTGTTCTGGCCAGAGGACACGTGCTGCTGGAAGACGTGCCGGGAGTGGGCAAGACGACGCTCGCCGAAGCCGTCGCCTCAGCCCTCGGCTGTCGCTTCTCTCGTATCCAATTTACCGCCGACCTCTTGCCATCGGACATCCTGGGTGTGTCTATCTTCGACGCAAAGGCAGATGCATTTAGGTTCCACGCCGGTCCCTTGTTCGCCAATGTGGTTCTTGCCGACGAGATCAACAGGACGCCGCCGAAGACGCAGTCGAGCCTCCTCGAAGCCATGAATGAGGCGCAGGTCAGCGTGGACGGCACACTCCACCCCCTTCCGGCTCCCTTCGTGGTGATTGCGACCCAAAATCCGCTGGAACATCACGGCACCTTCCCGTTGCCCGAGTCTCAGTTGGACCGGTTTCTGATGCGCCTGGAAGTGGGGTATCCCGATGTGGACCAGGAGCGACTGCTACTGCAGGAGGCGGGAGACCCTGTGCGTCGTCCGGAGGCGGTCTTGGAGCCCTCCCGAGTGGTCCAGCTGCAGGAGGAGGCCATGGCGGTGGCGGTGCATCCAGACATCGAGGAGTACGTGTTGGCTCTGCTTCGGGCGACCCGGGAGTCTTCGGAACTGCTGTTGGGGGCGTCACCCCGTGCAGGCCAGGCTCTGGTCCGTGCTGCGAAGGCGCGGGCATTCTTGGAGGGTCGCGCCTTTGTCACGCCCGATGATGTCCTGGCGTTGAGTGAATCGGTTCTTGCTCATCGGCTGGTGCCTTCCTACTCGGACAATGGCTCGTTGGCCTCGGGCTCTCGCAGCAGCGAGGTGCTCGCGGGGCTCCTCGATACCGTTCCGATTCCCAGGTAGCGCTTCTTGCTGGGCTTGTTGAGAAAGAGCCGCCATGTGCGGGACGGTCCAGTGCTGGCGCCTGTGCCGGGTGCGCACGACACGCGCTCCCTCTTCTATTGGTTGCTCGTGGTTCCGCGGGCCTACGTTCGAGGTTGGCGCCGGGTCCGCCCCACGACCGAGGGTTGGATCTTTTTGGTCTCCGCTGGTGCGGTCCTCTTAGCCGCCGTCAACACCGGCAACAATCTTCTCTACCTCGTGCTGGCGACGATGCTGTCGATGGTCGCGCTGTCTGGGATCCTGTCGGAGCTGGCGATTCGAGGGACGCGTGTGCGCCGTCGCCTTCATGAGCCAGCCTTTGCGGGCCGTACGACCCGCGGATCTTGGTCGGTCTCGAGGCCTACCGGTTGGGGCCCTGGCCTCGGCCTCCGGTTGCAGGAGTTGCGAGGACCTCACCTGGAGCTGGATGAGCGTGGTGTGGGAATGGTGCTGTATCTGTCGAAGGGTCAGAGACAGACCGTGCCGGCTTGCTGGAGTTTCTCGCGCCGTGGGCGGCATCGCCTGAGAGGCGTTCGGGTCTCGACCACCTGGCCGTTTGGAATTTTCGTCAAGAGCTCGGACTTTGCGCTGTCTCAGGACGTCGTCGTCTTTCCCGAGCCTCTGGAGCATGCGCTCGTGCGGACGCCCGGTGATGACCGAGGCAGTCTGGAGGCTAGGAGCCCCCAGGCTGGCGGGGATGGTGACTTTCTGGGGCTGCGCGAACATGCACCGGGAGAAGACCCCCGGCGCGTGCACTGGCGGTCTTCGGCGCGCTTGGGACGCCTTGTGTCGATCGAGCGGGCTCAGTCGAGTGTCGAGGGGCGCATTGAGGTGCGAGTGAGGCAGCCCGGTCCGGGATCGCAAATGGAGCGAAGCCAGGCCCTGGAAGTGGAGCTTAGTCGGGCCACGTTTGCCCTGTGCGAAGGCATCCAGCGAGGGAGCGAGGTGAGAGTTCAGCTGCCCGATGGTGGTTGGAGAACCGTCAGCGACCGCGGGGGCTTGTTCCGCGTGCTGGAGGGGCTCGCCACGCTGCTGTTGGCAGAGGATGCCGCGTGATCGATCAAGGACGAGCCCCGGGTGGCCGAGCGCTGGGACCGCTGCGCGCTGGAGGGTTCCTGAGGGCCCTCGCAGCGGTTCGTGTCGGCGTCGTGCTGTCCGGGTTCTTGAGCCTGGCGCTGGTGGGTGAGCTGGGGCCCCTGGCGGCGTCGGTGGCGTTGGTTGCGGCGCTGGGGAGTGGGTGGCAGGGGAGGGACCGTGGCTCCCCGGCTCTTTGGCTCCGGGTGCAGGTGGCGTTCTTGGTGTGGCTCGGCTTTGGGTATGGGGTGCAGGGGGTCCACTCGCTGAGCTTGCTGGCGCAGCTCCTTTGGTTCGTTCAGGTGCATCGGCTGTGGACTCGAAAGAGCTCCCGCGACGATCTGTATCTCTGCTTCATTGCCTTCGCTCAGGTCTTGTTGGCGTCCATCCTCACAATCCACGTGGCCTTCTTGTTCGTGTTCATGGCCTTTGCGGTGACGAGCTGTTGGTGCCTCATGTTGAATCGTCTGGTCGCCGCAGTCGAGGAGGATTGGAGACAGCGACATGGGCCTGGTGGCGTGCCTATGGGGCGGTTTCGGTTGCTCGATCCCTTGGCCCGATGGCCACTGTTCGTGTCTGTTGCGGCCCTGGGCTTCACTCTACTCGTGGGGACGATTGCGCTGTTTTTTGCGCTGCCGCGGATGCAAGCCAGCATGTTTGCTTCGAGCTTTCTGCCCTCGGTCCACGTCTCGGGATTTGCCGAGCGAGTAAGGCTGGGCGAGCTGGGTGCGATCAAGCTGTCCGATGCGCCTGTCTTCCGTGCGGAGGTGGCGGACAGTGCGGCCCAGCCGGTGGATGCGAGCCAATTCTATTGGCACGGCCTGGCGCTCGATCAATTCGATGGGCGAGCTTGGGAACTCTCCCAGCCCGAACGGACCATCCTGCATAGCCAGAGTGCTGTGGGCTTTCTCGGTCCACCCCCGGGACGCAGCTGGGCTCTTCGGCAAGAGATCCAGCTGGAGCCCCTAGACAGTCGGGTGTTGTTCCACCTGAGTACTCCCGTGGGCATCTACGGCTCGTTTCGATCCCTGGAGACGGTCGCGGGCGATGGCTACTACCTTCCTGGTGCCCTGTCGAACAAGCGTCCCAAGTACACCGTCTACAGCGCCGTGACGGCACGCGAACCGGCAGCGCTGCGCAGACAAGACCCTCGGGATAGCCCGCCTGGCCTGGTCGCGCGCCAGACGGCGCTTCCTGGGAATCTCGCTCCCCGGATCCCCCAGATTGCCAAGGACTGGACTCGAGGAGCTGGCTCGCCCCTGGACTCAATCCTGATGATCCAGCGTCGCCTTCGGAACGACTACGTGTACAGCCTGGATCAGCTGGCCTCGGCCTCGTCGGATCCACTCCTGTCGTTTCTGGATGACGTCAAGGAAGGACACTGCGAGTACTACGCGTCGTCCATGGCCGTCCTGTTGCGCACCCTCGGCATTCCGGCTCGACTGGTCAATGGGTTCTATGGCGGGACCTGGAACCCCATCGGTCGTTACTGGTTGGTGCGGCAACTGGATGCCCACTCGTGGGTCGAGGTGCACTTCCCCGAGGCTGGGTGGGTCGTGTTCGATCCCACCCCCGAGTCCACGGTGGGCCTCCAGGACCGCATTGACCTACGCCTCTTAGATCGGCTCCGTGCATGGGCTGACTATGGCACCGTCGTGTGGCGCAATGTGCTCCTGGACTACGGGCTCGGAACCCAAGTGGCTCTGCTCCAGCGGGGCGTGTCCCGCCTGGTTGGCGACGACAACTCCTCTTGGTTCGGGGGCTGGGGCCAGCGCTATGAGCGGCGGGATCGGTCGGAGCCTCTGGGTGAAGATGCTGGGCTCCAGGGATGGGCATGGCTTGCCGTGCTTGCCCTCATCGGGCTCTGTGTTGGCGGTGTGCTGGTCGTGAGGGGAGCGCGTCGCGGTGCGGTGATGGGTCCTGAGCTTGCACAGGCACTGAAGCTGCTCGAACGAACCCAGCGCGACTGGCTCCGCCTCTCTGAGAATCGGGCTCGGCAGCAGGGTGCGCCTGCGCCCAAGGACGGGGCGCCTTTCATGGCTTGGGCAGCATGGGCCGAAGAGCAGGAGCCTGTGCTGTTTGGTGACGCTCGTGACCTGGTGGCACGCTACTACGCCGCCCGGTTTGGTCGGGAACCGCTGGATGACGATGCCCTGGTGGGGCTGAGGTCGCTGCGTCGAGCGGCCCGAAGGGGCCGCGCTACTCGATCGTGACGGGCCAGAACAACTCTGTGCCCATGTTCTCGTCGTAGACCGCGAACCTCACCTCGGTCGACTGGCCCGAGAGGACGGCGGACCAGTCTAAGACCCAGCTCGTGTCGAAGCTGCCGGTGTCACTCTCCCCCCAGTCCTGTTCGACGCCGCCGAGCTCCCACTGCCACTCCAGCTGGAGGCTGTCGTCGTCGGCCCCGGAGGCCGAGAACAGGATGGACCCACTCTCTGGGAGGTACTGGGACTCGGTCCCTGGGAAGGCCTGGTCCACCCGCGGTGCGGTGGTGGAAGCCCCGCTGTCTCCCCCGTAAATCACCTCGCCACAACCGACGAGGAGCAGGAGAGAGGCCAAGAGGTACTTCATGACCACACGCTATTCGACGGTGACCGATTTCGCGAGGTTCCGAGGCTTGTCCACGTCCAAGCCCAAGGCAAGCGCCGCATGGTAGGCGATGAGCTGCAGGGGAATGACCGTCAGGAATGGTGTCAGCAGGTTGTGCGTCTCCGGGACCTCGATGTAGGCGTCGGCGAGGGCCATCACCCTCTCGTCCCCTGGGTTGCACACGGCGATAATTCGACCCTTGCGCGCCTTGACCTCCTCCATGTTGGACAAGGTCTTGTCCCGTAGATGGTCTCGCGGACACAGGAAGATGACCGGGGTGCCATCGCCAATGAGGGCGATGGGCCCGTGCTTCATCTCGGCGGCGGCGAAGCCCTCACACTGGATGTAGGAGACTTCCTTGAGCTTCAGCGCGCCCTCCAGCGCCGTTGCATAGTTGCCACCGCGACCCAAGAACAGCACGTAGCTCGCATCGAGAATGCTGTGGGCGATCTCCTTCACGGAGTCGCTCTGATCGAGCACCGTCGTGATCTGGTCGGGTAGCTCGTTGAGCGCATGGATCAGCTGCTTGCCAGCAGTGGATGAGAGGTCCCGCATGCGGCCGATCTTCAGGGCGAACAGGGTCAGGGCCAGCAGCTGCGACGTGAACGCCTTGGTGGACGCGACGGCGATCTCCGGCCCCGAGCGGATGTACATGCCGCCGTCACTCTCACGAGCGATGGTCGAGCCCACGACATTCACGACGCCGAGGACGATCCCGCCCTTGCGGCGCACCTCCCTCATGGCGGCCAGCGTGTCCGCGGTCTCGCCTGATTGGCTCACGGCGAAATACAGGGTGTTGGCGTCCACAATGGGGTTGCGGTAGCGGAGCTCGGACGCGATCTCGACAGCGCACGGGATCCGTGCGAGCTCTTCGATCAAGTAGGACGCTGCCATGGCGGCGTGAAGCGATGTGCCACAGGCGATCAGGCACACCCGCTTGATGTCGAAGAACGCGCGCCGGTCGAGGTTTAGGCCACCTAGCTTGGCATCCCCGAAGTCCGACATGGCGCGACCCCGAAGACCTCGGTCGATGGAGAGCGGCTGCTCGTGGATCTCCTTGAGCATGAAGTGCTCGAAGTCCCCGCGCTCGATCTCTTCGATCTCCCAGTCGAGCTCGTTGACGTCCTTTTGGATGGTTCGATCGGACAGGTCCGTGGTGCGGAATCCCTCAGGGCTCAAGACCGCGATCTCGCCGTCCTCGAGGTAGACCACTTGCTTTGTGTGTGCCACCAACGCTGGCGCATCCGAGGCGACGAACATCTCGGAGTCGCCGACTCCCAGCACGATGGGAGAGCCGTTGCGGGCGACCACTAGCTTGTCGGGCTCCTCGCTGTGCATCGCCACGATGCCGTAGGTGCCCTGGATGAGGTGCAGCGCCCGCTTCACAGCGGTCTCTAGGTCGCCCTCGTAGAACCGCGCAATGAGATGCGGGATGACCTCGGTGTCGGTGTCCGAGCGGAATGCTACGCCCTCTCCCATGAGCATGGTCCGAAGCGAGCTGTGGTTCTCGACGATGCCGTTGTGGACGACCGCGATCTTCTCGTCGTGGCTCAGATGGGGGTGGGAGTTGGCGTCGTTGGGCTCTCCATGGGTGGCCCAGCGTGTGTGCGCGAGCCCCACGTTGGCCTTGGGGCACTCGCCGGGCATGCTGTGCTCCAGGTCCCGAATACGGCCCGCCCGCTTGTGGACGAAGACCTTGCCTTCGCCGTTCATCGTGGCTACTCCCGAGCTGTCGTAGCCCCGGTATTCCAATCGCTTTAGCCCCTCGACCAAGATGGGGATGGGCGCTTTGGCGCCCACATAACCAACAATTCCGCACATGTTGTGTTCGTCTCCTGCTCTCTGGCTGTAACGGCAAGCGGTGGGGACGCTCAGCCGTAGAGAATGCGCCTCACTTGTCTCTCACTCAGTGGCTTCGCTTGGAATCTCCGGGATCGGACCTCGTCGGCGATGAGCCCATAGGCCAAGCGATTGGGTACCCCGCGCCGCTGCAGATCTCGGTGGCGTCTCACGACAAACTCCTCGAGGGTCTCGGACCAGTGGTCCTGAAGGTGAGCGATCACCTTGTCCAGTTGTCGCTCCGTGACGTCGACGATCTCGAGCAGATAGGCGCGAAAATCGGGACTCACCGAGGGCGGGGCTGTGGGCACTGAGGCTCCTTTCACCCACTCCAAGATTGGTCTTCAAGAGGCCTTGGGGCAAGCCCTATACCTGAAGTCGGGCAAACAATAGTTATTGTAGTGAGTTAGTTGCAAATCGTCCAGGGATCTTGCCTTGGTGGCGTCGCCGCCGTTTCCCGCTGAGAACGTCCCTGTGCTGCTAGCATGCGTTCGCTGGCTCCCCCATGAGTACGACTTCCCCAAGCGCGCCAGTGTCTCCCCGCTCCGGTGGCCCCTGGAGTGCCTTCAGCCCCACTGGGTCGGCGGTCCCACTCCTGGTGTTGTTGTTGCTGGGGGTCTTGCTCCGCCTGCCGAGCTTGGCAGCGCCACCTCTGGACAGCCACCACGTGCGTCAGGCCGACACGGCGTCCATTGCTAGGAACATGCTGCGCCACGGGGTGGATCTCCTAGGGCCGCGCATCGACTGGGCGGGACCCGAGGCGGGCACGGTGGAGTCTGAGTTTCCCTTGTATGCGTCGGGGGTGGCGTTGCTGTGGAAGCTGACGGGGGTGACCTATGTCTTTGACTATCGGCTGCCGCGGCTCTTGTCCATTGCGGGCTGGCTCTTGGGCGGCATTGCACTCTTTAGGTGGGTCCGACGACGCCTTCGAGGTCCGCCCTGGCTCTACCTGATCCTCTACACCCTCTCCCCCTTGGCCATCGTCTTCTCGCGGAACATTCAGCCCGACGCACTGGCGGTTGGATTGTTGCTCTTGGCGCTAGAACGGGCGGATGCCTGCGATGAGCAGGGCAGGGCGGGGTTGGGCTCCGCCGCTCTCTCCGTGGTCTTGGGAGCCTTGGCTGTGGCGTGCAAGGGCACGCTGGCCTTTCACGCCTTGCTCATTCCCGCCTTGATTGTGGCCCGATCCAGGAGGCTGTTCTGGGCGCTAGGAGCAGGGCTTGTCCTGATTGTGCTTCCTGCCTTCTGGTATTGGCATGCCCACTTTGTTCTGGGGGCAGAGGGCGCAACATTCGGGATCTGGGGCTCCAAGGCCCACAAGTGGGGCTCTCTGGCTGTGTGGCTCGACCCCATGACCTGGCGAGCCATCTTGGGGGCGTTCATCGTTCAGACAGTCAGCCCCATTGGTGTCGTTCTGGTCATCCTGGGCGCCCGGCGGGCAGTGGGACAACCAGAGATGGGACCCTTTGCCCTGGCCCTGGTTCTCGGCTTGGTCGCTGCGGTGACGGTCGCCGAGGGGTTTCGACTGCACAACTATTACCAACTGATGCTGGTCCCGTTTTGTTCTGTGCTTGTGGGCCTCGGAATCAGTGATCTCCTGGAGAGACTCCGTGCCCCTGCTCTGGAGCGGCGTGTCCGCCTCGCAGCCTTGGCCACCTTGGCAGGCGTGGTGCTGCTCTCGCTGCTCTGGGGACTGAGCTTTGTTCGCAGCTCACTACAGCTGGACGATCGCATCGCCATGGTCTCGCTGGGCGTGCAGGCAGTGCTCCCACGCAATCGTTCCGTCATCGCCGTGGATGTTCATCCGCAGAGCCTGCTCTACTCGGTCGACCGGCGCGGGTGGCACCGAACCCGTATGGATGCTCGCGAGGTGCGTCGTCTCCAGGGACTCGGGGCTGAGTACTTCCTAGTCACCAACACCTCGAGCACGGCCTCCGACGAGCGAGTCTTGGGCTATCTGCAGGTGGCCGGGGATCCCGTGGCTCATGGGCCGGGTTGGTCCCTGCATCGCTTGAAGTCAGCACCGCCTGTCGCCCCACGGCGCAAGGCAACGCCGCCACCAGAGCCCAAGCCTGGTGCCGTGGTGCCCAGTTCGCCCTAGTGAGCGCTCGTTTGAAGGAGACTCAAGGCAGGGGTTCGATGAGAGAAGGCTGGCCTGGGCACACAGGTGGTGGTGCCCGGTTGCTTCGGGTCTTAGAAACCGTACTCGACCAATGAGAAGCGAGGCAAGACCTCGACGCTCACGGTTCGCTGTGCGACGACGAGACTCTGCTCGTCTGCGTCCACGATGAGGAACACGAAGTCATGGGAGCCGATGTCTTCTAGGCGCGGCTGCCAGCGAACCCGTCCGCCTGTGGCCAGAGGCTCGAACACCGCGCGCTCTGGAAGAGCGGCAGGGAGCAGGTTGCCCAGCGTGGGGTCGGAGACATAGACATCGACCTCGAGAGTCTCACCGACAAAGACAGCCAGCTCATCGGGAGCGTCGATGAGCCCCTCGGCCTCGGACTCGCCGGTGCCATGGGATGGCTCGATAGCGTCAGAGAGTTGCTGGGCGGCGAACGCGTTGTAGCCTTCATCGATGCCGTCGAAGGTCGAGGTGGGGCTGCTCTCGTCGGCCGAGTCGAGTTCGTCCCCGCCCGTTGTCTCTTCGTCGTTCTCGGCTTCAGTGTAGGGATCGTCGGACCAGCGCTCGTCGACCAGTTGTCCATCGCCCACATAACAACCGGCAACCACACACAAGGCGCTGGCTGCAATCAAAGTCAAGAGGGCGTCTAGTGCGGTGCGGCGATTGGACATGAGTACACCCAGAGCTTCGGTCGAACTATTGGACTCTTGCAGTCTAGCGCTCTCGTTCGCTGGGGGCGAGGCCAACGAGCAACTCCATCTCGGCGACCTCATCGTCACCCAGGCCATCCGCGCGTTGCTCGTACTCCATGAGGGTTCGTACCAGCGCCGCTCGGATATCGTCGTTCAACTCGTTACGGTCTTCGGGGCGAACCCGCGCCACAAAGCCTCGGGCCATGGCGGTCTCACTGTTGCCTCGCAGCATTCGTTCGCCGACGACCCGCCGCATGGCGCCGAGGAATCGCTCGAAGCCCAGCAAGACAGCCTCATGGTCCTCGGAGAAGAAGTTTACGTAGTCCCCGGGAACCACCGCCTGGTAGCTGATGCGACCTCGCCCTCGGTCGATCTCCTCTACCAGGCCTTGATCCATGAGCGTCTCGACCGACAGTCGGGCGTAGTTGACCTCATAGTTGATGGGTAGCTCGCGGGCGATCTCGTCCAGATCCATCTCGCGGTCCAGGAGCATGAAGTAGACCTTGCGGCGGAGGTTGTAGGCCGGGCCGTCTGCCTGGTCCACGGCGCCGTCCTTGTACCGCTTCTTGATCTTCTTGACCGTGCGCAAGGCGGTGTCGAACGCGAGAGACACGCGGGTGCTCGTCCGATAGCGCTTCTCGGCTCGCTCGTACAACGCCAACGTGAACAGGTCCCGTGCTCTAGAGACAGGCATGTCGAGGTCGAGGACGACATCGGCAACCATGCCAAGGAGGGTGAACACGACCCGGGACTCTCCAATGAGAGTGTGAGGGCCGGGTCGTTTCGCGTCGGGGAGTTCGGCGAGGCGGGCGAGCTGTGCCATAGATTGTGTCCCTTTCCGGGCTGGGGGAGTGGCCCTTCACCAGGATGAATTCGCAAGGGTCGTGCCAGAGTCGGGCATGCTTGGGCACGGAATTGCTAGAATTGCCATAAGCACTTGAAATATAAGGCCTAGTTTGGGTTGGTTTGTCTCGGCATTCTTGGTGGTGGTACCCCATTCACCCGAAAACCACGACACAAATGTCCTGGTTTGGGAGGGGGGTGTGACACACCTGTCACGGTGGGGCCGAGCGAGCGTCGCGGCAAGGGAATCCTGGCGCCTTTGGTGCAGGTCATGGTTGGGGATCGATGATGATCTCCACGCGACGATTCAGGGTTCGCCCCTCTTCCGATCGGTTGTCGGCCCGAGGGCGGAAATGTCCGAGCCCGGTTGCGCTCAGTCGATGGGGCGAGACTCCTCCCATGACGAGCGCTTGGACAAGAGTTGCGGCGCGAGCTGCGGTCTCAGACCAGCTGTCAGCATTGGCGATTGCCGGCCCAGACTCGGAGGTGTCGGAGTGAACCTCGACTCGGAAACTCCAGTCGGCGAGGCTGGCTAGAGTCTTGGCTACAGCGGCGATGGTCTCCTCTCCGATGTCCCCCAGGCGTTCAGCTTGGGCTGGGAACAACAGGTCTTGAGGCAGATCGACGATGAGACGCCCACGGCTAGTCCTCACCTGGAGTCGCTTGGCCTCAATCTCGGCGGTGAGTTGCTCCCGGAGCAGCTTGGCCACATGGGCTCGTTCTGTGTCTTCCTCGACTTCACCCGCTGCCTTGACCTCGGCGTGGAGTACCTCTCGGTCTTGCTCCCGCTGTGCGCGGAGCTCCACGACCTCCGCACGCGACTCGTTCAGTGCGGCGACGGCGGCCTCGTGAACGGGTCGGCTGACCAGGCAGCCGGACAGGAGCAAGCTGGCGAAGAGCCACAGCGCAACCAAGGGAGACGGTTCGTTGCGCACCCTTCGCTCATGCCAAAGCCGGAGCTGGTGCGGACTTTGCGTGGGGTTGCGCATGAGGTCTCCTTGTTCCAACAGATGGTGTCGATCAGAGTTGGATGACGGGATAGTTGGTGGGCGGGATGTCCCTGCCGAGGATGTGGTTGGCAATACGTTCCATTTCCTGTCGAAGAACGTGCCCCAATCGATCAAAGAAGTGGTTGGCATCTGGGACGAGGACCGCGTGCACCTCGTTTCCGGCTGTGCGCGCCTGGTTCACCAACGCGCGAAACTCGGTCTCGGGACAGAACTCGTCTTGCGTTCCCGCCAACAGATACAGGGGCCGCGGGTCCGGATTGGTGAGAAACGCGAAGTCGTGACCTCTCTGAAGGGGGATCCCGATGCCTACCCGATGGGTGCACGAATCGCAGCGGGCGGCGTAGCGAAGGCCGACTACTGAGCCGAAAGAGAAGCCCCCCAAGACTCTGGGGTAGTTCACCCCATCGGCCAAGGAACCCATCTGGTGCTGCCAGGCTGCCGCCACATCCTGCTCCTCGAGTACGCCGTGGCCATGGCTCCCCGTGGACGCTCCGGCCCCCCTGAAGTTGAAGCGTAGGGATGCAAAGCCAGCGTCGCGGAAGACCTTGTAGAGGGAGTGAATCACCTTGTTGGTCATGGTGCCACCGAACAAGGGGTGTGGGTGGCAGGCGACGAGTGTGCCGGCTGCATTGGGTGGGACCACCTGAGCAGCCTCCAGCCGCACACCGTCTGCAGTGGAGAGGAAGAGTTCGTCGTCAGCGGGGGGGCGCGGCATCGACGCAACGTAGCACTGAACGAGTGTGTTCTGGCGCCAGCTTGCGACTTGGCTCCCTTGACCTGTGGCAAGTCAGGGTCTATTGCTCCCCCGGGGGGCGAGAGGTAGTCATGAGGATCAAGCTTGCGACGTTAGCTAGCCTGTGGATGTGGGGGGTTGGTTCGGCTTGGGCTGCCGATGCGACACTCCCATTGGGCCTGAGTTGGTGTGCTCCCCAGCTAGAAGTCCTCGCTGACTACCCCGACGCGCGCGAGATGAGTGAGGATGTGTACGACATCTCCACCACCGTGTGGGGCGTCGAGGGCTTCGTTAGCTTGGTGTTCGACAGCGAGCGGCTCGTGAGTGTTCGAGTCCGAGCGTTCGAGACGGACAAGGACGTCAAGAAGTTGCGGTCCAAGGTCGAGGGGCTCTACGGTCCGGGCGGGGTTCGAGGGACGACCACCAATTGGTCTCCTGGCAGTGGTGAAACTGTTCAGTTGAAGCTGCAGTCCGAGCAGATCTATCTCAATTTCGAGATGGCGTTGGAGCGCTGTGGCGACAGCACTCAGAAGGAGCGCGGGCCATCCGAGCAGGAGCTCAAGGATGCCGAGGCCCTCAAGCGCAAGCCGGTCTTTCAGTGGGATCCTTACTCCGACGATCCTGAGCAGCGGATTGTGGAGAAGAAGGACAAGAAGAAGGACAAGAAGAAGGAAGAGAAGGAGGCTGAGGAGGGGGATCCCGAGTACAAGGACGGCGACATCGACTGGTAGCTGGAGCTCAGCCTCGTCTTCTCTTGAAGTCGTCCATGAAGTCCACCAGTGCAGTGACCGCATCGAGCGGTACGGCATTGTAGATGGATGCCCGGAGTCCGCCCACGGAGCGGTGTCCCTTCAGCCCGTTCATGCCCAGCTCGCCGCTCTCTGACAGGAACGCTGACTCCAGTTCTTCGTCCGGAAGACGGAACGTGACATTCATGCGCGACCGACTGTCTGGCTGGGCATGCCCGCGGTAGAAGCCGCCCGAGTTGTCGATGGCCCGGTAGAGAAGCTCCGCCTTTTGGACATTGGCAGCGGCGATGGTGTCCAGACCACCTTGCTCGACCAGGTGGCGTGCCACTAAACCCACCATGTAGATGGGGAAGACCGGCGGGGTGTTGAGCAGGGAGTTCTTCGAGCCCATCTTTTGATAGCTCATTGTCTCCGGTAGGTCGGCTGGAGAGTGCTCCAAGAGGTCTCTGCGTAGGAACACTACCGTTACACCAGCGGGCCCCATGTTTTTCTGGGCTCCCGCGTAGATCACCGAGAACTTGTCTACCTCAACTTGGCGACTGAGGATGTCGGACGACATATCGCACAGGAGCAGAGCATCGCCAGAATCGGGCGTGTGATGAAACTGAGTCCCGTAGATGGTGTTGTTGCTCGTGTAATGCAGGTAGGTGGAGCTGGCCTTTGGTGCCACCTCACCCGGAGCGGGTACCCGGTCGTGTCCAGTTTCCTTGCTCGTCCAGAGTTCTTCAGCGTGGCCAATCTTGTTGGCTTCGGACAGTGCCCCCTCCGACCACTTTCCGGTGGTGATGTAGGTCCCCAGTCCGTCTTCAGGGAGCAGGTTCATGGGCAGCAAAGCGAACTGGGTCCGGGCCCCGCCTCCCATGAAGAGCACGTCCCAGGAGTCGTCCATGCCCATCAAGGCCTTGAGGTCTGCGATGGCCTGGTTGTGGACCTCGTCGTAGGTCTGGGATCGGTGGCTCATCTCCATGATGGACATGCCCGTTCCGTTGAAGTCGCTTAGGTCTCTTCGGGCCGCTTCCAGGACGGCGAGAGGCAGTGCGGAGGGGCCCGCTGAGAAGTTGTGAACGCGCTGGGTCATGGTCAGGTTCCTGGGGAGGAGAGTTGAACGTGAAGGATGCCTTCGTGGGCTGCTCGGATCCGATCGAGGACCTGGGCAGAGACCCCATCGCTGATGGAAATACGAGCGATGCAGGCCTCGCCGCCGGAGAACACGATGTTCTCTGTGTTGCCAATGTTGATGCCTTCTTGGCTGAGTTCAGAGAACACGGTCGACAGCACACCCACTTGGTTGCGATGGCGGACAACGAGCTGGGGGCCGCTGGTGACTCCATTGCTCAGGTTGACGCTCTGAACGGACCCGGTGGCGTTGAACTGGAGCACGAGCCGGGCAGCCTCGTCTGCTACGGCCTCTTGGGCTTGGTCGGTGGATGCTCCGATGTGAGGGGTGGCCCACACCTGGGCTGAGTCCAGCAGTCGCGACGTCACTTGTCCCGTGCCGCCCGACACCTCGCCCTCGAACACGTCGATGCCTGCTCGCATGTCCTTGGTCTCTAGCGCCCACAACAAGGCCTCTTCGTCCACTAGCTCCTTGCGGGACGTGTTGATGAAATAGGCTCCATCTTTCATGGCCTCGAAAAACTCACGGTTGGCCAGTCCGGTGGTCTGAGGCGTTGCCGGCAGGTGAATACTCACGGCATCGGCTCTGCTCAGCATGCCCATGAGATCGTCGGTGAAGTGGGCGCCCATGTCTTCGAGGGCTTGTTTGGCGAACGGGCTGATGTCCCACCCCCAGACCTCCATGTCGAGCCCCCGTGCTCGCTGCGCGACAGCCCTGCCGATCTGGCCGGCACCCACGATGGCCAGGGTTCGACCGGCCAAGCCTCGGGCCTGGCTGAACTCCTTCTTGTTCCATTGACCCGCTCGCAACTGGCTCACAGCGTCTGGGATACGCCGGTCCAGAGACACCAGCAGCCCGATGGCCAGCTCAGCAACGGCCAGCCCGTTCTTGCCCGGACAGTTGGCTACATAGATCCCGGCTGCACTGGCGGCTGCCACGTCGATGGTGTTGACGCCGGCCCCGGCTCGGACGATGAGCCCTAGGTTGCAGGCTCCTATCATTGCACCCGAGACTCGGGTGCTTCGAACCACTAGGGCGTCCCAGTCGGCCCCATCCAGGGCGGCGAGCAGAGACTCGTCTTTCAAGGAGGGATCGCAATGGACATCGCAGCCGCCCTCTTTCATGCGGTCGAGTCCTTTGGGATGGAGTGTGTCGGCCACCAGAACGCGCATGGCTTCTCCTCAGCGGATGGAGTGGAGGAACAGGCCCGAGCGGAGCTTGGGCTCGAACCAGGTGGACTTGGGCGGCATGATCTCTCCGCCATCGGCTACAGCGAACAACTCGGCCATGGATGTGGCGTACAGCGAGAAGGCGACTCCGCCGCTCTTGTCGGCCCGCTTCTCCAGCTCTCCCGTTCCTCGGGAGCCACCCACGAAGGAGATCCTGGCGTCTGTCCGTGGGTCCTCGATTCCTAGGATGGGTGCCAGCACCTGTTCTTGCAGCAGGCTGACATCCAGGTTCTCGATGACTCCCGTGCCCTGAGGTGGGATCTCAAAGGCGTGCCACGAACCCTCGGCATAGACCCGAAAGCTGTGTGGCGCATCGGGTGCGGCGTCGGCAGCGCGCAGCGGAAAGCGCTGGCCAATAGCTCCCAAGATGTCTGCCGGGCTGCGGCTTCCCAGATCCGTGACTACCCGGTTGTAGGGCAGGATCGATAGCTGGGAGTCGGGAAACACCACCGCCATGACCCGGTTGTAGGCTTCGTCTCCCCGATGGGACTGGTTGCTCTGCCGAAGCTGACTGCGGGCTCTTGAGGCTGACTTCGCTCGGTGATGGCCATCCGCCACATACAGTCGCGGGACGCTCTCGAATGCCTGGGAGATCCTGGCCGGATCGGCGACTCGCCACAGTGTGTGATGTACCTCGTCAGGGGCCACAAAGTCGAAAAGAGGGGCCTGCTCCATCTCCTGCTCGACGAGGTCGTCAATCGTGGGCTGGGAGCGGTAGGCCAGGAAGATGGGTTCTGCTTGGCATCCCATGGTCACCACGTGCCGGGTGCGGTCGTCTTCTTTGGCCTTTCGAGTTCGCTCGTGGATCGCAATGCCCCCTGCATCGTATTCGTCGACGGAGCAGCAGCCCACCACACCCACCTGACTCCGCCCAGACTGGATGAGACGGTAGATGAACAGGGCGGGTTCCCCCGTGGACTCGTACGGTACGGCCTCGATGAATCGCTGCAGCGCGGACTTCGCCTGTTCGTACACCGTGTCTGAATAGAGATCCGTGCCTTCGGGAAGGTCAATCTCGGGTCGGATCACATGGAGAAAGCTCCACGGATTTCCATCAGCCAGGGCAGCGGCTTCGTGGGTGTCGACCACGTCATAGGGCACTGACGCAATCTGTTGGGCACGTTCCTTGGGTGGGAGGAGGGCTTGGAACCCGACAACTTCAGACACGGCAGACTCTCAGGGGGAATCGGCCGCTTTGCGGCCCTTCTTGGTTGTCTTCTTGCTCTTGGCTGACGCTTTGTTTTTCTTCGTCTTCTTCTTCGCGGTTGTTTGCTTCTTGGCGCGGGTCGAAGTGGCGGACTTCTTCTTCGCTCCCTTACTGGAGCTGGCCGGCTTCGTGTCTTCGCCGGATGACTCTTCGCTATACGCCGGCATGGATATGGTCTCGCTGGTAGTCGAACCCTTGAGCATCATCTTCGCCGTGTCCCACCGCTCGTCTTTGTCGTTTCCTACCGGGGCGTCATGGGAAGGAGCCTCGCTCTCGGGTTTGGCAACTGTCGCGGCGGCGGCCACCAGACCATCGGGGCCAAACATGGCGTTGGTCTGTGTTGTGTCCCCATCGCGGTCGTTGGAGTCGACGACTGGGATCCGGAGCTCGTAGCGGAAGTGCGTACCCTTGGGCTCGTCTCTCAGGGTCCCAGCAGCGGCAGACGCGAGAGTCCGGGCGAGCGCCAGGCTGTGGCTCGGCAACTCCGGGGCTTCGACCTGCAGCACTACATGCCCCTCGCTGTCCACCGCTGTCGTGACCGTTGCGCCGCCGTCGGAGACTGGCAGGCTAGAGAGCAACGTCAGGATCGTGGGCACCAAGAGGGGTCCTCGCCCTAGCAGAATGGCACTGTCACCCAAGTTGCGCTGTACTGGGGCCGCTCCTGATTGCTCGTAGACATCGAGGCAGCGGGTCACCAGATCGTTCCAGCGGTGGGTGTCGTCGCTTCCCGGCAGCGTCGTCTCGGTGAGCTGCCGAAGATCGCGCAGTTGGTCAAAGAGGACCCGGCAGCTGTCCTCTCCGACGCGGCTGACCTCATCCGCGCGGTCTAGGGTGTCTTTCAAGTCCAGGCGCGCTGCTTCGGCTCGAATGCTCTCCAGATCTTGTCCTGATTGCACGGCAGTGGCGATGGAGACGAGGACGCTTAGGATCTGTTGCTCCTGATGCCAACTGTCCGTCGTCTGGGTGGCCCTGGTCTCCAGTGCCTGAAGTACGGGGCGCAGGAGTTGGTTCAAGGCCGCCTGGGCCTGGAGTCGCGGGGCCAAAGAAAAGGATGTGCTGGGGAACTCGCTGCTCTTGTGCTCTGTGGCGGCGCGGTCGTCGTTGGTAGGCCAGAACTCTTCGTAGACCCCCATCGGTCTGCCCTGAGTGTCACGAATGAGGGTCGCTTTGAGGTGGACCTGCTGCTGAGACCCATCGCCCGTCGCGAGGACGACGTCTTGGTCGAGCGAGCCGCCGATGATGATCTTGCCAAAGAGCGACTTCCAGTCGATCCCTTCGAGACACAAGACATCCTGATGGATGGTTGCGCCGACCGCCTTGTCGGCCTTGCGTCCGTCCAGCAAGGCCGCACCCCCTGACCATCCGATGACCCGACCGTCGGTGTCCGCAGCGGCGAAAGCGACCTTCGTGACTTGCTCCAGGTGACCTTGCAGATTTTCGGGTCGATCGAGACGGCGGCGCAAGAGCAGGAGCTCGTCCCGAAGCTCACTCTCAGCCTCCGCTCGGGCGATGGCGATCGTTGCTTTCCACTCGTCTCGCTCCCGGTCGTGTTCGTGGTCGACGCGGTGCCTGTTGGTCTCTGCCCGTTCCTCGGCTGCGAGGATGTCCCGCTTAATCTGCTCCTCCAGGATCTGTCGATCGGTGGCAGTTTGTTGCTGGAGGTCGTCCAGGCTGATGCGATGGGACTCTTCGATCCGAGAGCGCTCCTGGACCCAGTCTTCTCGGCTCTGCTCGATCAACTCTTGGACTTGGTCGCAGCGGACCTGGAGATCATCGCGCTCGGTCTCTACTTCGGCCAGCTTGGCCTCGAGCTCGGCAAGGCGTGTGGCCAGCTCGGTCTCTGTGGCTGCTACGGCCTTCATCCCGTCACGGGATGTGTCCAGGTCGCGCTGGGCTTCGGCGAGCGCGTCTTCGAGGCTTGCGATGTGCCCGCGAGTCTCCGTGAGCTGGGCGCGTGTCTCCACGAGATCTGTGGTGTGGGAGACGAGGTCTTCGTCCCGCTGGGCCAGTGTCTGGCGCAGCGTGGCGGTCTCGTCCGTGAGCTTGTCTAGCTGGAGACGGAGGTTGTCCGCATCCCCGGCTCTCTGCTCGAGCTCATTGCGCAGGCCTTCCTCTTCCTGAGTCTGGAGCGCCAGTGTGGCCCGAAGGCGGTCTTCCTCGTCACTCTGAGTCCCGAGCTTCTCGCGGAGCATGGCGCCCTCACCGACCTTCTGGGTGAGCTCTTTGCGCAAGGTCTCTTCGCTCGCGGCCTGCGCTGCCAACTCCTGGCGCAGTGTTTCTTCGGTGCGCTGGGCATCATCGAGTCCATCTCGGGCCTCCTGGAGCGCCTGCTGTACAGCCGTCAGCTGTTCTTGAGCGTCCTTGTTCGAGGCCACCGCGCTGCTCAGCTCCGTCTCGAACCAGGCCAAGCGACTCTCCAGTTGCTCTTGTTGATCTGGCGTCGTGATGACCGTCAAGAGGGCGAGCGTGAGTCCTCCCTCTCCCTGTAGGCGGAGTTGTCGGAGGTCCAGTTGGGCTGGCTCCCCCTCCGAGCATTTGAGGGCGAGCAGGCCGCGATAGCGGCCCTCACTCTCGATCTTTGTGGCGATGGCGCGAGCGACGAGTTCCCGCTCCGAGTCGAGGAACAATTCCTTGAGTTGACGGCCTTCCATAAACGCGCTGGAGTGGCCGAGGAGGCGTCGTGCACCGTCATTCCAAGCCTGGATCTGACCGTTGGGATCGGCGAGGACGACGCCTTCGTCCAGATGTTGGAACGCGAGCTGGAATAGACTCAGCCAGTCCTGGAGTCGACGACGGAAGGTGATGTCGATGCCCAGGGCCAAGAAGCCCAGTGTTGGGCCCTGACCGAAGCGGAGCGGGCAGGTGCTCCACGACACTTTCTTGAGCTCACCATCTCGCGTTGTGACGTTGAGCTCGGTGTCAGTGAGGTGTTCGTTGCGGCTCAAGCCCTCGTGTAGCTTGGCCACGAGCGCCCCGTACTCCTTGTCGGGATAGAAGTGCGCAACCAGGCTCTTCACGTCGGGGCAGCGGGATGTGTCGTAGCCCGTCAACTCACGGAGCGCCCGATTGAGCAGGGCGATCTTGCCGTCTGTGTTGACCACATAGACGAGCAGGGGGGACCGCTCCAGAAGGGCGCTTGCCAGCAACTCGGGTTGGGCTGGGTTGCTGCCCGAGGGGGCCGGGGGGCTTGCTGCGAGATGGACGGTCATGGCCGGCTCGGAAGACCCCGGACTCGCGCCCGCGGGATTATATGGAAGGATGGGGGGGCGCAGCCTAAGTCCCGGGCCTCCGCGCTGTCAATTCTGTGCGGCAGCCAAGATTCTGCTCACGCCCTCCGTGGATGCGGGATAGATGCCCGTCTCGGTGACAAGGCCATCCACAAGGGTCGCTGGGGTGACGTCGAAAGCGGGGTTGCAGGCTTGGGTCTCGGGGCCCACCGTCCGCACTCGTCGGAGGTCGCCTGACTCGTCCTGACCTACGGTCCACCTCACTTCGTCCTGGCTACGCTCTTCGATGGGGATGAGATCCCCCGATGACGTCTGTGGGTCGATCGTCGATGAGGGAAAGGCGACGTAGAACGGGATGCCCAGGTGTCGACAGATCACCGCGTGGCCAAAGGTGCCGATCTTGTTGGCCACGTCGCCATTTCGGGCGATGCGATCGGCGCCGGTGATCACCGCCTGGATCTCGCCTCGGCTCGCCAAGTGTCCAAAGGCGTTGTCGGCGATGACTACGTGCTCCACCCCCTCGCCGGCGAGTTCCCAGGCTGTCAGCCTGGCACCTTGACCACGGGGTCGGGTCTCGTCCACGTATACCTTGAGCCTCTTACCGCTCCTGTGGGCCACATAGACCGGGGAGAGGGCGCTTCCCCAGTCCACGAATGCCAGCCAGCCAGCGTTGCAGTGGGTGCCGACGCCCCAACCGTCTTGCAGCAGGGATGCCCCATGGTGTCCGATGGCTTCACAGGCTCGAGCATCCTCGTTGGCATAGGCGCGCGCCGCCTCCAGCGCCGCCTCGCGGGCGCTTGCAGGCTTGGAGGCTCCTCCGGCATCGCTGATCGCGGCTTGGACCGCGGCCAGACCCGCGAATAAGTTTTGTGCTGTTGGACGGGTGGCGGCCAGAACCCGACTTGCCTCCGACACGAAGCCCTCGAAGTCCGTGTCGGGTGCCTGTCGTGTGGCCAGAGCCAGGGCGTACGCTGCAGTGGCTCCAATGGCGCCCGCTCCTCGGACGACCATGGTGCGGATAGCTTCTGCTGCTTCCCGGTAGTCCTGGCTCCTCCACAACTGAAAACGGTGTGGAAGGACGGGTTGGTCAATCAATACCAACTCGCCATTGTCCCAGTCGACTGTTCGGTATGGGTGGCCGTCGACAATCACGTGCTTTCCTCTTCGTCCGGTGGGTTGGCGGGTGTCTTGCGGCGCTCCAGGTTGGACAGGACCCAGGGGCGTGGTCGGACCCCTTCTCGCAGGGCTTCTTCCCCTGACCGGAAGCGCAAGAAGCCCATGTACTGATCCTCGAACCACTCCCGATAGGTACGGTCAGCGTGCCCCTCGAAGATGGGTCGATAGTTTTCGTCGCGGATGGAGCGGCTCGAGATGAAGTCCATCAACTGGAACTGTTTCCCATTCCAGATTCCGTACTGCGAGTTGCCGAAGGACCAGGAACCCAGGTTCACGTAGGCCTTGTTGTCACCCACGGGGACCACCCCAGGCAGGTGGCTGTGGCCACAGACGATCGTGTCCACGTTGGGATCTGCTTCCAGTCGTCGGACGACAGGTCGCGTCAGCCCCATAGGGTCTCCCATCACACCGCGGGTCCAGAATTCAGCCCAGTCGCGCAACCCTTGGCCCAGATGGTTGATCTCGAACCGATCCTCGATCCACTCGAACAGCTCGTTGAGTCGGTTCACCCAGTAGAACAGATAGTGAACCGCCCGATTGGAGAAGGTGTAGTACTCGCGGAGCGGAAGTCGTATCCAAGTTCTGAAGATGCGCTCGTACAGCATGACTGTTCGCGCCCAAAAGCTGCTCTCCTCGAACTTCTGGCCGACGTAGGAGTCGAACTCGTACCCGTGTTGCACCAAGATGCGCTCGTCGACGATGACCGTCTGGCAGAGCTCCCACTTGAGCAGGTCCTGGAATAGGAGAATGTCGGGGTCGTGATTGCCGTAGATGTAGACGACCCGCATTTCCTCGGCCAGCTGTGTCAGGGAGGCGATCACCTCTCGATGGGCTCGCACGATTCGGCTGAAGTACCAAGCCTGCTCGAAGTCGAGGGCATCGCCCACGATGACCAGCGCTTGTGCCTTTGCGCTGACCTCCTTCAAGAACTCCAAGAAGTAAGCGTCCTTGTCTTGGAAGACGTCTGCGTGGGAACCGTCGCCCAGATGGATGTCGGACACGAAGTAGATCGGCTTGCCACCCTCGTACTCGATGTACAGAGTGTCCAACTCCTGAAGACCCGGGCCTAGGGTGCCTGTGTCTGCAAAGGTGTCGAGTGTGCTCACGTCTCAGTCTCGCCGGTTCATCAGGTTCTCGGATCGGGTTCGTTTTGCCGCCACGAACGGATTCTGCCACCATTTCGGGACGCCCATGGCCCGCCCTCCAAACGTAGTTGCTGCCGTACTCGTCGCTTTGCTCCCATTTCTCTGGCATTGCGCGGTGCTGACGGACCGGAGTCCCTTCCGCGATTCGGTGGGTGACGACGACTCCAGCGGTGATGATGACTCTGCGGGAGATGACGATACCAGTGGTGACGACGACACCTCCGGTGACGATGACACGGCGCCCGATGACGATGACTCCCTGGGGGACGATGACGATGTTGTCTCGGACTGTGACGTCTCGTGGCTCCGCGTTGCCGATGAACCTGTGTCCTTCTCGCTGGAGGTCGTCGCTCTCTTTCTCGAGCGTTGTGGCGACTGCCACACCGTCCAGGGGCACGGTGAGCTGTTCCTCACGCCGGCTGAGGCTTACGATGCGCTTGTTGATCGGGGGAACGTCCTCAACTACGACGATCTCGATCGTGTGGAGCCAGGCGACGCGCAGGGCTCCTACCTCATGCACAAGATTGTGGGCTGCGGTTCCGACGATCCAGTCTGGGGTTACACCCAGGCGCCCATGCCGCCCAACTTGCCCAGCTTGAAGCCCCTGACCCAAGACGAGATCAATGTGATCTATTCCTGGATCGTTCAGGGTGCGGAGAACAACTGAGGTGGGACGCGGCGTGCGTTGGTTGCTGGGCTTGCTCGGCGTGATGTTGTCCTTTGGGGCGCCCTCTCTGGCTCCGGCGGCTGAGCAATCAGCACGAGGAGGAGTGCTGTCGGCCGGGTTCGGCGTGGACGATGGCTCTGCCTACAAATCGGGGGCCGGGGACGGGGTCTATTTGTGGGGAGAGGCCTCTACTGAATATCGATTTCGTGTCTTGCGCAGTGCACGGGATGAGATCGTGTCGTGGCATCCCCTGTGGCAGTCGTTCCGCTTTGCCATCCGCAGTGATCGTCCCAAGAGTGTGGTCAGCTTCGAGACGGCCGTCAGAGGGCGAGTGGACCCGGACCGCGGAATGTTTCGTGGTGAGGCCCTCTATGTCTGGGCCGATTTAGCGCCAGCGGGGCGGTGGGTGTCGGTGCGCCTTGGTCGCCAACTCCTCGTGACGCAGGGGGGCGCGGGATTCTTGCGGATGGACGGGGCGAAGGTGCGGTTCACACTGCATCACTTGGGGGTGGAGACCTACGCCGGGTTGCCCCTGCGCGTGTTGACCGTGTTTGACCGCGCTGGAGAAGAGTTTCAAACCGGCTGGGGACGAGACTGGGTCTATGGTTTGGCGCTGATGGCCGTGGGCCTGCGGCACACGCAGCTGAGGTTTGGTCTCGAGGACCAATTTCGAGATGGGGAGTTGAGTCGCCGTACCCTCGGGGTGGCGTTTCACAAGGCCCTGTTCGGTCGAGTGAACATTCGCACGGAGCTCTCTGCCGATCTCTTGATGCGTCGTGTCTCCGAGGCGATGGTCGGGGTGGACGTGCGCCCGGCTCCGTGGTTGGAGGTGGGTGGGGGGTATGAGCACTGGGAGCCGTCTTTTGATGTGGGTACCATCTGGTCGGTCTTCGCCACCGACCCTTACGATGGCTTCGACGCCCGGGTAGGAGTCCAGCCCGTGCGGTGGCTGCGCGTGGCTGCGCGAGGAGGTGCCCGGGTCTACCCCAAGGCGATCACCCGGGACAATGTGCCCCGGACCGAGGTGGGGACGGCATTCGCCATGCAACAGGCCAGCATCCGCCTCGCTCCGGTGCAGTTTGTCTCCATCGAACTCTATGAGCGCTTCGTTGGTGGTGCCGGCGGTGAGAAGGTGGCCGGAGGGGCGACGGTTTCGGTTCGGCCCCTGGGGCGGAGGCTTCGCATTGCTGTACGCGGTGACGTTCAGCAATATGGATTCGACCTTCAGCCCCAGTTGGCCGGAAAGTCGGGCTCGTTGGCGCTTCAATTGGAAGTGCGCCCCACGACCTGGCTCCGAGGTTCCTTCACCGGACAGAGCCTCTTTAGTCCCTGGCTGAAGCACCAGTTCTCGGTGTCTGCCAGCTTGGATCTGCTCCTAGGCGCGCACTTGCGTCGGGGGCAGAAAGAGGCCACGGCGGCATTGGGCCAGTGGGAGCCGGCCTTGGTGCAGGCAGCGGCGCTTCAGGAGGGGCCCTTCAGGACTCTGGCACCGGGGCTCGGATTGCGTCCCAGCGGAGGGGCTGTGAAGCCATGAGGACCTTGCAGTCCACGGTCCCAAGGCTGTGCCTCGGGTTGATCGCTGCGGTTGCCGCTTGGTCCATCGCGTTGGCGTCGCCATGGGCTGCTGGTCGCCCCCACCAGGATCGTTCCCTGGAGGTCTACCCCGCCCAGGAGATCCCGTTGACCTTTAGCCACCGTCGTCACCTGGAGTCCGGCGTGCAGTGTGTGGTGTGCCACGAGTCCGTCCAGACCAGCGGGGACGTGCGCGACCGCAATCTGCCTGGACACGCCCAGTGTTCCATCTGCCATCTGATGACTGCGCCCGAGGCTGCCAGCCTGTTCCCGAGATCGGACTGCGCCGCGTGTCATGAGGGCCACGAGGGTGGGGTCCCGGAGCATCTCGATGCGGAGCAGCAGCCTCTCCCCGATGCACCCCGACCGCCGGAGGTCGTGTTCCCCCATGCACACCTCAAGTTTTCCCACCAACTCCACCTGGACAAGGGGGCGGTGTGTCTCGATTGCCACGGCACCGTTCCCGATACGGACCTTGCGACACGAGACCAACTGCCTGAAATGGGGACCTGCCTAACTTGTCACGATGGAGGCAAGGCTTCGTCGGATTGTCGCACCTGTCATCTCCAGGACGCCGGCGGTCACTTGGACCTCATGCCGGGCGGTGGGGACCTCCTGATGCCGCGCGGTCGCTTTCGACCCGACAACCACCGCAACCCGTTCTGGACCCATCAACATCAGGCAGCCGCCCTCATGACGCCAGAGGCCTGTACGACGTGCCATGCACCGTCGGAGTGCCTCGATTGCCACGATGGAACCCGTAAGCCCTTGGACCTGCACCCCTCTGACTGGATCATGAGCCATGGGCTGGAGGCCAACAGACGTTCGGTGGAGTGTGCCGCCTGCCATGACAGTCAGACCTTCTGCCAGGACTGCCACGTCCAGGCGGAGGTGACGCCGGGTGTGTTCCCCGGCACCCAGTCCGATCCTCCCGGGAGTCGCCGCTTCCATCCAGAAGGCTGGCGAGGTGAGATCGGCGAGATCGCAGGAGCCACGCATCACAGCCATGAAGCTCGACGCTCGTTGGCTAACTGCACCAGCTGCCATGGTCAGGACCAGTGTGTGGAGTGTCACAGCTTCGTCAGTCCGCACCCCCGAAATTGGTCCGAACCGGGGGCAGCCGCTAAGTATGCAGTGGGTGATGGTCAGGTCTGCTTCACCTGCCACAGCCCCACCGATCCACTTCTTCAGGGGGTGGGCCAATGAGCCGCTCGCACGCCGAATTCTTGTTGTCCGCGTTTGACCGGAAGCACTGGCCAAAGGCTGATGGTATTGCCGAGGTTGCGTTCGTCGGCCGGTCGAACGTGGGGAAGTCTTCGTGCCTCAACACGCTGGTGGGTAAGGGGGGGCTGGCTCGGGTCAGCAAGACGCCGGGGCGAACCCAGGCGATCAATTTCTTCGACGTCCAGCGACGAGGAGCTCAACTGAGATTTGCCGATCTTCCCGGCTATGGCTTCGCCAAGGTGCCCAAGTCTGTGAAGGCCACTTGGGATCGGATGGTAGGGGACTACCTGAAGAACCGCCAAGATCTGGCTCTGGTGGTTGTTCTTGTGGACATGCGGCACGATGCGACACAGTTGGACAGCCGGATGATCCAGTGGCTCGAAGACGCTGACCGGACGGGTCTCCTGGTCCTCACCAAGAGCGACAAGGTGTCCAAGAGTCGTCGGCTCGACCGACAGTCGAGGCTGTGTCGCGGCCTGGGTGTCGATCGCGGAGCGAGCTTGATGTTCTCTGCGCCCAACCGGACGGGTCTCGCCGAGCTGTGGGCTCGCATCGATGAGGCCACGGGGCTGGTGGGTGGCGCGGACTAATGGGAAAGCGTGGGGCCAACTACAGCTCGGAGGAGGCACTGGCCAAGCGGGCGAGACAAGAAGGCTGGGCAGCTCGCAGTGTCTACAAGTTGCAGGAGTTGGATCGGCGATTTCGGCTGCTGAACTCGGGTCAGCGCGTGCTGGATCTGGGCGCTGCCCCCGGTTCCTGGAGCCAATATGCCCTGAAGCGGGTGGGGAGACAGGGGCTGGTCGTCTCTGTAGATCTCAAGCCCATAACAGCGTCTCTCTCCGGAGCCGTGACGATTCACGATGATGCGTTTGCTCTAGAAGCTGAACAAATCCAAGAGGCAACAGAAGGTCGGGCGCCGCCCTTTGATCGGATCCTGTCGGACATGGCGCCGGACACGACTGGGGTGCCCTTTGCCGACCACTTCGCGTCCGTGGAGCTCTGTGACCGAGCCCTTGAGGTGGCAGGTCACCACCTGGTTGCGGGCGGACACCTGGTGGTGAAGCTCTTTCAGGGGCCCGATGAGCAGGCCCTTCGAGCGCGCCTTCGCGAGCGCTTCAAGACCCTAAAGTCGGTGCGGCCGAAGGCGACGAGGAGCCAGAGTGTGGAGATCTTTCTGGTAGCTATGGGGCTTCGCCCCTGAGGGAGGTGGGCCGTCTGGCTATGCCCTTGCTACCAGCGCGTCGCTGAGCTGGCCGCTAGCTGTGCTGAAGCCACTCCACCAGGCCTCGCACCGGGAACCCCGTGGCTCCGACGGGTTTTCCACCGATTGGCTTCTCGATGTAGCAGGGTCCGGCGATGTCGATGTGTGCCCACGGGATGCTCTCGTCTACGAACTCGCGAAGGAACATTCCCGCTGTGATGGCACCGCCCCACCGACCTCCAATATTCTGAACGTCAGCAACCTTGCTCTGGATGAGTTCTCGGTACTCGTTGGGCATGGGTAGCTCCCAGAGCACCTCTCCCGCCCGGTCTCCAGCGGCCCGAAGATCCCGAATCAAGCCACGGCCACTCCCCATGATGCCGGCGACCGACGGACCTAGCGCCACAACGCAGGCGCCTGTCAGAGTCGCGAGATCGATGATGGCATCGGGCTCTAGGCCACAGGCGAAGTGTAGGGCGTCAGCGAGGGTTAGGCGGCCCTCCGCGTCGGTGTTCAACACCTCAATTGTCTTGCCATTGGAGGCCTTGATGACGTCCCCTGTGCGATACGCAGCGGCTCCCAAGAGGTTCTCTGTGGCCGCAAAGATGGCGTGGACCTCGGTGTCGATCTTGAGCTGGGCAGCTGCACGAATCGCACCGATCACCGCGGCGGAACCACCCATGTCCATCTTCATGGTGGCTTGCCCTGCTGCTGTCTTGAGGCAGAGCCCGCCGGCGTCAAAGGTCACGGCTTTGCCAACCAGTGCGACTCTGCGACGTGCGCGTCCACTGGGTACGTAGGACAGGTGGACGAGGGCTGACTTGGTCTCGGCCCCCTGGCCGACTGCGAGAAAAGCCCCCATGCCGCGCTTCATGCACTCATCCTCGTCGAGGACCTCAATGCCCAGGCCCTCGTCGGCGGCCAGCTGGCGCGCGAAGTCAGTCAGGGTCTCCGGGTTGATGATGTTGCCGGGTTCATTGACTAGGTCCCGGCTCATGTTCTGGGCCTCGCCGATGATGCCCCCCTGTCGGATCGCCTCAGCCAGCGCTGGTCGCTGCTTGCGGCCCTCAAAATAGAGGTAGGTCGACGTGGGAGTCCCGTGGGACTCCGCTTTGCTCTGATGCCGGTCAAATCGATAGGCGCCCCAGACCAGCCCCTCGCCGATGGCCTGGGCGGCTGTTCGGTCCAGTGCTTGGTTGCTACCCATGGCCGGGTCTAGATAGAAGGCGGCTCGCTCCAGTCCGCTCTTGGCAACCAGTCCGCCGACCTTGATGGCCAGGCTTCGAATGGCTGCGGTGCTGTCGCCCTTCTCCCCCAGGCTGCCCAGTACGAGGAGGCGAGCCCGCGACCCTCTCGGCGCCGGAAAGCTGGCCATTTCGCCAGCCTTGCCCTTCCAGCCTTGGATCTTGAGCAGTGAATTCAGACCTCCCCCCAGGACTGCGTTGAGAGCCTTCCATGCGGGAGACCTCCTCCCGCCAGACCCCTGAACTCCGAACACCAAGATGTCCGTGGAGAGGTTCGCTGCTTGAGTGGATCCGACCTGTACCTGCATCGCTTTTTCCAGTCGTTGGGAGGCTGAAGTGCTCGGATTAGTGTCCGAAAATAACCTGGTTGGTCGGGTGGGACACTAACCAGGTAGTGACTGTGTGTCAAACAGGTCAATGAACGGTTTGAATCCGCCCTTGTCGGGTCGTTAGGGTGGCGGCTCAGCTAGCGGGTGGAGTCGTCATCTCCTGCAGAGTCATCATCATCCCCTGTGGGCTCATCGCCTGTGGCCGAGTCGTCGTCATCGCTATCGCCTGTTTTCGCTTCGTCGTCGCCCACGGAGTCGCCGCCAAAGCTGGAGTCATCGTCGTCTCCGGAGTCGTCGTCGTCTCCGGAGTCGTCGTCGTCTCCGGAGTCGTCGTCGTCTCCGGGCGTCTCGTTGATCTCGAAGGGGCCGGCATGCTCGATCAGCCAGCCCACCAGGTCCCGGGTCTCGTCGATGCTTCGGTTGGACGGCGCGTGTTCGGCCACGTCCCAGTTCTTGACCAGGTGGGGCGCCGGGGGATCTAGATAGCCCGTGGTGATGGCGACCTCGGTGGGCATGGCGGTGTTGTTGTCGGTTCGAGGGTCCTGGGAAGACCACGTGAACACAATGGGCGTTCGAAAGCCACGGTCCTGAATCAGGTGGACGAAAGAGTCCCGTTCCAGCGCGTCTCGGAGCAATTGTGTCTGAAGGCTTGGATCGTCTTCGCCACCGACCTCGTCGTGGTAGATGCGATGTAGGCCATCGATGTAGTCGGCATTGTCACTGGGTTGAGCGAGGACTGGGCTCAGCCAGTCCGGGGATGAGTCTAGAACAACGGCGTCGAGCGGTTGCTCGGCTAGGGCCAACTCAGTCACTGCCCGTCCACCCTCGCCCAGTCCGATGGCGACGACGTGCTGGTTCGAGATACTTGGCAGCGCGCTGGCGATCGTCACCGTGCCCTGTGCCAGGTAGCCGCCGAGGCGGTCAAAGCCTTCGGCCAGGTAGTCGTTCGTCGCCCTGCCGTGCCATAGATCGCCCCAGCAATTGGTTGGGGCAGCCACGGCGAAGCCAGCCTCCAGGAGCGCCGCGACCCACGCCCCCTCGTTGCGGGCTGCTGTCGTGACGTCTGTCTCCATGCCAAGGAGTCTCTCCACTTCGCTGGCGGCCCAGTCCACCCGCAGACGATCCGTGTCGTCGTAGTGGCTGTCTTCAATCCCGTGGACGTAGTCGAAGTTTTCACCGTGGTACAGCAGCGCGAGCGGCCGCGGCGAGTCCCCGCCGCTTGGTTCGGCGATGTAGATCCGGGCGGTGGACCCATCGGGGCAGACATACCCGTCTGCAAGCTGCACCCGGAGGGTGGCGGCCCCGTGCTCTACGTAGGCGTTGGTGAAGTGTACGACCCCCACGTCCAGGTCTTGCAGGGGTCGCTCGGACCAACAGGCGGCCAAGGCGAGCAGCACCACTGCTAGCGTGCGGCGGGGCCACACGGCGCGAGGGCTCGACTTCAGGTGGGTGGCGCGCACGAAGCCCAGCGGGTGGTGCCGCTAAAGGACCGCGTCAAACATTCCCTGGATGCGCCGCTTGTTGACTGCACCCATGACTTGGTCGACCGGCTGGCCTCCCTTGAAGAGGATCAGCGTGGGGACGGCGCGCACGTGGTACTTGACCGGCGTGTCCGGGTTGTTGTCGATGTCCATCTTCCCCACCTTGATGCGGCCATTGTATTCGTCAGCAAGGGCCTCCACTGTCGGTGCGATGGCTTTGCAGGGCCCACACCAGACTGCGGAAAAGTCGACAAGAACAGGGATCTCACTTCCCAGCACTTCGTCGGAGAAGTTGGTGTCCGTGAATTCGAGCATGGCTTCGTGTTCCTTTCGCTCGCACTGCGGAAGCGGGTGCGGGCAGTCGGTATCAGGGATGCGTAGCGAGCCTTGTGCATCCCGGCTGGGCCATTATGAGGTGCCGACCGAGGGGGTCAAGGGGGGGGGCGAGGATCCACGATCCTGTGCGACCGGGCGAGGCTGGTAGGATTCCACGGCCCCCTGGGCGTTGGGAAACATCATGGCACGCATTCTCCTGCTGGAGACCAGCGAGGAAATCGCTGGGATCGTCACAGATACGCTGAGTCGACTCGGCCACGAAGTCGTGGTCGTGGGGACGAGTCAACGCATGCGCCTTGAGCTCCGAGCCGGCCCAGCTTCTCTCCTGATTGCAGCGATGGACCTCAAGCACGGCTCGGGTCTGGACCTGGTGCGCGATGCTTGCGCGGAGGCCTCGGAGCCCATCCCCGTGTTGGTGCTCTCTCGTACCGCTTCGGCTGAGGACATCGCCCGCGATGCTCCGGTCGATTTGCTCGTTGAAGGTGTCCTCGGCTCTCCTCCAGACCCCCTGCGGCTCGCACGCTTTGTTGGTGCGGTGATTCCAGGCTCTGACAGGGACGCCGCAGTACGTGTCATGGGAGAACTGGCGCGCGAGTCGGCGGGCGGGCGGGACCGAGAGGGAATGCCCGCGAAGCCCACTCCGCTGGGGTTGAAGACCGTGGCGCACCTGCTGGCGCGGGCCGATCGCCTTGGCTGGACTGGTTGTCTTCGAGTCAGCCCTCAAGGGGGTGATTCGGTCGATTGTTGGATGGCTGAGGGGCTGTTGGCCGGGGTGTCTGTCGAGGGTCAGGGGGCCCTGCTCAAGACCGCCCAATTGTCCGGGCAGCTGGATGCTGCGAAGGTTCCCGATGTTGTCTTCAACAATGAAGAGGAGGAAGTGGGACTGCTTCTGGCGCTTCGTGCCGTGGCCATGCACCAGGTGGATCAACTCAGGGAGCAGACTCGAGACCGACTTCTCAACGAGGTGCTGAGCTGTGCTGCCGGTACGCTGCACTGTCTTCCTGGCGGAGAGCCGGTGAGTCGTCTCGGGGCGCCCCGGCCTGTTCTGTCCGTGTTGATGGAGGGTCGGCGCGGGGGCGTCCTACGGAGCGGCTCGGGTCAGGGGCGCCGGGACTCACCCCTTTGGCTGTCGTTGCCGGCGAAGCGTTCTGTTCGTGTGACGAAGCAGAATGACGAGGATGCGCGGCTCTTGGCGCGCCTCACCGGTCCAGGTTGCGAAGGGAGTTCGTTTGGCGAGGTCGTGGATGCTGCGATCGCGGAGGGGGCCGAGGGAGAGGATGTCGTGGCTTCCTTGTCGTTTCTCCGCGAGCTGGGCTATCTGGATTTTGTTCCCACGCTGTTTGATGAGGAAACCTCAAGCCGTCTTCACTCCATGATTCAGGAACTGCACCGCCAGCATGGAGCCGACCACTACCAAGTCCTCGGGCTCCAACCGACGGCATCGGACAAGGACCTCAAGCACGCCATGCGCCAACTCTCTCGGCTGTACCACCCAGACAGCTTGTTCGGCGTCCACCCTCGAGTTGTTGCGACTGCCGCGGAGGTCTACGGTCGAGTCCAGGAGGCCTACGAGGTCTTGGGGGATGCCGATCAGAGACGCGAGTACCTCGATGCGCGCCGGTCGTCTGGTGGGGAGGAGGGTGCTGGTGCCAGGGACCGCGACCGGGGGAAGGTGTCTCTGGCGCAGGCCCGCATCTTGATGAAGAACAAGAAGTACGAGCGGGCTCGGGAGGCGTATCGGGATGCAACCCTCCACGACGAGCACAGCTTCGAGGCCCGGCTCATGCTCGGATGGTCTCGCTTCTTGGCCGACCATGCTGACCACGAACAGGCGTTTGCGGACCTGGAGCAGGCGAGGGGCATGGGTGTCAACCCAGGCGAAGCTCTGTACTACATGGGGCGCGTTCGACTCCTCCAGAAGGACTTTGCCGGGGCACGAAAGTGGTTCGAGAAGGCAGCTGCTGCGTCGCTGAACGGACACGCCAACGCCACGAGAGAACTAAGGCTGATGGATCAGCGAGGGCAAGGTGTTGCCGACGAGTCGGGAGAGGACGACCAGGCGAAGCCGCGTGGTTTCTTCAGCCGGCTTCGGCGAAACTAGAGCATCGACCATGTCTGATGGCCTCACTGCGTTGCTCTTCGTTGTCACCCTCCTCGGTTATGGGGCGGTTACGGGACTGTTTGCAGCGAGCCTGTCTCTGTCTCGAACGGTTCTTCCGGGCTGGCCATCCCGAACGCTGCTTGGCGCGTTCGGGATGCACACCCTAGTGGCCGCTTCGGCCATACTTGGTTTGGGTGCCGCAGACGCTGGCGCGCGGGTCTGGGACCACGCGTTCGTGACCCTGGCCTGGGGGCTGATGGCAGTGGTCATAGCCCTTGGCTTCTGGCGTCCTAAGACCCGGGTGCTGGGCGCGTTCTTGGCTCCCGTTGCTCTGGGTCTGTGTCTTGCGGCAGTGCTCGCGCCGCGCTCAGCACAGGTCGTCGCCTTCTTGCCCGATGGACCAGGGCCTGCGTGGTTGCCGATCCATCTCTCAGCGAACATAGGGAGCATGGCCTTGTTCGCCCTGGCCTTTGGAGCTGGCCTGGCCTATCTGCTTCAGGATGCGCGACTGAAGAAGAAGCGTATCGCCGGAGGAGGAGGGGTGCGTTTGCCCCCCCTGGAGGTGCTCGGTGGGCTTGTGCACAGTGGCTTTGGAGCAGGGCTCGCCTGTCTGAGCCTCGTGATCGTCTCGGGAGCCTTCCTGGCTGTTGCCGACGATGTGGACGGGGACCAGTTCCGTCCCAAGGTCATCGCGACGCTGGCTCTGTGGCTCTTCTATGCCCTCGGTTGGCAGGCGCGGCACCTGCTGGGCTGGCGGGGCCGCAAGGCCGCGTGGATTGCGATCCTGGGCTTCCTGGGCTTCCTGGCGTTGGTGGGGCTTCTGTTCGTATGAAGATTCGCATCTGCGGTACCGACCATCGGCACGCAGAGGTCGAGGTGCGTGAGCTCTTGTCCCTCAGCGAGGACGAGCTGCCGGGGGCGCTTCGTCAACTCAACGACCTGGATGGAGTTCGAGAGGCTGTGATCCTTTCGACCTGCAACCGGTTTGAGGTGGTCTATGTGGGCGACGGGATTTGTAACGGGGAAGTCTTCAAGCTCCTGGGCACTTGGGCGGGGCTTCCTGAGGCTCAACTCTCCTCTCACCTTGTCGAATACACAGCCGATGAGGCCGTACGTCACCTGTTCCGAGTCTCGGGCTCCCTGGAGTCGATGGTGCTGGGGGAATCTCAGATC